>JAYTOT010000090.1:0-20586 GCA_043747645.1 Pseudomonadota bacterium | reverse complement strand
AAGAAACTGATCTTATTTAAATGAGGAGTATTACAAACAATGAATAACTTTTTTTCGAGTGCTTGTGGAATAAATGTATTGAGGCAATCTTCTAAAAGTTCAGAAAGTTTTGTTTCACGAGTCATAACTTCCATTAGGCCAGCTTCTATTTTCGATAACTGCAAAATATCGGTTATTATATTCAATAACAATTCGCCTGATTTTTTAGCTATTTCTGCTAAATCTTTTTGCATAGGATTCAGTTGGGTTTCGAGCAACAAATTTGTCATCCCAATTACTCCATTCAATGGAGTGCGGATTTCATGACTTAAGTTAGCAATGAATTCGGACTTAAGCCTAGTTGTTTCTTGAATTTGCCGCAATATTTGGACTCTACCTAAGGCATAACGTATAGAACGTAAAAGAGATCCTTGTAAAAGAGTGTCTTTAAATACGTAGTCTTGAGCACCCATTGAAAGTGCTTTTACTGCAATATCTTCGAAATCACTGATGCTTAAAATGATAATTGGAATGTTTGGAAACTTTGCAAAAATCCGATTAAAAGTCTCGATACCCATAGAGTCTGGTAAATTGAGATCTGTTAAAACAAAATCAAAATGCTCGGTAGATAATTTCTCAAGGGCCGGATTTAGTTCCATGGCTACGTGGAGCTCGATTTGAAACGGATTGCTAGATTTGTCTTTCAGCGATTCTTTAACCAAGCGCGCATCTGAAAGACTGTCTTCAATTAATAATATTTTTAGTGATTTGATTTGTTCAAATAAGTGATACATAAATTTACTCTTTGTCTAAATTTACTTTTTCCGAATTCAATTCAAATACGCTTTGTAATTTAAAACCTTCGCCATAAACAGAACGAATGCGCAATTCTTGGCTGACTTCATAAACGGCACTGCGAATAAGATGAATTCGTCGATCTAGTGCTTTTTCTGTTACGTTAAGGTTTCCCCATCCTAAGCGTTTCATTGCAGAGCGAGTGACAAGGGTGCCCTTGGCATCAATTAAGTTCACCAGCAGTGCCATATCCGATTTTGACAAGTAACGTTCGGCACCATTGCCTGAAATAACATTGTGAATTGTGTTTATTTTTATGTCTGCAATAGTTCGAAATGCCGTTGCGGAATGTCGGGCATGTTCTTTAAGGCGTGTTTGCAATCTGGCCATCAGTTCACGAGGTTTAATTGGTTTTCGGATAAAATCATCGGCTCCTAAGGCAAGTGCATCGGCTAAAAGATCGTCCGATGAATCTGCAGTAATCACTATTATAGGAATAAATGCCCAGCGTCTGCGAAGCTCGGGTATGATTTCAAGACCAGAAGGACCATCGGCCAAATGGATGTCTATAAAAATAGCAGTTGGATTGAGGGAATCTATTTTATTCATGAATTGTGCAATGGTATGAAAATGAACAGATGGCATGCCTGAAGACGATTCAATTAAAAAATGAATGAGAGGGTCGTCTTCGAGACATATCGTATACCTTTGGCATTCTGTCGTTAGCATATTTTAAGAATCCTTTTCCAACTCTAAAACCGTAATGATAATATAGACTCTGACTGAAACATTGAAAGAGACAAAACTGGAAACACAATGGCAAGGGATTTAAATCTTTTGAAACTTAGGGATCATATACTTATTCACTTCTTCAATCAAACTTTTGCAGCGAGCATCAAGTGATCAAATTCAAAGAAATGAAGACAATTAAGAAACTAGTTCTTATTTTTATGGTATTTATTGCATACACATCATTGGGGCATTTTGGGCTTATATTTCAACTTCCAAAAACCAACGCATCGGTTGTATGGCCGCCATCTGGATTTGCTTTGGCTGCTGCAATTATTTACGGGTATCAATTGTGGCCGGGAATTTTTTTAGGCGCATTTTTGAATGCATTTTTACATTTACCGTATGATATAAATGGATTATTAGCTTCGTTTTCTATCGGAATAGGAAATATGGCAGAGATTCTCGTTGTGGCTTTGAGTCTTAAATACTTTGTAAAAGAAGAAAATCCTTTTTTGCAAACTCGTCATTTGTTTGTTTTTGTAATTTCTAGTATTTTTGGTGCTGCTATTGCAGCGACAATAGGCTCTGGTATACAGGTTTTCATGGGATACATTCCTTATGAAATATCCATATCTGCATGGTCGACTTGGTGGTTGGGTGATTTGTCTTCTATTCTCATTTTTGTTCCAGCGGTGCTGTTTCTAAGAAAACAGAATTTAGTTTCCTTTGGAGAATCTAGAAAAACAGAAATGGCATTGGTTATTTTAGGTACTGTATTAATTTCTAAATTTATTTTTACCGCGCTGGTCAGTCATGGTTCTGTTGCTTCACTGCCATATTTAATTATTGTTGGTGTTTTATGCTCCTCTATTCGATTTGGACCTCAGATTTCGTCGTTTATGGTTGCTCTTTTGTCATTGATTTCCATTGTTGAAATGTGGTTTCATTTCACACCATTTCAAATGTCTGCCGGTATAAATTCATTTCTACTCAATTTAAAACACAATGTCTCACCTCACGAATCACTTATGATAATGCAAGCTTTTGTTTGTTCCCTTGCCATAACGGGTCTTACAGTTTCTACATCGCAATATGAGAGAATAGTTGCGACTTTGGACCTCAAAAAAACAGTACTAAAATACCGCGAGCTATTTTCGCGCTTTCCCGAGGGGCTTTTATTGGTTGATTTGGAATCTGGACTCATTGAAGCATGCAATGAATCTTTTGCTTTTTTTTGTGGAGAAACAAAAGAAGATTTATTAGGTACTAATTTGAAAACTAGACTATTTTTTGATGATTCTGGAAATTGGCAATTTTTGTGTACCCATTTACTTCAAGGGTTGGATGACTATGAATTTCAATGTAAAGTTCAAAATAAATTCGGGTCACATATTGATTTAAATATTACGGCAACATTTTTTGGCTGTGAATCAATTTCAAAAAAACAAGTAAGACTTGTTTGCAGAGATATTACTTTAAGCAAAAAAGCTGCCGAGTCTCTTGTGGCAAATGAACTCATCTTGAAGAAAAACAATGAATGGCTAGAAGAAAATGTGTTGAAGCGTACTCAAGAATTAGAGTTTTTGAATGAAAAATTATTGCAAGAAATTAAAATTAGAGAGAGGTCGAATCAGGAATTAGAGCAATTTGCTTATATTGTGAGCCACGATTTACATGAGCCATTGCGAGCTATCTCCGGCTATATGACTCTTTTAAGCGACAGAAATAAAAATATATTTGACGCTGAATCTCTCGAATTTACAAAATTTGCTGTTGATGGCGCGTTACGAATGCAAATTTTTATTAAGGATCTTTTGTCCTATTCGCGAATTCGAGGAGATCAAAAAGAATTTCAAACAGTCGCAATTCAAAAGTTTTTGACGGAGATTATAGATGATTTTCGTTTTCAGTTTCAATTTGAATCGGCCAAAATTAATTTGGTAAATACAGAAGTTACCGTTATTGGGCTTCCGGAGCTTTTACGACAACTTTTTTCTAATCTGATTTCCAATGCGCTGAAATTTAGGAACGAATCTCAAGTTAAAATTGAAATTTCTGCGCTGCGTAAAGAGAATCAAATTGAATTTTGTGTGGCAGACAACGGCATTGGAATAGAACCGACAGATTTTGACAGAATATTTTTGATCTTTGAGCGCTTGCACATGCGCCATATTTATGCGGGAAATGGAATGGGGCTTGCCATTTGTAAGCGAGTTGTAGAGTTTCATGGCTGCAAAATATGGGTAAAGTCTGAACTCACTGTGGGGTCTTGTTTTTATTTCACTTTGCCTGCTGAATCTTGAACTAATTTTGCGAATTGGATTGGAAGTGAGTTTTGAGACTGATAGTCAACAAATATTTGAGTTTCAGAAGAATTCGTTTCTTGAGCGCTTGAAAGTGTAATTTTTTTGTTGTGTTTGTTTTTGAATTCTATATTTTGTTTGTTTTCTAGATTTCTAATCCAGTTGTACGAAGTTAGTTTGCTAATGATATTTGTTAAAATATTCGCAGATTGCGTGGTCTTTATTGAAAAAATCATTTTCAATAAATCTGAATTTGCGTTCGTTTTTGACTCAAATAGAGCAAATTGAAAAACAGTTTTTTGATACTTATTAGAAACGCCACTGAAGGCATTAATTTCAGAAAAAGAGTTGTTTTGAGCTTCTCGTACTGTCTTTTTAACGAAACTATGTTCAATTCCCTGTGAGTTTAAAACTGAAGCAAAGAATTTAACATTAAATTTGTCAGCTCTTTCTTGGGAGAGGTAATCTAACAAAAATTCAAATTTTTGAGGAAATAAAAATCGTTTAGATTCACGATTAAAGCTATTACTCAAGTTGTTCTCATTGCTCTGCAATTCTTTGTTCGATATTGTTGGAAACAATTTATCGAATGTTGGCATGTTTCCTTTTTGATAAGCAGTCCAAAGCAAAGCCCCTAAACTAACAAATAAAACAATTCGCAACAGTAATTTAATTTTCATATAAACTCATGATTTAAAGCTCCGGAGTAGCCTTCGTTTTTTTGTTAGCGCGTGGCTGAGGCGCTAGAAAAATGCACTAAAGTCCGGTTTGATTTTGAAGGGTTTGTTGCGCGTGCAACGAGTTCTAATGTCCTCTCAATTTCTTTTTCTTTACCTTCTATAGGATAATCTACCAGATTTTCTATTTCAGAAGAATTAATTTTATGAAGGAAAAGTGGAACCGAATTTAGTGAGGCCGATTTGCGACCGAATAAAAAAAGAGGAGCAGACTTCTGTGATACAATTTTTGACTTCAATTCAAAAAATCCGCCCAATAAATTGGGATTTCTGGTCAATTGGGGACCTTCTTCGGTTGCGACCCAAGGATAGGTTTCGTTTTGATACCAATGAATGTGAACAAATTGAGCTGGTAAAGCACAAGGATAAATTCGCAGTCTGTTCACTGCTGCAGCGCGAAATTCATAAATAGGTTGATTTGATTCGATTCCAAAAATTGGAAATGGAGTACGCCAATCAAAAGGCTCACAGGCTTCTGGTGCTACTTTAATCGAGATATTATATCGTTTTATATTAAGTCTGCGACTCAATTTTTCTTGTGGCTGAATTTGTGTTTCTGTTTTTTCTTGTTGAGTTCCGGTTTTTAATTCTGCAGAAATGGCCTGTATTTCAAGCATTTTTCCGGCATTTGGGTGAATGGAATCTTTAATATTATTGGCAAATGGTACTCCAACCGATGTAGACAAAGTTGCCATGAAGTCTTCAAGCCTAACGTCTTCTTTAATGGCATTGAGGCGAGGCAAGAGCCCTGGTATTTTTAGAATGAAGCTGCCAAAGGGAGTTCCCGAGGGGCGCAATCCGTGCGGAGCGATAATTCCTACGACAGTGCGATGTTCAAGTCTCCTGGCTGTAAGTGCATCGAGAATTTGCCCAACCGTGCGGTCAAGGAGAGCAATTTTGGCATAAGTTTCTATATTAGATTGAGAAGTTAGTATTGAAAGTTTTTCAGATTTTATAACTTTTGCCAAATCTTTGAGCGTTGGTTTGTGCTCAGATGTAGAAAGATCTAGAGACATGTGGCATAAAAATCGAGTTTGTAAATTCTCGCTAGTCCATTTCTGAAACCAATTTATAGTACGCCCAAAATAAAGGTCCCTGCCATCTGGTAAAAAGATTTCATTTGCCCTCCAGTCGGGCAAGGAGCTCTCATTTTCAACCACAGCTTTCAGAAATTTTGAAAAATGTTGGTAGTCAGCGTCTGTGAGTGGCGCAGCAAGCGGTGCGTTTCTTGTTTGAAAAATTGCGTCTAATCCAGACACGGGTTCGTTTTGATCGTCTAGTTCTCTGCGCCGTTCCGCAAATTTCCAATCGTTCGAATCTAGCCATCTGCCATCTAATTTAGGAATATCTTTTCCGTATGATAATTCGTTTTTAAGGCCTAATACTGAGGGTGGTGCCACAACAACTGAGCGGTATCCATAATTTCTGAAACGTAAATAAAGGTTGTCTTGTTTTGTGTTTTCAATAGTTTGTTGAAGTGTATGGAGGTTTTTTCCAGATTCCGATTGTAAAACATTGCCTAAGATTGTTTTTCTAAAGAGTTCGTCTTGGAGGGCAGGGAGTTTCAATTTTGAAACCACGGCGAAGGAATTTTTAAGCAATCCAGCTAAATTTGGTGCTAATTTGGCAAACAATTTTTCGTTGGTAAAAATAGCTTCGGGTATTGTGTCGAGCTGGAGCAGAAGTAAATTATATCCCAGTGCAGTTGTGGTTTTAGAGTTGGAAAGAACTTGGGAGTTTTCACGTTCTTCCATAATGTCTAGGGTAGTTGCTGTTTGAGGTACCTGCTCGGTGGCTTTATTCGTCGGTGTGTATTTTATTTCTGGAATTGGAGTTTCTTTTGGTGGTTCTTTTTCAGGGGATTCCGCTTCTTCGATTTCTAAATCTGTTGTGTCGTTGGATTGAGTCATTGGCGTTGTGAGGCGCTCAGGTTTTGCTTGCCAAAGCTTGCTTTCAGTGCTGATTTGTATTGGAATTCGACCCGATTTATCGGACTGACTCACATGCGCGTTTAGTAGAAATAAATTCGCTGACACTGCAATAAATCGGGCGTTGGTGGCTGTGGCGTCATTTATAGGTATAGAAATTGTTTGAAGTTTATGAATATCTTGTTCATTAAAAGTCTTAACCCAAGAATGTGGCCCGATAAATCCTCGCAGTGTTCCTGGAGTGAGGGGTAAAATATTAAAATGAATTGTGCGCCGATTTTTAACAACTGGGTATGGGAATCGAAGTTCGTCACCTGCTGAAAGCAGCATGCCCTCTCGTATTTCGGAGCCATTTTCACTGGGTATTACTACATAAGACACAGGTCTTAATTTATTTTCTTCGCCAACCACTCTTAGTGTGTTCATGGAAGGCCATGAAATATGAGTTTTTAGAGCTACTGGTGCTGTTCGCGACGGAGCATCGACTTGAACCCCTGAATCCAGAAAAAGATCGAACAATGGAACATTTAAAAACTCCATTTTTCTCAATTGAATGCTCATGCGACGAAGTTGTTCTTGTTTCGCGTATCTTTTAGATTTTTTTCGCTCTTGTTTTTCTTCTTCGAGTGCTCCCATAGGCCATGGCGACATAAATCGAGAGCTTTTTGCTTGTCCGAATTCAGAAGTGATTGTCTGCCAAGGAAATTTTAAAATGGTGAAATACGAAAATAAAACAAAGGAGCAAGCTCCAGTTGTTATTAATAGGGCAATATTTGCGCGGGTTTTTTTTTGCATGAGAGCCTTATTTTAAGGAGTTATGTGCGTATGATTCAAATTCGGATTCTATATCTCCAAGTACCAACGGGGGCAAATCATTTGCGTCTAATTTGGTAAATATCAATTTGTTGTCTTGTGTTTCAATCCGTTTGATTTGAATAACTTCAATAACATCAAGTATGGGATGTTCTATTTTTGGAGTAGCATCTGACTTTGATTTTCGAATTGGTGTTTGCTTTACAATGCGATTGTTTTTCTGTTTTGTTTTGTATTTTACGAGGGGTTCAGTGCCAGGTTTTAGCAACCTAAAAATTTGATTTAATATAGAATCTGCATTTTTTTTGTCAGAATGTTCTGGTGTAATCAGCGATTTTTCCCACTCCTGATTAAAGCGAATTATAAAAGCGGTATTTTGGTCAAAATTAATTTTGTCAGATCTGCATAGCACTACGTGTTCAATATTCGGATTTACCAGGTAACTGAAGGCAGATGAAAATCGAAATACTTTTTCGTTGTCAATTGTAATAATATTGCTGAGTTCGATTTGAGACTCTGAATTTAAAACAGAATCGAAATCTACATCGGAACTTGTGCATGAGGATTGTTTTAAACCTATCTTTTTTGGAGGTTTTTGGGTGTCTAAAGATTCACTATTTTCTTTGCCGTTCAATAAATTAGCAAAATTCAAATCTGATATTTTGAGCGGAAATAAATCGGAAAAAATGATGTTATTGAATTGTTTTTTATTGGTAATAAAATGTGATAATAATTTGGGGTTTGTTATTTCGGGGTATGGCAGAATAAAAATTGATACTTGTAATTTCAGCAACTGATTGAGGCCTATTGCAAGAGAATGATCGAGCTGTTTGACTGAATCTTCATGATTTTCTGAGTTGAAAAAATACGGTGGCCATGAAAGTGGTGCAAATGTAGATCTGTTTGCCGATACTGGTTCTTCCAATTCTGTCAGTTGCAAAAAAGTACTTGGTTTGTTCGTTTTTTTCTTCATGTCAAAAAGTTTTTGAATTAAATATAAGTCGTCGCTTACAAGTTTTTCCCATTTCCAGTCTGCTGTAAAAAAACTCAAAAAATCTTGTCGAAAAAGTAAAAATAATGGGGCTTGAGTTTGTGCGAGTCGCACGCGAATCAGCAAAGCAGCATCGTTTCGTATGGGTTGTTCGTTGTTAATTTGTTGTTCCAAGCGACGATGTTCTGGGGCAAGAAAAAAATGTACATTTTTTTGAATCTCAGAGTAATTGTCGCCAAATATTTGAGGCCCAAATGCTTCATCTGGGAGTAACCCTGTTGTCGCTTCCGTGAGATACGCTTGCGAACTTGCGGATTGAAATTGAATGGGAAGACCCAAAATTCTATTAAGAGTAGAAGTCATGTTAGTGGAGTCGAGATAAATTGAATTGTATTCCCCCAATAATTTTTCGGTTTGCGGAAGTCGATTTTTTGTTGCTAGTAATTTAGACGGGAGAAAAATAAACAAATTTTGAGGAGTTGATTCTACTGAAAATCCTTTTGTCCATTTGTCTTTTTCCTTGTTGTCCACGGGCAGAAAGACAACGTTATGAATAAACTGACTCCATTGATAAATAAAATTTGGTTTCTCGGACCAAGTTCTACTGAATCTGGGGGCCGCTGCAAAGCTTAAGGTTAATACAGTAAAATGCGCTAGTCCTAAAAGAACACCTGGTGCGCTTTTTCTGAAGGCATTGCGAGCCCAGCGCAAATTATGATTTCGTCTGCTAATTGCAAATTCATTTTCAAAAGTAAATAAAAGGCAAAAGGATGCTGGTAAACTTATTGTTACTCCAAATATAAAACTAATGCCCACAAGTAACGAAGTGCTTTGTATAAATTGAAATATTAAACTCCCATTTGGCCACAATTTAAATTCATTTCCTGGGGTGGTTTTTAAATTAAAGAATAGTATTACAAATACAATGCTAAGAAGTGCCCAAAACATGCCAGACCATAGTGTCATAAATGACACAGCCTTGAGAGGGGAGCGTTGATTACTTTGCAGTTGTTTTAGTTTTCGTCCATCAAATGCCATGTGCATCCTTTTGCGCTGAAGAGAGCTTCATTGTAGCTTTCCGTCTGACTTTAGAAAAGAGGAATAGATTTATGATTGAAAATCAAGCAAAAAAAACATTCGCTGCTGTTAAAGATTCAAATGTCATTTTGTCTGGTCATGAAATGACATTGTGCGATCTTGTGCGCATTGCGCAAGGGGAGTGTTCTGTTTCGTTATCAGAAATCTCTCGCATTAGGGTGCAAGCGGCGCGTCAAGTTATTGAAAGAAGACTGCAAAGTAGCGAATCATTTTATGGTATTAATACTGGTTTTGGTGCATTATCTGAAATAAAAATACCTGCAGAAAAACTTGGAATATTACAGCTTAATTTAATCCGTTCGCATGCTTGTGGAGTGAGCGATCCTCTTTCAGAAAAAGAAGTGCGGGCCATTTTGGCGTTGCGCATTCAAACCATGATGAGGGGGAATTCAGGAGTTAAAGTTGAGACCATTCAGCTCATGTGCGAATTTTTGAATCGTCACATTCACCCTGTTATTCCCTGTCGAGGTTCTGTCGGCGCATGTGGTGATTTGGCTCCTTTAGCCCATTTGGCCATGGGTCTTATTGGTGAGTCAGAAGTGATTTATAAAGGCGTGCGCACAAGCGCCGCCGCAGCCCTTGCGGCTGAAGGGTTAAAAGCTTTGGTGCCTGCAGCTAAGGAAGGATTGTGTTTAATTAACGGAACACAAGTCATGACAGCGCTGGGTCTTTTGCAGTGCCACGAAGCGCTTTTATTGGTGGAATGTGCAGATGTAGCAACAGCAATGACTCTCGATGCCACACGGGGCACTGCAACCGCATATAGAGCAGAAATTCAAAATGTACGCCCGCATCCCGGACAAACCCAATCGGCAAATTATTTACGCGCATTATTACGCGATGATGCTATTGCACAATCTCATTCAAACTGTGGAAAAGTTCAAGATCCCTATTCCATTCGATGCGCACCGCAAGTTCATGGTGCTGTGCGTGATGCTCTTACGCATGTTTTACAAGTGTTGCTGCGTGAAGCTAATTCTAGCACAGATAATCCTTTGGTCTTTGCTGAATCTGATGAAATATTGAGTGGTGGAAATTTTCATGGCGAGCCCGTGGCATTAGTGCTCGATTATTTGTGCATTGCTGTTTCAGAGCTCGCAGGCATATCTGAAAGGCGAATTGATAAACTTGTGAATCCTCACATGAGCGGATTGCCGGCGTTTTTGGCTCCAGATTCTGGGCTAAATTCTGGATTTATGATTCCTCATGTGGTTGCAGCAGCGCTTGTAAATGAAAATAAAGTGCTTTCGCATCCTGCAAGTGTAGACAGCATTCCTACTTCGGCTGAAAAAGAAGATCATGTGAGTATGGGCATGACATCAGCATTAAAGTTATGTCAGGTGGTTAAAAATGTGCGCCATGTTTTAGCAATTGAATTGATTGCTGCGGCGCAAGGTTTGGAATTTCATTTGCCTGTAAAAGGCGGAATTGGTGTCCGCCTCGCATACGATTGGGTGCGTAAATATTCTAGCGCAATGAATGTTGATAGGTCTTTGTCTTCTGATATCGAAGCGGTTTCTAAGGGAATTGCTTTGGGCGAACTTAGCAAACACTTGGCACAACTTAACGATTTGTCGGTGTAATACTCAATTCATTTAAATTTGGTGTCATGGTTTTTTCGGGCTCAAAGTTGTTGCCGTAAATTGGAAAAATAACATCATTTTCTTTGGTTCGTGTCGCAGCAATTCGAGTATAATGAGATAAATCAGCCAATGAATACAAACTGGCCAAAGCGCTTTTAGCCGCCGGTGGGTTGTCTTTTGCCCATGCAACATTCAAAAGCTGACTCACTGTTTCGGGGCGCCATTTTGCATGGGCAGCTTTTTTAATAACAGTTTTTGCAATATCGTCGTTACTGAGAACTAAAAACCTACCATACCAATAGGCATTACGCTGAATAATTGAGACATATGTCCTAGTCTCTTTAAATGGAATTAAATCTGAAAACAGCAAAATATTTGCTAACGGAAAACGGCCTTTCCATTTTTCAACATGTTTTGCGCCTGCATTATATGCGGCAAGAACGTGTTCTACGCGACCATTATATTTTTTAAGTAAATCTGCCAAATGCCCTACGCCTGCTTTTACATTTGCAGAAGGTTCGTAAAGATCTCCTCGAGATCCAATAAACTTACGAGCAGTGCCAGGCAATACTTGCATCAAACCTCTTGCATCAGCACTAGACCGAGCAAGTGGTTCGAATGCGCTTTCTTGGCGAATAAGCGCAAATACTAAAACGGGATCTATATTATTTGAATTTGCTAATATTTCTTCTGTATAAGGTCTTGGAAAATAGAGTTGAATTAATTCTGGGCTAATTTGCGAGTTTTTTGTGTCGCGCAAAAATTGAGTGATTGCTGCAATGGAGCCTCTAAAATTTTGCGCTTTATTGTGAGCTAGTGCAAGAAAAACAGAGGCTTTGGTATCTGTATTTTCGAGGGTCCGGGAAACAAACTGGCTCCATTGTGCTAAAGCAGTTGTGTCTCCTCGTGCGATTAAAAGTTCAAACACAAATGCGACCATATTAAATTCAGAAGCTCCTTCGCCAATGCGACGATTGACTTTTATTTCCGAGCCTCTGGTAGTCATGTCCATGGGGTCGCGACCTTGGTAATGTGCCGCTAAAACCGAGTGTAACGATAATAAATGTCTCTCGTGAAGTTCTTTCCAGTAATTTCTTTTGACGCCCGCAGCCTGTAAATCCTGCGATAATAATGGCTCATTTTCATCAATAACACCTAACCAAAAGAGAGTACGAAAGTCTTCTTTTGGTTCTTCAGCTCTCGAAGCCAAAAGTAGTGATTGTCTTGCTTTTAAACTTTCACCTTTAAGTAAACGTAACATTCCGACACGTTGGTGAGTGCGTTCATATCCATCCATATCGGGTTCGAGGCAAGCAAATGCCCCAGGATACAGTTTTTCGATGCTATCCATTGCCCGTTCATCGGGTAAAAAAGTTTCAGCTCGGGCAATAAAAGCCGCAGTTGCACCTGTGAATTTGCAATCAAATTGAGTTTTTAATGCCATATTTTTCATGGCTAGCATTTCGTTTACGTTTGCAGGATCAAGACGCGCAAATGCAATGCTAAAATTTTGATTTGATAAAGTAACCCATTGTTGTTCGTTTTTAACATGAGGATGTACAGCGGGTTTAACGAATGCAGCGCGCCTTTTAGAATCCCGTAAAATTGCAATGCGTTCTAACATCCACGGCGCACAAGTAAGATTTGCGTTCGTAATTTTAAAAGGACTTGCGCTATTTCCAAATGTTTTTTCACATCGCTCCGAAATTTCAGAGCGCGTGGTCCCTGTTTTTGATCTCGAAATCCATGCCGCAATATTATTCGCATTTTCTTCATAACCATCGTTCTTTTTTATGGCAGATTCATCTAATATTTCATTTTCAGAACGAAATGTGAATCCCTTGAGAGGTAGAGAAGCGCTTATTGAGGGCAATAATTGCTGTGCTGATACCGAAGGCATTGATTGAAGTGGAGTTTTTTCGTCTTTTTTGTCTTCTTTTTGAATGTTGGGTACTGGGTCGGGATCATAGTCAACCGTGCGTGCCAAAGTGTGGGGCGCACCTGCGACGTAACTCGCAGAAACAACTGTGAAAATACAGATTCCCAGACGACTTCGGCGGAGCATGCATTCACCCATACTTTGTTAAATTAATATCTAAAAACTTTGTATAAAACCGATATGTAGTTTTTAATCCATGACATCTCATCGGAATGATTGACACAATCCTTGAGTGGCACTGCGAGCAATTGAACAATATCGGAGCTTTGCAAGAGCTTATCTCATTGTCTGCAAACAGTGCGATCGCAATCTGTCAAAGGTCCGAGGGCTGCTCCTGATATACTTTTTTCTAAATCATTGACCTGCCGGAGAATTGCTTGGCGGCACTGCAGGAGCAACAGTTGAAGAAATTTCTGTGCCCGCTACGTGGGCAGCTGGCATGTCTTCGGGCGCTGTGGCTAGAGTGTTCCAAACCATATTATATTGCTTCCTAAAAGCTTCTATCACTGCGGGAATACGAATAAAATAAAAATTTTCTAAGTTATTTTCAAACGCTTGGTTGGTGAGGTTTCCCGCGCCGGCCCATACGGCATCTTGCGCTGCATTTTTCGTATTAAAAATAAAATATTTATTGTGGTGCAAAAGGTGGCTTTCATCGTTGGTTTGCATGAATTTTGCTTTGGCGCCGTTGTTCATTAAATTCTGTAAAATATTAAATTCATCTGCGGTGTTGTCGCCAACAGGGTTGCCCTGACCAGCCCACCACAAATCGTCGTCAGCTACAACGCGGGTTTTGGGTTTGCTTTTAAGGTAACGGAGAGTTCCTGAAAGTGCACGGTGCGAAAAACGGTGCGCTGCAATGTCTATACTCTCGCTCTTTTTCAGCCAAGAATAGAGGGATTCGTTGGCGCAATCCGTGTCGCCAGCAAAGCGAACTTTTTTCACTTTTTTCGAAGTTTGTCCACCTAAATTCGATTGTTCTGTTTCAAATTCTGATTCACTTGTTATAAAAAAGCTTGAAATATCTGATTCTCTTTGTGCTTTAATATTGGCTCTACAGTTTTTAATACTTTCAGAATATTGCGCCTTCGAAGATCTCGCATTTAAAATTGCGTTCATAAGGCACATGTGATCTTGGGCAAAGTAAGTGTCGAGACCAAGGGCAATAAAATGCCAATTTTCATGATGCAGAGTAGGTCCGGCACTCATGTTTCCGCTTGAAAATGCAATTTTTACTTTTGGAGTATTTGGATTAATTATTGTTACTTTATTATGCGCATATTCAATTCCACCTTCGTGTCCACCTTTTAAAATCATAGGTGTCGCAGATGCGTCGGTCGGCTTGCAGGCATCGGTCATTAATTTCTGAACTTTTTCGTCGCTTTGCTGCACATCCATAACTATTTTAACTTTTACGTTTCGTTCCTTTACAGCTTTACAGAGCGCATCAGTTACAGAGCCGTTGGAGAACGAAAAATAAGACATAAATACTTCTTTTGTATTTGAGTCGTTAATCCATTCTACAAGTTTATTTTGGGCGGGGAATTGCGGATAACTGCCATCGGGTTTTTGCTTGAAATCGTCGAACGTACAAAACACATTTTGAGGCGGGCCTAATAAATCTTTGCCAGATGCACTCTTAATATTTTTTTTAAATTTGTATGTGTTGCACTGAGGATTTGTGAATATAACGTCGTAAGAATCAAATTTTAGTTTGGGTCCTTGAGATTCAAATTGGCAAGATTTTCGCAGTTCAGCGTGAATGGGGTGTTCACTAAAACCACCACCATCAAGGGGTTCATTTTCATAAAAGAATTGATCGTGTTCCCGGCTCACATGGCCTTTTGTGATATTGTCCGAAGCTGCTGATTCTTTGGTGTTTGAATTGGCATTAAATTGGCGAGTTTTGCAATTGCTAAATGCCAATAATACCAATGATGAAATAGAAATCCGGTATCTTAAATTCATTTGTAATTCCTGCTGTAAATGTTCAGGAACCTATCGGTTGCAGTTTTAAGATTGTTGATGTTGTGAAAATGCATCATTCGCCAATGCTCTGGCGGAAAAAAATGCAGATTTAATTTGATTATTTAAACAGGGTCCCGCAATACAGGGCAAGTCATGCAGCGTGGTCCACCGCCGCCGCGCGCCAATTCTGTTCCGTCGAGCATGACTAACACAGGAGAAGGAGTGTCTAATATTGACGGGTTTTTAATAACGTCTCGCGCATGAGTGATTTTAAATCCAGCGTTTTCGCATGAGCGTGAAGTGTGCTCGTGCATTTCGTAACTAAGGGCGCGGCCAGGTGCAAAGCAAAAAAGATTTGAACCACTGTTCCATTGTTCGCGTTGTTGGTGGAGAGGAACATCGCCGCCGCATAAAATGGGATCCATCCGCACGCCGACACTGCGCAAGCCTAATAATAAATCGTCGACTTCGGTGTATTTGCGTTCGCCTTCGCTATTTATGCGAACTCGTACCACTCGGGCGCGTTCGCGACCTAATATATATGGCGCATAAACCACGGCCTGTTCTTTATTTACTATGGTAAAAATCATGTCTAAGTGAATGGTGCTTCGTTCGGGAGGAAGCATGACGCAAATCACATTAAAAGGTGTTTTATTCCCGTCAAAATGTCTTGTTTGAGTGAAAGATTCAATGAGACAATCTACCGCTTTTGCAGTGGTACGCTCAGAAATCCCGAGCAATAATAAATCGGGATTCAAGACTAATAAATCGCCGCCTTCAAGGGTAAGATTCGATTCATTGGTGCGCGCACAGGCGTCGAATAAAACTCCTTGCCCACGAAGGCTCGGATGAAATTCGTATATTTTTCGCATAATGAGTGCTTCGGCATAGCGCACTGGGCTAGCCATTCCTCCCGTTACGAGCCTGTTTCCAACAACAACACTGCTGTCGCGCATAAAATACATATTTGGCAATGGCACCACAGAAAAACTACGCGGAGAAAGAAAGTTTTCGAGGCTGTTACGTTTGAGAGGAACACCGCAAATAAGCGCATGGGCCAGTGGTATTGATTCGAGGGCCAAGAGCTCAGATAAAATTTCGGGACAATTTTGAAAAGTTGTGATTTCAGTGAGTAATTGTAACCGAGCCTCTTGGTTGGAGAGTATGTCTGCCAGGCAGTCGCTCACCTCTAGAACTTCAGATTGAAGTCCTAATACTCCTTTGAGTTGAGCATGACCTTCACGCACTTGTTTTACATTAATAATGTCGTTATATAAAAGCTCTGATGCTGTTTTTGGAGTCATTAATTCCACTTCAGGACCTGGAGAATGCACAAAAACTTTACGCAATTTTCCAATTTCTGAATCGACACCAATTCCGTAAGGTTGCAATTTTTCCTGCGCCGATCTCTCTGATGCACTCATGGAATCGAGGTATCTAAAATTAGTATTGACTCGGTATTCTTCAGAAATACGTCGGCTGCGAGGATGCACAGGCCTACGGCTTGATGTCATTGGTTCTTCTGCTGGTTTAGTTTCAGCACCGTGGCGCTGGATTTGAAATTTTTCCTCGGTGCGGATTTCGTCCGAACTTATGGGTTTCACGAGAAGAACTCCTGTCTCTCAGGTTTGTATCAATTTCTCCAAACCCTATCATTTTTTACTGCCAACCGACAAACTTTGGCACATTTGTCGTTGACCCTGACCGTCTGAAAGTGATTTGATGGTTTTGGAATGATTCCATCGAACACTGCAGATGTCTCAGGAGATTTTTGAATTTATGTCACAGATAAAAAAAGTTGCCGTCCTTGGTTGTGGAAAAATTGGAAAATTGGTTTGTCATTTGCTTGCTGACTCTGGTGATTACGCAGTGACAGGAATAGATTCTGATTTAAATCAAGCTCAAAACGCACTCAAACGTAAAAACGGGCAAATGCTTGCAAATGCCAAAGCTGAAAAAGCCGATTTTACAAATAAAGCAGAATTAGAAAAGTCGATTTCGGGCCAAGATTATGTTTTATCGTGCGCACCTTACCACTGCAATGTTTTAATAGCTGAAATTTGCCTTGCGAAAGGCGCACATTACCTCGATTTAACCGAAGACGTTGCTACAACGAAAGCTGTAAAAGCTCTGTCTGAAAAAGGCAAATCTGCATTTATTCCTCAATGTGGATTAGCTCCTGGTTTTATTTCTATTGTAGCAAATAGCTTAGCTTCTGAATTCGACACGCTCGATTCTGTTAAAATGCGCGTTGGTGCACTTCCTATTTATCCACACAACCGCCTCAAATACAATTTAACTTGGAGCACCGAAGGACTCATCAATGAGTACGGAAACCCTTGCGAAGCTGTGTGCGATGGCAAACTCACACTTGTGGCGCCCCTCGAGGGTCACGAAATATTCAGCCTAGACGGCCTTGAATATGAGGCATTTAACACTTCTGGCGGTTTGGGAACTTTGGCCGAAACCCTTTCGGGAAAAGTGAATTCACTCGACTACAAGAGCGTCCGTTACCCTGGGCACCGCGACATTATTGCGCTTCTGATGAACGATTTAAAAATGAATGAAGACCGTCAGACTTTAGGCAAGATTTTTGAACGAGCTTTGCCTTATACTGTTCAAGATGTCGTACTTATTTTTGTAACGGCCAGTGGCATGTCTAAAGGACGTTTTCAACAACGCTCTTATGCTAAGAAAATATACAATCAAAACATTGCTGATGAACATTGGGGAGCAATTCAGGTTACTACTGCTGCGGGATTGTGTGCGGTTCTGGATATGCATGCTCAGGGAAAACTGCAAAAAACGGGATTTATTAAGCAAGAAGATATTACTTTGCAGTCGTTTCTAGAAAATCGGTTTGGGAAGTATTATTCTTGAAGCCGATATTTTTAAATTTTAGAGTGATTCAGCCAAGCGTCAACGATAACTATTTGTGGATCGCAAGGCCGGATTCTGTAATTGCATTTTCAAGATTTTGATGGATTTCTACATTACATTTTCCGAACATTTCCTCAATCCTCGCCCCGAATTTCTTTCTCAGCTTGCCTAAAGCGCTGATGGGCTAGCTTTTTGGATTTGTCTCGGTTTGCATCGGACGCATCGACTCGCTCACTTCTCTTGCTGGTCTCCGGGTCTAAGTTTTCGTAAGCTTGAGCTTTGCTGAATAAATCCAAAAATTCCTGCTGTGTTATGAGCACTCGAATGGGTTGTTCACGTTGCAGCAATTGAAGCCGATCACCCGGTTCCTTAACTAAATCTAGCATTTCTTTCAGATTAGCGCGAAGTGCTGTAGAATTAGTGGTTGTTTTAAACATTGATTTCTGAGTCATGGAAAACCCTCCTGTACATGTATCTGTACAAGGTATCGGAGTCTCCTCCAATATCTTGAGTCTGTTTTTTGTCCATTATTTGAGTTCAAAAACATTTTAATTCGTATTTTTAGAGTTTGCTCTGAGCTCTTGTATAAAATTTAAAAAGTCAAAAATTTCAGGACACAAAACTACAATTTGTAGCATTTTTAGATGTTTTATTAGTACCTTTCGATAGTGTCTTTACGATTCAGTCAGGCGCTGGAATATGAAGCGTCAGTTCTGGAGGAATGAATGGCCATGTTTACACAGAAACTCTACTAAGAGTGGCGGCGCCTTGCGACAGTCTCAGCACGCAAGCTCCCGTGTCGGTGGCGTTGAAAATTTCCAATCCGGCAGTGAGTTTTCACTTTAATTGTTGGCACATCTTTCAATTTATCTGACGGCAATAAGAAAGCGGGCGAAGCCCGCTTTCTTATTTTCCCTGCCTTTTCTTTTTTATCTCTGATTTTATCGTTTCAAAAAAGAGATTTTCGTCTAGTATTCTAGCTTTCCTTTCAGCAGCATTATTTAAAAGTTTATCTCCAATCATAATCATAGCGCGCACATTTCCCATTGCATGCTCTGCAACTGTTTGAATTAAATTGGGAGTCATAAGGTCAGGAGCTCCTGCTTGAGCAATAGATTCGGTTAATATTTGGACTAATCGAGTATGAGGTCGTTTGCCAAAATGGTATTTTATTTGGATGCGACTCTCCATTGGGAGTAGGGCACTTTGACGGAGCTTTTCAGAATTCCTGTTATCTCCAGCCAAAACAATTGCAAGTATATTTTTGCTATCTCACTCAATGCTTGAAAGCAACTGTAATTCATTTAATATATCGGAGTCAGCTTCCTGAGCTTCGTCAATAAGCAAAACCGTCCTTAGCATTGATGCTTTTATTTCGCTTTTCTATTGATTGCAAAGGCCATTGAAGATACTAAATTGATTGTTTTGTTTCAATGGCACTTCGAACAATTTCGACAGTTCCCTGTAAAATCGCGAATCCCACTTTGTGGACGGCTGATTATTCGAACAGATATCTCTAGCATTTATAACAAATGTGCATTCAAATGTCTGAGTGACACAGATTTTCCTGTTCCAGGCTCACCGGTAATTATTTTGAATTAGAGTAGATTCAATATTTTCTGCTGAAGTTTGATTTTAAGTCAAATATTTCCTCGATTATTTGCTATTTGATAATCGTTTTATTGGGGATATATTAAACAAGATTTTGAAAGATGTTGGGCAGATAATTTCAGCTTGACCTAAATCGTAGCGAGCATATTTAAGCAGCAATTCATCCAGATGCCTCAATGATTGAGGCACTTCAAATCGCACTCAATCGATGGTCACCGTGCCGTCGGTTTTTCTGATATTTCGCTTGATGCGGGTCCGAAAACTATTTTTGAAGTTCTTCAAATGTCAACGAAGGGCGCAATACAGATTCCGAATTAAAAAATCGATCCATAGATTTTTCCTTTATTCCGGAATGAATAGTATCGTGATAATCTAGTCTACTTGTTTTAAATATTCAAAATCGAGAGCTTTCTCGGTGGTTTTGGTAGGACCGACACGAAATTTGAATTGAAACCGTTACTTTAACCGAAAATTAATTTGCTCATACTGATGTTTAAACTTTTTATTGCCTCTTAAAAATATTTTTTCTATTTTGTTGACAGTTGTTTTTTTTTTTGTAGGATTTTTCTCCTTATCTATGACGGTCATAGATAAGTTGTATCTAATTTTGGAAAGGGTTCAAAATGAAGTTAGTAAAGATCGCAGAAAAACCAAAGAATGGCAATCGTCATACTCGCGGTTGAGTCTCGTTAGAGTTTAAGAATTGCGAGTTTTCTTATCGATCAAATAGGATTACTCGTAATTTTTTACTCTTTAATTTTAATAATATTTGTTATTGCAAGTTATTTGAGTATTTGATTGGATGTCTTTATGATGAAATATGAATATTTGAAAGCGAAAGATTTTATAAAATACCCAAAATTAAGGCACAATCTGTGGTCCTTTTCGGATCAAGAACCAGAGAAAGCTTTTGTTAGTGTAAGTCATGGAACTTTTGAAACAAATTCTGAAGATGCGTCTTCCTTTCTTGAAATTCGATCTCTTTTAACAGGTAATAATACTGTTTCTGAAATCGCAAAGACAATTGGACGAAATTAATAATTGCATTAATATGCTTAAGGAAGCGGGTGTACTGCATTTAAATATTCGCCCGCTAAATGAATTGTCCAGAAATGAAATAGTTTCAACTCTTTTGTCGGCCTGTGAATTGTGGTCTGCCCAATTGGCTGAAACTCACATTGCAACTGAAATATGTGATGGAGATTGCTCACGAGAAACATTCATTGGAT
>JAYTOT010000089.1:0-20229 GCA_043747645.1 Pseudomonadota bacterium | reverse complement strand
CCGGAAAACTGTAAACATGCCTCTGAAAACGAATTTGCGTTGGATATTGTCGGATCGGAAGCTTCCACTGAAGCAGTTGTCCCTAAAAAAAGATCGTATGCAGAGCGAGCACTGGTGTCGGCAGGGCAAGTGACGTTGTTTCTTAAAATGCCAGCACCGAGTGCTTGAGGATGCCAAAGATCGTAATTTGCCACAAGCCCGCTTGGCAAAGCAAAAGCATTGCTCTGAAGTGCAACTGCCCCTAACGCTCGACGTTCATGTGGAGAGCTTGCAGAGCCTTGAGAAAGATTCCAATTCTGTTGGATAGGTCCTGGAATTCGGGTGCGTCGGATCATCTGCTTCTCCTGACTAAAAACCAAATCTGCACACTTTTAAGATGTTCTGGTTTCTCCTAAAACGGAAGGCGTGGTGCGTTTTGCGTTGCGTGGAATTGACGCCTGCTGGCCCACATTCCTACTTGACTGACGATTTCAAGATGCTCAAAGCCTTCATCGTAATGTGAATTTTTTTTGGGTGCAGGAATTTCGATGATCCAAATACTGTTTTTGGAGCTTATAATAATAGCTTCTTTTAAACGATATGTTGCAATATTTCTGCCATTGACCTCGCTTTCAATGAGTAAAATAGCAATTGTCGAAATTAGATTTTTTGCTGACTGATAGTTGTCGAGGCTTGAAGTGCGGTAGCATATATGGTCAATGTATCCAGATTTAGCTAGCAAATAATAAATTGTTAAATCATCCGAAGCAATATTTGCTATAAAATTTAGTCGATTAAATTGATCTAAAGTGTGACTTTTCTTATTTACAAAGAACTTCAATTTTATCGCCACTATTATTATTACATCTAACAATTCCAAGCTGATTTTGGCATGTCATTCCCGAAGAATAATTTTCATTTTTTCTTTCAACAAAACCATTTGGGCACAATTTATGTGCTTCCTTGTAGCAGCTGTCAATTCCAAGACTATAGCAATTTATCTGATGGATTGTTCGATTTTCACCGTCTTTAAAACTTGAAACTGAGGCGCAACTCTGCAGAAAAAAGATCGACATCAAAAACAGTTTAAAACTAAATCGCCACATAAATATGCCCCTGTCGCAGCTTTTAAAATAAAATTACCTATTTTTAAACTTATCACTTGCGCGGAGGAACCACTATTTTAAGTGGATTATTGGCACCAGACGCCATGGCATTATTGTTCGAATTTGTATTTAAAGGCACTGCATTTGGAACGCGCATGGGAGGCGCAATTGTAGATTTATTTACATTGGGGGCACTGCGCTTTGCAGCAGACACTCCATTGGTATTTTGTGCACCGTTTACGGCCTGATGATAAGTTTCAAATAAATCTGGCTGCAACACGGGGCTCGGAACACCATCGGCGCGAGGATTATCTACCACGTCTTGCCAGGCGCTTAAAAGAGTTTTCATAAGTCGTTCCACGACCAATAACGACTCAACATCGTTTTTAACGTTGGCATCAATGAGTTTGTCCATCATAAACATGTACAAACCTTCCAGGTCGTCGGCCAGCTGGCCTCCCACTTCGTGGTCGAGAGTGTTCATAAGTTCGGCAATTATTGCCAATGTTTTGCTTATGTATTTGCCTTTCTCGGCAATATTTTTTTCGCGCATTTTTTGAATGGCCATTTTATTAAATTTAATGGCTCCTTCATAAAGCATCAATAGTATTTTTTCGGGCTTTGCCGTTGTAACTTGCGTGGTCTGGTAAGCTTTAAACGGATTTTTTTGCATCGACTTTTCAAACCCTTTGGCCAAAAAAATTCTAACAGAGAAAATCAACCACCTTGCGCCATTCGCGATTGCATTGCTTGGCCCTGGGCATTTAATCCCGAAACCGTTTGCTCCAATGCTGCAAACCGACGCTTGATTCCCTCGGCGCGCTGTGCGGCTATTCGTTCTTTTTTACCAATGTCTTCGTCAAAATTGGCCAACATGCGTTTGTATTCTCTGTCTTTCGAGGCAATGACCCCGCTTTCAGAATTCTGCAAACCACGCACCTTATCTGACATCGACGCACCCAATCCGGGTGACTGGTCTGATTGAACAAATAAATTCGCAACGCCCATATAGTCTTCGGCAAGTGCTTGCTTAGCTTTAGATGCGTCAAATTTAAGTGCACCAGATTTTGAGTCGGAAGTGATGCCAATGTCAGCTAAGGTTCTGAATTTACCATTGTTATAATTTGCGTATTGCAAAGCTCCTTTTAAATTTCGGCTGAGAGTGCGCAAAGTATTGTCGCGCGCAAGGGGGCCCATTTTATTGGTGTTGGGGTCGAGGGCAAATTGTTTTTCGATAAACTCATTGACTTTGTTATAGCCTTCCACAAATTTAGAAATATTACCAAGTGTTGTGTCGACATCGTAATCTATTTTTACTGTTACTTTAGTGCCAGGCTCTGCGCGTTTGGCATTCAATACCAATCCTGGCATTAAGGACTCTACGGAATTGTCTTCGTCGTAAACTGGAACATCTTCAAAAAGCATTTCTAAATTTCGACCGGTAATTTGCTCTTTAAATTCCAAATATGTTGTATCTGGGTCAATAGAAACTCGCGCCTCTTTACCCGATTTCTCTGATATCACCAACAGTCTAAAATTTTCATCGCCAGGTTTTTCTAAGTTTTCTTTAGTATTAATAATAACCGCTTTAGCACCAGCTTTTACTTCATTTATTTGTGTCGCAACATCCTGCAGCGTGCTGGCATCGGGGTCAATATCAATATCAAACGTTTTGCCATCATCAAGAGTGATAGACATATATCCAAAACCAATAGGAGTTTTATCTTTGTCCGGAAATCCTTCAGCCAATAATTTATGCGTTTTTGCCATGGCGCGCACTTCAACTTCGTAGCTTCCTGGCAGCGCTGCGCCGTCCACTGTGCCATCGAGAATATCGGGGTGACTGCTGTCTAATTTAAGCTTCACAAAGTCGCCTCGGTTGCGGAGACTTTGCAATGATTGTCCAAATTCACTGATGCGAGTTGTGAGATCGTGAAAAAGTTTTGTTTCTTCTGTTACTTTTTGTTTGCGATCTTCGAGTTTTTTAATGGGCATGCGTTCGACTTCGATGAGCTTGTCTACCAATGTCGGATCGATGCCACTACCAGTGTTAATGCGCATTCCCATGAGCGAAATCACTCCTTTGGATGCGAAATGAATATTGAGTCCACTATCAACAATTGTGACTTCTATATCTCGAAAGCTTGAGGCTAAGTTTGCATCATAGAAATTTAATTTGACGTTTCTATGGCAACAAGGTCTATTAAATTTATTTCTTCTTCTTCGGTATTTATTATCTTTTGATTCGGCAAATGATATTTAAAATCTATTTTATACAAGGGTATTTTTGTTTCAGAAAATTCTTTAAGTGTTTGTTTATCCTTAGCCGCTCCAGAACTCAGCACAAAATAATGAATATCATCTTTTGTCAGAGGTCCCCAGGTTTGTGCTTCCATATAACCACCGCTCATTTTTAATTCCACCGTAGGCTGTTTTAAAAATGTGTAAATGTGAAAGATTTTTGCAAACACATCCTTATCAAAAGGCGAAGGTTCTTTGGCTCTAAAATAAGATTGCAAACTATCGCTGAGGGTCCATGTGCTGCGCGCCATAACTTCGGGTTTAAGCACTGCACCCACATTACCATACTGCTCACTATAGCCATCGATAAAAAATTTCTTTTCTTTTTCTTTACCAAATTTCATTGCTAGGTATGAGTATTTCGGCAATAAAAAATTTAAATACTCCTTTTGAGAGTCCGACTGTGCAGAAAATTCTAACCCCATTAACGCTGATTCTGTTTCGAATCTTTTATCGAAATTGAGGGTTCCGGCAGATGTATTTGTTTGATATTGATTTAAAAATCCATCTTTTAAAATTGAATTTAAAGAACTCGATTTAAAAAAAAGCATAGGAATAGTGTTTTGTGAAAATAGAAATTCGGAGCCTTTAAACAATTCTTTTTTTGAAACCGTATCGTTTGTCACACCCAATGCGGCGCGGCGTTTTACCATCGATTCCGCCATTTGAATTGCACTGCAATTTTCAACCGACGCAACTTCAAATTTTGCTCTGAGCGGGAGTTTTTCTAAATTTATGAGGCTGTCGCTGCAATTGCTTTTGTTACTCTTAACCGCTGCCGACGGATTCTGATTGAAAGCCCTACTTTTGCAACTTTGCGCAATTAATAAGAGAGAAATATTTAAAAATAATGCTGATTTACATCTATTTTTCTGAAATTTTATATTAACACAAACCATTAACTCACCTCAGAAAATAGAATAAAAATTCACTAATTATCTTGTTACATTTGCAAAATTGAATGCCCACTGCCATTTTTAACGAATTCTGTTAAAATATGAAATGCAATTTTTACCTATTCCAATTTGAAGGTTTCACCATGAAAATTAAACTGGGAATTATTATATTACATTGTTTATTTTTTTCAAACATATGTTTTGCAGAAACAAATAAAATAACAACGTCGCAGTTTCGATTCACAATTTTGCACACAAACGATTTACACTCTCACTTTTTAGGCACCGGCCCCGACGCCGCTTTTACGCCACAACAAAACGATGGCGACCCAGTGCTGGGGCACTACGCCCGCTTGGCATCGGTTATTTCTCGCGAAAAAGGCTATAAATCGGCACTTCATGAGCCAGTTTTGCTGTTAGACGCTGGCGATTTTTTTTCTGGTACTTTGTTTCATGCCCTTGCACCATCGGGAAAAACAAATTTAACTCCAGAACTGCAGTTTTTTTCTGACCAAAAATACGATGCCGTTAACATTGGAAATCATGAATTTGATGCCTTTGAATCTGGTTTTGCGCACATGCTTCGCAAAGCCTATGTGGCAAATTTAAACATTCCCATAGTTTCGTCAAATATAGAATTCGACCAAAGCCCCTCAGATTTAAAAGAAATATTTGCCACAAATTCTCAAATTTCTCGAAGCCAAATACACACCCTTAAAAAGGACGATGCAGAATTACGCGTAGGTATAGTCGGATTTTTGGGCCCCGACGCCGCACTTGTGAGCTCTGGCACTCGCAAAAATTCACATTTTAAAGGATTCAAAGATGCAAAACAGAAAAAAGACACAGACGAGTTTTATGAACATGCGCGCATAGTTGCTCAAGAATTAAAATTAAAAAACAAGGCACAAATTATTATTGCTTTGTTGCATGGCGGCGCGCCAGAAGATAAAAACCTGCTTCAAAAAGTTCCAGAAATCGATATTGTCATTGCAGGGCACACGCACCAGCGAGAAACTTATGTTTATGACAATCGCATTATTGCACAGGCAGGGTCTTACGGAGAATGGCTTGGTAAATTAGAGCTAAATGTTGACTTGCCTTTAAATTTAAAAAAATCCGAAACCTTCCAAAGTAACAAATACAAAGTAAGCCTTTTAAATTCCGATGTGCATCTCAAAATTGACGATTCTGTAGCATCAGACTCTCGCACACTCAAAAAAATAGCAGAAGCGAGCAGTGCACTTGAATCCCTGAAAGTAACAGGAAATTTTTTACCAAATTCACCAATTTTAAATTTAATTCACGATTTTCCAAAAGAAAGAATGCATCACAATAAATTGGGCCAGCTCATTTGCGATTCCATTTTAAACTCGCTCAACAAACGCCTCAATACGCCGGCTGCACTTTATTTTACCTCGCAGTCGCTGCTCCGTGAAGGGCTTTTGCGCGCTAAAAATGCACCTACCCTTTTACAATTTTCCGATATTTTTAGAATAATGTCTGTGGGTTTCGACGATGATTTAAATCCTGGAAGCCCCATTACAATGTTTTATTTAACCCCTCAGGACTTTAAAAAGGTAATACAATTCACCGATGTTTATAGTAAAATATCGACTCACTTTATGCCCGCTTTTTCGAGCAATGTAAGCTACAAAATTCACAATTGGGGAATTCCATTTTTAAACCGCGTCACAGATTTTAAGCTGAATAATTTGGACTTTGAACAATGGCCGGCACTCATTCCCATTGCCACAAGCATGTATGTGGCTCGGTATTTTGAAAAAGTTCCAAGCCTCAGCTATGGACTTTTAAACATTGTGCCCAGAGATAAAAATGGCTTGCCACTCAAAAATTTAGAACCAGCTATTCGAGAAAAAGAAGCTGTGCTGCTTGCAGAAGAATTCAAACGCTTAGGCACGCTTTAATTTTGCCCCAATATTGCTTCGCGTAATGCTTTGCGCTCTTCGGGCATTGTGGTTAATTTGCAAAGCTGATTGCAAAATTCTGTAAGTTTTTCTGGCTCCATTCCGCCGGTAGGAAACAACATGCGAGCAGTGCGCCACACAAATAGCATTTTTCCTGCGTTTTCGAGCTGCTGACGCATACGGTCTTGAAACTGCAATGCTTCAATAATTGGCATAATATGATCTTGAATATCAATATTTTCAGTGCTTAATTTTTTGAGCACCTGCAGCAAACCTGGTAGGGCATCAGTGTGAGATTCCCCCTTATCGCCTTCCATATTTTTTTTAAGAACACGTTGCAATTTTTGCAAGGCCTGCAAGGCTTCGTCAGACATTTTAGAAACTCTAGTAACATCTGCAAAAATAATATTAATAATATTTGCCAAGGTTTCCACAGAGCGCTCTGCATCAAGTATGCAATTTCCAAAAACATCTTGTGTAAAATCGATCATGTTGTTTAACATAGTCACAGTTTCGTTGTGGCGCATAAAACTCCCTATATTAAATTAGACAACCAAGATTCTTTCACCAAAATATTATCCGGTGGCGGCGATTCTTTGAGCACACTGCGGTAAAATGCATTAATTTCTGTAGAAGCCACAACTTTATGTCGTATGTATTCTTTGAGGTCAGCACACATTGCAGCACGATCGGCATCGGTAAAATCAGGGTTTTCAATTGCTCCCACATGGTAAATGAGTTTTTCCCAAATCTGCCCCACCCGATTGAGAGTCTGAGTGACAGCATCTTCAAATTGCATAGACATGAGTGCAGGCAAAAGCCGTTCTCTGATTCCAGCATCTAATGTAATAAGAGTTTCCAGTTGCTTTTGAATAGCCGACATTCCTAAGCGCTTTGAATTGAGCTCTGCGTCTTCTGTTAATATAATTTCGGCATTGGCTACGTCTTGAACTTGCGCCAATTGAGACTTAGCTTGTTCAAAAAGCTCATCGACACTGCGATTGACTGCATCGCGTTGTTTGGCCATGTTTTCGTTGTCAGAATACAAACTGTAAAAGTCTTCCAGTGCTTTTTGCGCAGTTTCGGACAAAAAAGAATTTGAACACCTAAAAACTTGCATCACAGAATCTTCCATATTCTTATGAATACTCGCGCACAAAAGCTTGAAGGCATTCAAAAACTTTTGATCAAATTCTGCGGCTGTAATATTTTGCATATTCATAATTTTATTTTTTCTTTTTTCTTAAAAATAAGCTTTGTTTTTCCGTCTGATCCGCATGTTCCATAGCTCAATAAAGCATTGTTAGGGTCGATGTCGTTGGATTTTCCGGATATTTTATAAGCCCATGTTGCATCAGTCAACAATACTAAATAGTTTGAGAAAGTTGCCTCTGAGCAAGCCGAATTTCCACCAATAGCCTCATATTTTGAGCTTATTATAGTTGATTGTGTCATTTTAACTATGCCTTTTTCGGAGGTCAAAGCCTCATAAAAAAAGGTGCCAGAACATGTGGTGGTTGCATCTGCAATTTTAACAACTATTTTTGCAGTCGTTGATTCCAAATTCCAATTGACAGCAAGTTTTCCAATTCCCAGTAAAACATTCATATTGTTTAAATCGCCAACCGGAGAACCCGCCGCACAGGCCAATTTTTCAAGGGACCAGTCTCCGGTTAAAGTGGTGTCCGGTTCTGGCGCAGCGGGCGCGGCACTTGTGTCGTCGGATTTTGAATTGCAAGAAATATTCAATCCAACAACCGCTACAGCGCAAGTTGTAAGCAAAATAATATTTGATACATTTTTGAATCGAGAAATAAATTGAGTCGAAAAAAAAGCACTGCAACGCATATGTCACCCTCGGTTGGGCTCGTGCAATTTGCAATGCTTCAAGAAACGATTGAACCCACGCTTTCAACAAAATATTGAAGAGTGAAGATCAAATTCAAGAGCGGTCGAGCCAATCCATCATGGCACGATGTTCAGTGGCTCCCAACACCTCAATGGCGCGTGCAGTGTCAAAAATTTCCCGCGTTGTAAATAAACTCCAAAGGGGAATGCGGCGATCTTCGAACGTTGTGCGGGTCGAATTAAAATCGTGACGCGAGACACTTGTTGCCAAAACAACCCGACCGTATTCACGTGTCACATGGGTTGCTGCTTCAAAAAGGCTGCCACCTGTTGTTATCATGTCGTCGACCATAATCACGGGAGTTTCGCCACCTGGCCACACTCCTTCAATCATACGGCCCAAACCATGACCCTTTGGTTTTGCGCGAACATACATAAATGGCAATTCTAATTTAGAAGCCAAACCAAATGCAGGTGCAATTCCTGCAGTGGCGGTACCGGCAATAACGCACTCTTTAAGTTGAGGCAATGCTGAATTAGTAGCACGTAATTTATTCCAATGTTCAGTGAGTTCCGATGCCCAACTCGAAATCACGTTTTCGCGCAGCCCTGGCACCGAAAAAATGCGTCGCAAATCGAAATAAACAGGTGACTCGCGCCCACTGGCAAGGCGGTAGGGGTTTTGGAGATTGATTTCTACAACACGATGTTCAAACAGAGCGCGCACAATATCATTTTTCATTCACAACTTCCTCAAAGTGCAGCCCCGCCGATCGGGCAATTTCTTGGGCCAATAATAAATTCCACATGGCTCCTGTAGCAGCCTGCACCAAATCGGCTCCAACCGCAGTGTAAAGGGCAAATTCACGCACCCCCATCACTCCACCCACGGCAATAAGCGAAATTTCGCGAGAACTCAAACCGCTGGCACGCCTTGCGGCAACCAACCGGCGCATCATTTGCATGCCCTCTTCAAAAATGAGTGCTCCACAGACTCCGCCTACAGAATCCCCTGATCCTAAAGCAATTTCCCCCGAAGGGGAAATAATTGTGGCCGGAACTGTATTAATTGCCGCAATGGCATCTACGATTCCCACCCCACCGCGCACAAAGGCCAATGTCTCGGCATCATTTAGAACACCAATTTTTGCAATGAGCTTGAGTTCTGAAAACTGAGAAAGTGTTTGTTTAAGTGCGTTCAAAAGAGCCAAAGCTTTAGGAATATTTTTAAAAATGGGCTCGCCTTTTTCGTTCGGACAGCTCAAATTCACTTCTAAAAATTTCTGGTTCAAATTGCGCGCACTTTGTGCAGCCCAAAGAGCGGCACCACAAGTGTCTTCTACAAAAGCGTCAAAAGTATTTGCTTCTTTGCGCCGCGTCCCCTGAAAACTTAAAACCACTTGTGAGCCCACCTGTGGAGTGCATTTGGCAAAATCTTGTTTCCAAATTTCAGGATTTTGGCTTGGCACCCCAAAGGAATTTGAAATAGAAAGTGGCGCGCGAAACGGAACTTGGAGCGAATCAATTTCACGGCCAACAACCTTTTGAGGTTGCAATTGCTGCACCAACGAAGGCCATTGCGATTCAATTTCTAAAACATTGGGCTTAGGATGCGACGGCCATTCTAGAGCTCTGACTGTTTTATAAACGGGTAAACAAAAACCAGCATTCAGTGCTGCATTTACATAACTCGCATTTAAAAGTGGCCCCGCAGGAATGCCTAATGGCAAATGCAGAGGCACTCCTAAAAACTCAAAGCGCGGCGCATCGAGGTAACGAATGTGAGGCAAATGACCCGATTTTTGCACGCGAGCTTGAGGTCCAGCGACATAATTTTGCTCGTAAGTAAGCATCGGATCATACATTTAAACCAAACTCCTTCAGTCGAGACCTAAAACTTTTAATCCATTAAAAGTAGCAACTTTTACAAGCTCATCGACATCATAAAAGTGTGTGCTTTCGAGCAACACTCGCAATTCGATAAGCATATCGCCATTGCAAAACGGCTTGTACAAATCAGATATGTTGTCGGAACCTATTGCCACAGTAAGGCCTGCGGGAATCATTTCGTCGATGGGCGTTACGGCATTGTGCGACGGTGCCAAAACCTCAGTCCGCCGGCTGTCTATCCAGGCCGTAGGGCATGCCACAAAAGACAATCCTGCGTCGGCACAAATTTTGTAGAGTTCTTGGCGGTAGGCTTGAGAATGCGCTGCAATACTTATGCCATGCACAGCTGTTACTTTACCTTCCATACCCCAAGCAATGGTTTTACGCGCTAAGAGTTCGGTCTCTTTTTCGGTGGCACAATTCAGTTGATCCACATGCACATGCACACGTTTGTTTAAATCGCGTCCTGCTTTTAAAATAACGTCTAAATGCTCTTCTTCGTGTCCTTTGTCTGCACCAGGAAGCCCGCCAATAATTTGCACATGCTCTAGAGCGACTTCAAACCAATGCCTGGCTTCTGGCGAAATAACACCTTTTAAAGTTTGGCACGCCAGTATAAACTTCATGTGTAATTCGGTGGCAGCATATTTTTTTGCCCGCAACGCCGCATTTATTGCCCTATCTCCTGCGACAGAATCGCAGTCGATAAAAGAAAGACATGTGCACACGCCTTGCACATGCTGAGTTCGCAAAGCAGCAGTAATATGGTCGAAATAAATTTCTTCCGATGCAGCACTTTTAAACGCGTCAACTAATTTCCATTTTTCATGCAAATGGCTGTTTACGTTTCCGTTGGTATTTTTAAAATCTTGCGCCGTCACTGAAAAAGCCCTGTCGAAATGGGCATGGGCGTTTACCATTCCACCTTGTGCTTTTAAACGTGCAGTTAAATCGCTGAGGGGGCTCCACATCATTGCACCTTCTTTAAAATCGCAACAAAAATTTCTGACTAAAGTTTTTTTCTTAATCTGAAGCATTACAACAGTGCAGGCTTGCGCGCGTCCGTTGCATTTGCCGAAATTCCCTTACCCGATTTTGCCATTCGTTCTAAAGTCGATTGCAAAACATCGAATTCCGAAATTAACGTAACATTATTTAACACGCTCCAATGGCGGATTTGTTTGCCGTCACGCACTTCGGAGTTGTTATTTTCGGGCGATGCCACGTTTACAATGAGATCGAAGCGATTTTGTTTCAATAAATCGTTTAAATTAGGCTTCATATTTTCTTCAGACACTTTATGCACCAACACAGCTTTAATATTGTGTTTAATAAGGTGTGCATGTGTTCCGGATGTTGCAAAAATCATGTAACCCTGTTTTTGCAATGCCGCAATTAAAGGCGCAAATGTTTCCTTGTTTGCGGCGCCGCCAACCGAAACCAATGCATAACGTTCTTTTTCTTGCGACAAGCGCATTTGCATGGTGTAAATTTCGGTAAATCCGGCCGATGCATTTTGATTAAATGCATTGCTCTTCATAAACGTTGCCAATTTTTCGTCGAATATACTGTTTGGAGTGTCAACAGCTACAGCATCTGCGCGCCCTTTAAATAACTTCATGGTAACAACGCCCGTTACCTTTTCGTTTACTTTATCGATAAATGCATTCAAATCTTCCATCAAAGGCTCATGCCACAATGCGCTGTAGCAAAGATAACCCCATTTTTGATCGATTTGCGCTTTAAATTCATTTTCTTGGCGCGTGCAAACAAATTTTTCGAGTGTCTCGTGCGCTCTTATTATGAGCGAAGCTGCAGGCGCCTCATACACTCCACGCACTTTTAAACCCACAACGCGGTCTTCAAGATGATGCGTGACACCCACACCATGCTCCGCGCCAAGGGCATTGAGTTTAAAAATAATAGAAGGCAAATCTAAATCTTCACCATTAAGCTGAACAGGAAGACCTCTTAAAAAACCAATTTTAATATTCTCAGACGTGTGTGGTGTGTTTTCGATTGTTTTGCAAATTTGCAAAATAGCAGGCAAGTTTGGAATGAGAGCTGGGTTTTCTATTTCTCCACCCTCTGCAGATATTCCCCACATATTATCGTCGTAGCTATAGGGACAATCTGCCGTTTGTTTTACGGGAATATTATGAATGCGAGCGTATTCTAATTCTTCATCACGGCCCATACCCCATTCACGCACTGGTGCAATGACCTTCATTTCGGGAGCTAAAGTTAATATTGTGCCTTCAATGCGCACTTGGTCGTTGCCTTTGCCAGTGCAACCATGTGCAATGCAATCGCACGATTCTTCCCGGGCAATGTCTACAGCAATTTTTGCCAAAAGTGGCCTACCAAGTGGAGTTGCCAAGTGATAATCGCCTTGGTAACGCGCATTAGCTTTAATTCCCTTAGCTAAATAATGGTACGCAAATTCTTTTTTAGCGTCAATAACATAAGCTTTTACCGCACCCAGCTTGAGTGCTTTTTCGCGAATCGCATTTAAATCATCGGCCTGCTGCCCAATGTCGATAGTAAGTGCAATGACTTCTGCTTGGTATTCATCCTGAATCCACTTCAACATCACAGATGTATCGAGGCCACCGGAATAAAGAAGAACCACACGTCGAATCTCACCTTTGCGGCCTTCATAAGAAGAAACCTTTACGTAATCACGCATGACAAATCTCCCAAAAAAAAACCCCGCAAATGCGGGGTGATTAAAAATATAATTTCAGAAAAAAGCGATTGCGAGGAGCACTTGCAGATTTGCGGTGTGCTAAAGAGCACGTTAAAACCGAGAGACACTGCATAGAGACTCCAATCTCAAAAACACTTCTTTCTCCAAAAAACGCTCCCAAGTTGTTAAGGTAAGCGCCGAGGGAAGTCAAGACTCTGGCAAATTGAACAAGATTGGTTCATTTAAATTTTCTAAAATCGTGCCATTGACCATGAAATGTTCGCAATAATTCAGCCTTTGCTCGCAAAAACTGCGCAATTTGTGCGCCACTCTGCTCTGGCGCAACCAACAAACCATCAGCCTGCAGGGATTTAAAATGCGGAACAGCTGGTAATGCTTGCTCCGAACTGCCTAATATTTGCGACATCATGTCGGTCATGATGGTTCCGGGTGCCACCGATAAACAGGTTAATTCAGTCGCTTCAATATTGGCTGCCAAAGTTTTAAAATGCATAAATGCAGCGGCCTTGGAGGCACAATAAGCATCAAGCCCCGCATAGGCATTAATTGCAGCACCGCTTGACAAATGAAAAATAAAGGGCTGCCCCAAAGCGTTTTCGTGCTTTGGATATTTTTTAAAATACGGCAATAAATATTCAACCAACGGCACAATAGCTAAAGCGTTCACATGCATTGTGGCATTAAAATTTTGAGAAAATTTTTCGGCTTGCGTTAAATTTTTATTGTTACCTTGCTCCAATTTTGCATCCGCAAGTCGACCCACAGGACCCAGCAAGCCAGCACAATGCAAAAGGCCTAATACATTTTTGCCCTTCAATAATTTATCGAGATTTTCATACTTTTCAGCACTTAGAGGCTCAGAAAGATCCCACTCCAAGTGATTCAATATTTTTGAGCTTTTGGTACGCCCTAACGAAACAAACTCTACACTTTGCAACATTGCATCAACAATTGCTGCTCCAATGCCTCGCGATGCACCAGTTACTAAAACACACGGTTTTTGAACGATCACAGGAGCTCCTTTTGCCCATTTCATTTGTGGTCTGACGGGCACGAATTTGCCGCGCACTCAGGTAGCACACAACGCTACACTAGAGTGTGAAACTTCGGAATCGGGCCCACTCATAGGGGAATTACAAATGCCAAAGCCGCACCGCAAATTAATATTCATCGCTCCTGGCATGGCCCTGAGCCTTTTATCAGGATGTGCGAGCATTTCACAACTCTTTGGCTCTAGCCCCGACTCAACGCCAAAACCGGCACCCGATTTGGCAGCACCTGTAAAAAGTTTGCAAGATCAAGTTAGAAAAATGAACGAAGAAAACCGCATTCTTCACGAAAACATTGGCCGCTTACAAGCAGAGCTCCAAAGCTTACGCGAAGATTTTTTCACCCAAAAAAGAAAAATAGAAGTTTGGGGACGCGGCAATCGGTCTGGGATTTATGAGTCTCATGAACCTAATATTGGAAGTCCATTTTTAAGGAAAATTGCAAAAAACGATACCAATAAATTTAAATCTCAAAAACAAGAGCAAGAAAATACCGATGAAGACGAAGAAGAAAACGATGCGGAATCTGCAGGAAAATCAGCAATAGATCTTCCGAAAGACTCTGACAAACCCCTCGAAATTCCGAGTCAGATATACAACGAGCAAGAAGCAAATGCACAAGGTAACCCAGAATTTTTACTGGCAGAAGCACAGAATTTATTTTTACGCGCCCAATACGGCGAGGCAATTGTTACCTTAAGTACTTTGCAAAAACAATTCCCCAATCAACGCGATGGAGGCTCGGGTCTCGTACTATTAGCGCAATGCTGGATGAAACTAGGACAACCCGACAATGTGTTTCCTATTTTGCGAAACTTTTATGCCAAATTCCCTAATTCACCAGAATATTTAAAGGGAAAAATGATTGAAGCCCAAGCGCAAGAAAAAGCAGGCGCCCGCGAAAGAGCTTTAATTGTTTATAAAGAAGTCATCGCACTGGGGCCACAAACGCGTTATGCTCAAGAAGCCCGCAGTGCATTAGCACATATGAGAGACTCTCAATGAGGTTATTTTACACTAGTAAATTCAAAAATAAATGTGCTCTGTTGCCTTTAATTCCAAGCCTGTTACTTTACCACAAGAGCATGGCGCAAAGCGATTTGCCAGAAGACATGCAGGAAAGCACAGCACCGGTAAATACAAGTGGCAAACGACTCGTAAATAATTCTGGCGCTCCCTCCGCTAGCTTGAGCGCTAACACACCAGTGAATGGAACTGGAACTCCCCCCGCAAACGGCGGTATTCCTTTAAACGGTGGAGCAGGCCTAGTAAATTCTGGCGCCAATGGAAGTTTAAATCAAGCACTCAATGGCGGTTCTCTCAATGGTGGTTCAGAATCAAATTTAATAACCAGCAACCCCGATGCTGGAAAGAAAACCCCACCTATTCCGCTAGAGGCGCCCCCAAATGCCATCCAAAATAGTCCACAAAACAAAAATCCCTGGAGCAATAATTCGATAAAAAGTGACTTTGGCGCTCAAAATTCTGCTAAGTCAAACAAGAGTTTAAATGTTCCTCAAAATAATTCAAAGTTTGGAAATTCCGTACCTCCTCCGCAAAAACCAGGACCAGTGTTTCATCCTCCCGTGGTAAAACCAGATGAAAAATGGGACGTCACTAATGCTGCAAGCGACGAAAGCGGTTTAAAATCGAAGAAAGCAGTTATTTTGGCAACCCAAAAAGGTGGTAAATTCCTCACCGCAGCCGAAACAGAAGCTGCTCTTAAAGCAATTAAAACTCTTAAAAATATTGCACCCGGAGTGGCACCAGAAGAATATATCGTTCAACATGGCGATACACTTTGGGACATTTCTGATCAATTATTAGACGATGCCGCTTGGTGGCCAAAATTATGGTCACTCAATAGCTCAATTAAAAATCCGAATTTAATTTATCCTGGAATGAAATTACTATTTTACCCGAGCAACGGAACTGAGGCCCCTGCACTTGCAATTAAAGACGAATTAGACGGGGTAATGCCAATAGGATTTGAAAATGACTTAGCAATAAGATCGGGAAATGCGCTGGCCGAAAATTGGCGGAAACGCGATGGTAATATTTTAGACCCACGAGAGCTGCCAAGCGACCCTACCATTTTCTCTATGCGTCAATATCAAATTGCAGAAGATTTCTTGTTCAATGTTCCTGGATTTATCAGTTCATCTTCACTCGATAAAAAAGGCGAAATTGCCGAACTTGAAAGCAGCCCACTTATTTCGCTACCAGGCCAATCGACATACGCACAGTTTTCTAACGAGCCCCGCTTAGGCGAAAAATTTTTAGTAGTGCGCAAATACGAAGATATAACCGACCCTTCAGGCAAACCTTCAGACCCAGGAAGCGTTTATATTTATGGAGGAACCGTGGGTGTATCGCACATTAATAAAAACGGCATAGTTACTTTAGCTGTGTTAAATACGACACACGGCATTTCGGCAGGAGACATTATTATTCCATTTCGACCCCTCACGCACATAGTGCAGCTCAAGCCGCAAGAAAAACTCGCCAACATGGATTCGGAAGTTATAGCCGTGCTCGACCTCCCTGTTTTTCATGCAGCGCAAGGGCAAGCCGTGTTTTTAAAGAACAACGGCGGAGCCAAGGCCGGCGACGATTTTGATTTATTTATGCCCCCAGGTTCGCCCATTTCATTCAGCGGCGACGGGCTAGACGGAATAAAAGTCGCCAGAGCCCGCGTGATTGAAGTTAACGACACCAGCATTTTGGCCGTAGTTTTAAAGAGCACACGCGAAGTTTCCGTAGGTGCTCGCACCACTCCGCAATTTTAAAAATTGTCAGACTGAGATGTCCTTTCGAAGCCCATACCACCTAAAAACTTTACAATTTTAGTACTTTTGGCCAATCGGCTAAACATAATTTTATGAAAATTGCAAAGAGAAGTTCTTGCGCACCAGTACAATGCGTGTTAACGATGAGAATAGGAGTCCTTAAAAAAATTACGGAATTCCCCGAAGTGGGCATCGTTCGGATGTTTATTTCGCCTGCCGAATGTGCATCGGGCCTACCTTTTGAACTCCAGCCTCATTCATCTTATCTTCTCAAAATGTCCTATCACTTTCCCTCCACCGAGGGACGACGAAGCTGGCGGAGTCCGAACTCTCTGCCAGCTTAACTTTTTAGTATTCAAGGGGAATACAAAAAAGCTGGTCAGACGGTCAATTTTATTGTTACATTTAAGACTTTGGCACTCCGCTCAATTCAAAAATCTCTTCTTTGGCGAATTTTCTGAGCTTTTGTAAATTTGTATCAATGCGTTCTACGCTCCGCCCAATTGTTTCCATCATGTCGGTTAAATTTTCATGATCAAACTCTGGCTTTGTATAGTTTTTATCTTGAATTTCTGTTTGCACTTCTTCTAAAAAACCTTTGGTAATAAAAAGCGCATTGTTCACTTCATGCACCCATTCACGCAAACGTGAACTGACCATACCTACTATTTCTTCTGAATTTTTTTGCATGGCAATTCTCCGGGTGCGTTAAAGGCCTGACGAGCTCTTCCTCAGCTTTCATTGCACGACCCCAGTCAATCATAACCAGACCACAAAACGGTGCAACGCGAGGCGCCAAATTTGCGCTGACGAGGCAACGAGTTCGATTCTATTCACTTCAGCAGATAAAACTGTCAAAATGAAATTTTAATGTGGGTCAATAAAAACATTAATCTTCTAGAATTAATTTGTCTGGAAATTTCCAGCTCAGTTCACCTTGTTTCAGCAAGCCTCTGTATTTTATTTCATAATTTTTGCCCTCAACAAAGGCCTTTGACGAAGCTTCATCAAGGGAGATCGTAAGTCCAACGTTTTCCAGCCATTCACACTCGTTAGCCCGTCTAATTTGCCATTCAAAGTTTCACCACTTGCCGACACGAGGCCAAAATCTAGTGTTACTTTACTAACGAAATCGAACACAATATTTGGATCTCTAAATTCTTCTTCCAGTTCCAAAATAATGCACACTATGTTAGGTTTGCAGCTTTTTATATCTCCTAAAGTAGCGATACGTGCTCTTTTAACTGTTGCCATTTTTAAGAATACATTTTTTGGTGATGTAGAGTTGCTGCGGAGACATTTTGAGACATCTTGGGGCGCTCGAAAAACTAAGTCTTTTCCAATAATCCAAGGCAAATCATCTTGGGATGCGGTAGAAACGAGTTCGTAATTAGCTCCTGGAACTAACTTTTCAGAAGCAGAAAACCGAAGTCCGATGGCATTTGTATCTATCCAACTTCCAGATTCATTAATAAATGACATCTGAACGCCCCGGAGATTTCAACACAAATTTTCGCGAAGTTCTTGCACGGAATAAAGCTAAAGATAAATATTCTGGAACAGAATTCCCATGTTCAAAACCAACAAAAAAGTCGTTTTCCGCTAAAGAAACTGACTTTGGCAAAGCTGCACTATCAGAAGACATTGCATTCAACAATTGCATTGATCCATATTCAAAATTTGGAATCGCAGGGTTATTGATTGAGGTTAAAACATCGGAATTATCTATTATACTAATCGCTGTATAAGGATTTACTGTTCTCAACCCACCTTTTTTTTCGACCCCGTGCCCATGAATTCCCCATGAATTTCCTAAATTGGCATCCGCCCAGTCTGCAAATCTGTTAACTTGCACCATCAACCCTAGCATTCTAGAATCGCTAGGTTTTTGTCCTAAATTTTGATAATTGAGTCAAACCCATTTATTACCGACATAAACCTCATTAAATGTATGACTCGACCAAGAATTAGCGCCATTTATCAGTCCGCTCAATATTGACTTTCGCAATTCAAATTGATGCAGAGAATTTGCGACTAAATTAATTTGTTGTCTTTCATTTGCGTCAGCCAATGGCACGCTCAAAACAAGACGGGATGGGATTCCCAATGCTTTCATTATAGTGGCTTGAAGCGTTGCAGAAGAAGTACAATTTCCAAATAATTTGGATTCAAACATAGATTTTCCGAAAACCCCAATGGCAAAAGCTTTTTCATTTGTTGTTACTCCATTTTTTGATTTCTCATTTTCAAAATTTGGCATTAATTTTTGAATTACAACCGGATTTCCATCTTTAAATTCAAGGTCAAATGATATAAAAAAATCTTTAAAATGAAAATTCTTGCCACCAAATATCCATGAACTTACTTTACGAACCAGTTCAATATCATCAAGCGCAGTTACGTCTATTCCATCTTTTGCAAGCTCAATTATGAGCTGCTTTTTCATGGAATAGTCCCAGTTTGTTGTAATACCAGGCTTTAAATAATTTGCGAGTTCAGAATTGTTAAAGTATTCCGATCGCCAGTTTGGATTCGGAATTAAGCCCCGCATTTGGTCAAAAACAGGATCTATTTCAACCTGAATTCGTGCTGTGTCTGAATTCTCGCTCAAAACCTTTCCAACCTGCCAATCCGTTGTCAAAGATTCCACGTTTATTGGTTTTAAAATTTCCATTTCCGCGCTAATTTTATAATTATTTAGAGCTATTTTGGGCTCTGATTTTATTTTAGCTTGATTGAAAAGCTGACAACTGCAAAACAGTAGAAAAAAAACCGGTAAATATTTTCTCATTTTCAATCCTTTTTGACAAAAATATAGTTTACAACTCTAATTGTTGTAAACTATATAACATCACGCCAGCTGAATACGCCAAAAAGATAACCCATGTTACTCATTTGAAATAATTTTTCAAACTTGGATAGTTTAGTTTCTGGAGATAAATCAAAATTTTAATGTTGCGTTATTTTTGACCCAGGTCGATCTATTTCTAAGCAATCAATTGTAAAAGTTTTCTCAGCGGTTATGGGAGAAGTCACTTGCAAATCTGTCAGTGCTTCGAGTTTTCCTACTTTAAGACCACCGTCTAGCGAAAAATTGAAAGTGCTTTTCATTTCTGGAAGCGCCAAACTACATTCAGCAATTGTGTTTCCGCTTTCATTTTTCTTGGTTGTGCCATTCGCTTCAACTTTAAGTTGGTGGGCATCGGGCGATTTTTTAGCCAAATTTTCGGGTGTTTGATCGATTTTTGTAACTAATAATTTGCACTTAACGGCTTCTGGGGCAAGGTCACCAGCTTTGTTCCGCTCCTGGCCCCAATTAAAGTCAAGAGTCAAAGAATGAAATTCAGCAGTATCTTTAAACTTAACTTTCTCTGCACACGTAAATCCTTTGAATCCGTTGTAGTAGCCAACTTCCCTTTCTTTGGAACATCCGGTTACTGCCTGAACAATAGATAAAAGCAAAAAGACCTGCACTTTTTTGTTTGAAAAATTTTTCAACTGATGATTTAAAAAACTCATAAATATACTTCACGCGGCCTGAAATTCTGAAAATTTCCGATTCATCAAAAAATATGTTACAGAATCCAAAAACTAGAGGATTCAAAAGTGACAATTTCCTTATATTTCGCAGATGGTGTGCTTGATGAAGTGAGACGAATTCGATTCTCAGATTTTCGCATAACGATACAAAAAAAAGCAGAAGTAATCATGCTCCACGGGCACGGACTTGGCG
>JAYTOT010000088.1:0-1037 GCA_043747645.1 Pseudomonadota bacterium | reverse complement strand
GTGCAAAAATAAACTGTTCTGACCATATTTGACGGCTACTTCATCGAAAAACCACCATCCACCTGGGCCTTTGGGTCCGCCGGTGCGGTGAAATAAATTGCCCAATTCTTTGCCAATGCAAAACTGCAAATAGCTGTGGTCTGGCACTGATTGTGCCATTTTTGTGTTTTCAGCTGGCCCCATTTGTGACCAAATTTCTCCGTTGTGAAATTCACAACGGGTATTTTGATAGAGTTTTTCAAATTCTTCTATAGTAATAGCGCTTATTTTTTTTGCTGCGGTCATTGAATGCCTCCTGAGATTCATCATGCTATCACAGGAATTAAGGTCAATGAGATGTAGAATGCAAAAAGTTTAGAAGAGTAGAACCTGAGGCAGGGGTTGTTCTACGGGCACTTTGGTGCGGGCTGCAATGACCTCCATTTTGCCGAATTGACGGTCCGTGACCAATAAAAGGCGAATGTTGCCCATTTCGGGGAGTTTATTTTTAATGTGTTTTTGAATTGAGAGCGATGCATCTTCACTGGAGAAAAATTTTAAATACACCGAAAATTGTGCTCTGCTAAAGCCTGTTTTTTCGAGTAGTTTTCTGAATTTTGTGTGCTCTTTGCGCTGCTCGCGCGTGAGCGTTGGGAGGTCGAAAAACACAAATAACCACATGGTTTTGTATGCCGATCTGGGTGAATAATTTACGCTCATTTTGTGCTCCTAACATTAAAAATCGGCTAGAAGTGGGAGTTTTGTGAGATTTTTTTGGGATTGTGACTGCAACGGATTGTTTGGGGCTGAGTTGTTCGAAAACGAAATATTTGGTGTGGGAGCAAATACTTGATGAAATTTGGCGTGTGGTGCAGATTTTGGTCTTGCTGCGGGAACGGCGGGTGGGTTACAGTAATGGTGGCGTTGTCCCATTCTTGCTCTAAGCTGGAACCCTCCGACAAAAAATCGGGTGTTTCTGCAAAAGTCTTTTGACTGAGTAGGTCGAATACGACCATTTGGACTCCCATTGGGGTCCGTTTTTTTTTGGAAATCTCAAT
>JAYTOT010000087.1:0-1515 GCA_043747645.1 Pseudomonadota bacterium | reverse complement strand
TCAAATTTTAAATTCATAAATCCGCCATTGCCGAGATTGAAAATCAACAATCTCACAGGCGCGGCTAAAAATAATTCAGGCCCCGTTCACCGCTTACGATTCAGTAGCACAAATTTTTATAATTCGGAAATTTTCAGAATTTAGGGCCGCGTGAAGTATATTTACTTACACTTATTGTATGTGCTGCGCCATTGATTGATTTTGTTTCGATTGTGTCTAACGAGATTTTTTGAGTATTCATTTCCATCGCTATAGTTTAAAAAGTATCTTATCTGCAGTTCAAACACTTGGATTATGCATTCGAAGTGCCGCCTTGCTTCGTCTATTTCAATAAATCCGAATTCAATTAAATCATCGCAAGTTCTAAGATATTGGTTCGTCAAAAAATCAAAAATTTTGCTTACCGTTCTTGTTTCAGAAGATTCAAAAATGAAGCCTTTCTGGCGTGGCGAATCAAACAGGTGATGAAGTTTAGAATATCTACCGATATCGACAATCGACTGGCCTATAAGAATAGAAGGTTTGTGAAGTTTAAGTACGCTTTTAAAATCTTTGAAGTTTTGTCGGATGGAGTAGCCTTCCTCTCCAACTGTATGCGCTCTCAATTCAGCGTTAAATTTTGGTTTTCCTTTCGGAAATGGCAATCCAATATATCGAGAAATAATAAAGGAGTCTGAGATATTTAAATATAAGCAGCCGTTTATTTTTATCCCAAAACATGATGGTTGATAAAAGAATATAGGAGTATCAGCACCAAAAACGTTCATTCCGATTTGAGGAGTTCCGTTGTAAGGGTAAACAGCAAGAATTCTGTCCTTTGATCTCATCCTTTCATTTATATAAAATCTTGGATCAATTTTGGCTGCATTCTGCGATAATGTGTTGTAGCCAAGCCACAATCCAATTCTAATTTTATCTAGCCAGTCCAAAAGTAACATTGCCTCCTCTGCTGACACAGCATTTCTTTTGTCAATTTTCCCTATTATGGCCTGCGCCTTCGCTTCGAAGTCTGATTTTTCAGAGTTGCATAAATCACATGCAGGGAAAGTAAGACTGTTCAAAGAGAATGCAACATCTCCTCCATTAGGTGATAGTCCGGGAAGGTAGGTCCAAGTTCGGTTTTCGTCACCTGTCCATTTAAGAAGCCATTGAGGGAGTATGTGCTCCTTGGTTTTATTCTTCGGAAGTGAGCCGCAAAAAATACAATTCTTACGACTGTGTTTTATCTTTGAAAGCGCGTCTGCATTTTCTGGCAAGGTGAATCCTCCAAAAAGGGCGCGAGGTGAATTCTATCCGATTTCAAAGGATAAGGTTTTTTCAAAACCGAATCCTCTGAATTTCTTCCAAACTCACTGTGTCATTTGTTCTATCGTACAGTTTAGTGGTTGAAGCAGAAGCATGTGCGGCAATTTTCTGTGCTTTTTCTAAAGTACCACCGGCATTTAAATAGGCAGTGATTCCCGTGGCACGAAAGGTGTGGCAGCCAAATATTTCTGCTATTCCAGCTTGCCTGCA
>JAYTOT010000086.1:0-14513 GCA_043747645.1 Pseudomonadota bacterium | reverse complement strand
ATACGAGTTAAATATGCTGAAATATCAAATCAAAAAAACTTATATTATGCTGATCTCAGCTCTTTTATTTGTGGCTTGCACGCAAAAACGATCTTCGGGAACCTGTGCGTAATCCGCTGAAAGCGCCCGCTCGTTCCGCGGTAGGAATCAATGGTCGGATTCGACCGGATTATGCAGTTGGCTAAACAAATCGTTTTTGGAGGTTGTCTTCTTTTTATTTAAAAAAATCAAATAAATTTGAATATTTAGCTGTTGACGCCGTTGCCGTGATTGCACAGATGAGTAATTTATTTCTTTTCAATTGCTTCAATTTGAATATTGATTTCCACTTCTTCACCAACTAACATCGCTCCACTTTCAACCAATTTATTCCAAGTCAGGCCAAAATCTTTGCGGTTGATTTTTGTTTTTGCCGCAAATCCAGCGCGACGCACACCATCGGGGCCTTTTTCGAGTCCCAAAAATTCAGATTCAAATACAACTGGTTTTGTGATGCCGTGAAGAGACATTTTTCCATCAATTAATAATGTATTACTGCCTTTTGAAATCACTTTTGTGCTTTCGAAAGTCATGTCTGGAAATTTTGTAGAATCAAAGAAATCTGGCGAACGCAAATGGTCGTCGCGCTTGCCTATGGTTGTGTCGATGGAATTTGTTTTAATTTTGAAAGAAACTTTTGAGTCATCCATTTTCTTTTCGTCAAAGGAAAAAGTTCCCGAAAAATCTTTAAACTGACCATTTATGCGGCTCACAAGGTGACGCACCGTGAACATAACGTTAGAGTGTGCAGCATCAATATTCCACTCTGCTGCCAGAGCAAGGGAAGAATTTACAGCAATTGCCGAGAGGCAAATAAATTTTGTAAATCGAAATGTCATTGGAATCCCTTTCCATTAAAGAGTCTGTACAATTGAATTTTTCAGTGGCAGGCCACACGAAAAGTCGTGTTGCAAAAAGGGTAGTGTTACTTTGTGCTGATTTCAAGTTTTGAGTTTTCTGAGTTTCTGACTTGGTACTTTAGCGAAATTCAATACGCGCTTTTAAATCGCGGTAATCTTGCGTAGGGTCAAGCACAACTGGAATGCTAAACACACCTTTGTCCATCACATCTTGTACTTTTAAAAGGCATTTGATTTTAAAATCGCCGTCTGTAAAGGTACAGTTTTCTACACCCTGTAAACTTAATGGGCGGCTTGAGCTAAAAAGCAAATAGCCTATTTTTGATTGAACGCACGTGGGGTCTACTCGGCCGGTTAAATTTTGCACTGGTGGAGCAGATTGGCTCGGATCGAATTTGGTCATGAGACGTGCAAGGGAGGCGCATGTATTTGCAGTAGAATCTCCTTTGGTGTCGCGTCCTGCAATTGGTGTTGGACTCACGGTCGCTTTTGGGCCAGCAGTGGGTGAGGGAATAATTTTAGGGTCCGTCGGTAGTGTTTGGTCTGAGTCTCGTTCCGATCCGCACCCGTAAATAAACAATGCACATGCCGCAATGCCTAGCGCCAATTTGTTTTTCATTTTTGTCCCTCTCTCATTCAAAGAACAATTTAAAGCCATAATAGGTCTGAGAGAGGTATCGGTTGGCAATTAAAAATAAGGGCTGCAAAATTCAGGCAGGAGTCAAAATACGATCTTCGTATGCAAAATCACGCTGCAATGGCTGCTCTTTAACCACAGAAAAGTCGACTATTGCAAAACTCAATGCTGTTTGCAAAGCCGATTCGTAATGAGTTCGCAAGTGTGCTGAACCAGGTGAATTTTCAGTCTTCATTTTAGCAATTGTTTTTTCAATCTCTAATAGAGCATTTGGTTGAGCTATATTTAGTATTTCAAAAGCTTCTTTAACATTAAATTGTTCTTGCAAAAATTGAGCATCTAAAAAAGGTGCCCCAAATTGTTTTTTGGGAGTTTGCGCAAAATGCCTCGGAAAAGCATTTGCGTAGGTGCGTCGCAATATGGCTTTGTCTTGCAGGCCCGCAACCAATGCGTGCGAAGGCAACTGAGCCACAAATTCTCTTAATTCTCGCGAAAGAAAAGGTGTGCGACCTTCCAATGTGTTTGCCATTTCCATGCGGTCGCCCACCCAATTCAACACTTGAACGGGTAAATGTGTTTTACAAAAATAATTTTGCCAAAGTAACAATGCATTTTCTGGATTGGTTAAGGTTTCTTCATCGTCGGCAGAGCACAATCCTATGGAAAACCAACTGCGCAATTCGGGGCCCAATTCTTCAAGCCATTTTAGGGCATCAATATTACCTAATAGTGCAGTTGCAATTGTGCTCACTTGTTCAAAAAGAGGGTGAGGGATTCCCCATAAATTTAAACTTTGAATGAAATCTTGCCCCGATCCCGCTGAGCTTGAGCCCGCAAGCCAAGGGTTTTTGGCGTCTGACAAATATTTTTTGCCATACAAAGAATCGCGCCAAAGTGTGCCGTAGTTTTGTTTGGCAAGAACGTCGCGCCATTTTTGACCTGGTTTCATGCGTGGACGCATTGCAAAAGACCAGCATTTTGCATACCGGAAGCTGGGGTATCCGCACAATAGTTCGTCGGCACCGTCGCCAGTTAATACTCCCCGCACGTGCTGGCGGGTGAATCGCGAGAGCCACCATTTTGCCGCTCCATTGGTATAGGGCTGAACATTTTCAGACGCATACACTGCATGAGGGTAAGCGTATGCCAAGGCATTATTGTCGACCCAAAACGATTGAGGATCAAAATTCAAATGGCGCGCAAAAGCCATTGCTTCGTCTGTTTCGTTATACAAAGCATCTTTAAATCCGATGGTGAATGTCTTGAGTGCCGGATATTTTGAATTTTGATGTTGATCTTGCAATGCATTCTGAAGCTCGAAGGCAATGGCTTTAGAATCAATTCCACCGCTTAAGTAAACACCAAGTTCGACGTCAGAAAGCAATCGGTTGCGTACTGATGTTTTAAGAAGCTCCGAAAATTCTGCAGTAAGTTTTGTCCAATCAAGGGAATTTTGTTTATGTTCTGATGGATTTCTTATAGCTTTTTTGTTAAGATTTAGAGTGCATTTCCACTCAGATTTTTGTTTGCGAAATTCGAGAATCGACCCGGGAGGAACTTGAATGATTTCTTCAAAGGGTGTGCAAATGGGTTCGTAAAGTCCTACATATTGTTTTAAAAGTCCTTGTTTGTTCCAGTTTTTAGTTATAGATAAACCTTTTATTTCACTCGAAAAACAAAACCTTTCCACCGAAAATTCATATTGCGATTGCGCCGCAGCAAAAATGCGCGTGTTTACTTTTGGAAGGCCAAAAAAGAGCGGCTTGACTCCGAAAAAATCGCGTGCGGCGTAAACTTCATTGCCATCTTTCGATAAAATGACAATGCTAAATTCGCCTTCGAGCAGAGAGAATATTTTGGTGCCGTGTGCTAAAAATCCAATTAAAATGGTTTCGGTGTCGCCGTGGGTTTTGAAAATATGCCCCGTGAGTGCACTGATTTCGGCTCTCAGTTTCAAATGATTGTAAATTTCACCATTGAACACAATAAGGTAACGCCCGTCGGGGCTCCATTGTGGCTGGTATGATGCAGAGGCATCCTGAAATGCAAGGCGGTAGTGCTGCAAAAGCATTTCTGGAGCAACATGTTGCCGTGCGTCGTCGTTTCCGCGGTTTGCAATACGAGCAGCGCTTTTTGAAAAAGAATCGATTTCATGAGAAACAGAACTCGAACCTGGCCACCAAAGTAGCCCAGAAAATCCGCACATGTGAATTCCTACTGCAAAGGTCAATTAAGGACGATGTGACCTCATCCCTTGTTGACACAATGCAATAAGAATTGCCAAAGAGCGAGCAATAGCATTGCTTCCGTCTTCAGCCGCGGCTGAATTTCGAAAACTCTGGCTGTGAACAGTTGAAAGGGTATTTCGATATGATTTAAAAGTGCCTTCACGCGCGATTTTTTGTCGTGTTTCGGCTAGCTGAATTTGCTGTTCTTCGTGTATTTTTGTTCTTCCTGCGGCTTTTAACGCATGCAAAGACTCTTGCCTGCTTGCAAACCAAGGGCTTTTTCGCCTGAGCGCGCGAATGATAAATTCGATGACATCACAATGTGCTGCAGTGGCTTCGAATTGTGGTTGTAAGCTTTCAGCATGGAGGCGTTCGAGCAATGGAAGGCAAAAATCGTGCAGCCAATAACTTGGTGCCAGCGAAAATATTTGTGCCGTAAATCGCGATGCACGAGCCTGAATCCACGGCGGAACTTCTTTTAAATCTTCTTCCCATTCGTCGGTACAAAGCGTGCGAATCCACTGCCAGTGTTTGCGAGTGAGAAGTTGAGTGTGCTGGGGGTTTACGGGCAATTGCAGTGCCCATGGTATAAATTTTCGAGAGACAAAAGACATATTATTTTTTGCTAAAAGCATTAAATTCAGCATATATTCATGTGAAATTGAATTTGCTCGTGCGAGCTTTTCGACATCGAGTTGCGTGTTTTGAGGAGCTAATAGTATTTCTGTAAAGTCGCGTTGCAGGGCTCTGTGCAGCCCTTTCAAAATAGAAAGAGCAACAATTCCTGCTAAATCTGTTTCACTTGGCAAAGCAGTTTCGCATATATCTTTAATGGCAGTTTTGAATTCGTGGCATAAAGATTCACCGGTTTGCAATGCGTTTTTAAACATACCATCGCAAAACCATTCCACAATAAAACTCATTTGATAGGGAGTATTTGTGTGTGGATTGAGTGAATCGCGACAGAGTTGAATATTGTGAAGGCGCCAATTTTCTTTTTGATGCTTTGGGCTCAACTGAAAAGCGTGCACGCCCTTTTGCGCTAAAGTGTGATCTTCTGATTGAGCAATAGTACCAAGTATTTCAAGCGGGTGCTTATAATTAGGAATTGTATTTGAATTCTGAATTTTTAGTTCATGATTTTCTAATTGTTCTCTTAATAAAATGAGCTCATTTGGAAATGAATTTAAATCACGCTTCTCGCGAATTTCTATAGCATTTTTTAATAAATTTAAAATCCGAGTGCGTTCTATTCCTGCTAAATATTTATCGTTGGATGCCACTAAAACTGAAACTTTTTTGCCCAAGCCAACAATTGTTTTGTTCCACAAAAGCTTTGCAGATTCTGACAATCTTTCGGGTAAATCGTGATGACGCATGCAATAGGCAAGAGATTCTCGCGCTGCTTTGGCCGATAAAAAATCTGGGAATTGAGAATGCTGGGCAATAAAGACAAGAATTTCGAAAATATCTCTTGCGGCACGTTGGCCTTCGAGGCCGTTGCCAAAAGTTGAGGCATGTGCCGTAATCACTTCTAAAATTCCATTGCAAGTTGCACAAGAAAGTTGCGATGCTTGCAAAGATTGTTCAAAAATTTGCGCTCGCACCACATCGACTATGGTTTGTGGAGCAACTTTGCGATCCACAAAAGCCATAAGCAGTTGGCTCACGAGTTGTTCCGATGAATGCGGCACACTTTTAGTGATTGTGCTTTGAACTTGTGCGTTGGCGCGTTTCTCTGATGGGTTCTGAAGTGCACTGGTTGGCATGGGCATGACCCTCCTTGCAGTAGTCAGCATAACTCCACACAGTGTAATTTTGCGTGGGCAGGTTTTTCACTGGCCGCTTCATAAATTGAAATCGAACGGGGTAAGAATTTCCCTTCGGAGATTTTTTGGACTAGCTTCTCGGTCCCATAAGACTCTTCGCAAACGACACGATTGGCTTCGAGGTAAAATTTATGCAAAGCAAAAGAGCTATGGGCACTAGAAACACGCAACATCCTGTTAAATATATCTTTGTTACGGGTGGAGTAGTTTCTAGCATTGGCAAAGGACTCGCTGCGGCCAGCATTGGCGCTTTGCTTGAAACACGCGGTCTGCGCGTGAGTATGACTAAAATGGACCCCTACATTAATGTTGATCCGGGCACCATGTCTCCTTTTCAACATGGCGAAGTTTTTGTTACGGACGACGGCGCCGAAACCGACCTCGATTTAGGACATTATCAACGATTTACCAAAGCAAATTTAACGCGTCGCAACAGTTTTACCACCGGACAAATTTACGACACGGTTATTTCTAAAGAACGCCGAGGCGATTATTTAGGCGGAACTGTGCAGGTTATTCCTCACATTACTGATCAAATTAAGAGCAATATAATAATTGCATCTGAGGGCGCTGATGTGTCGATTGTTGAAGTGGGCGGTACCACTGGCGACATCGAAAGTCATCCGTTTCTAGAAGCAATTAGGCAATTTCGGAATGATGTGGGTCGCGAAAACAGCCTTTTTATTCATGTTACTTTAGTTCCATACATAAGAGCCGCTGGCGAATTAAAAACAAAACCCACTCAACATTCTGTGAAAGAAATGCGCTCCATAGGCATTCAGCCAGATATTTTAATCTGCCGTGCCGATCAGCCCATGTCTCAAGATGTGCGCGAAAAAATATCACTCTTTTGCAACCTCGAACGCGAAGCTGTTTTTGAAGCGCTAGATGTTGATAATATTTACCGCATGCCCATCATTTATCATGAACAAGGGCTCGATGCTCGCATTGTAGAAAGCTTAGGAATTTGGACAGCGCAGCCAAATTTGTGCGAATGGCAACGAATTATCGAACGCATGGAAAAACCTAAACACCAACTGCGCGTAGCGGTGGTTGGAAAATATTTAGGCGTGCGCGATTCTTATAAGTCATTATACGAGGCACTCACTCATGGTGGCGTAGCACACGAGGCACAAATTGAAATTGTGGGTCTCGATGCCGAGCAAATGACTGGCTCAACATCGCGTGAATTACTTGCGGATTTTGATGCCATAGTTGTTCCTGGCGGCTTTGGTGACAGAGGCGTTGTAGGAAAAATGGTGGCCATACAATTTGCGCGTGAAAACAAAATTCCGTTTTTAGGTATTTGTTTGGGGATGCAGCTTGCAACTCTTGAATTTGCACGCAATAGCCTTGGTTTGGCCGATGCTAATTCGGAAGAATTTGATCAGTCTGCACGCAATAAAGTGATCCATTTGATGGAAAGTCAGCAAAGTGTAGAGCGCAAAGGTGGCAGCATGCGCCTTGGTGCTTACGACTGCGTGGTGCGTCGTTCTACTAAAGCATATAAAGCATATGGATCTGACCGCGTCGCAGAACGTCATAGGCACCGCTACGAATTCAATCCAGAATTCAGGGCACGTTTTGAGGCTGCAGGATTTATCATTTCTGGTGAAAGCCCCGATGGCACGTTGGCTGAAATTATGGAAATGCAAAATCATCCTTGGTTTGTTTGCTGTCAATTTCACCCTGAGCTCAAAAGTCGACCCACAACTCCCCACCCATTATTTCGCGATTTAATTGGCGCAGCGCTGGAAAATAAAAAAGTATAATTTAACTTGATTGAGTGCCTTCATTATGGAGAGTCATTCAAAAAGTGAAGATTTATTTTATTCCATTGAGCTGGATTTTACTTCTGCAGGCCTGCGTTTGCTTGGTTGTCCCTGGGCCAGAAAAAAGTAACAGGGCGCCACAAAACCCTGGAATTTTGCCCGTTTCTTTGCCCTTTGAACCTAGGCACGCCAATGAACGCGCATTTGCCGCAACTCTTGATGAACTGTTTTTAAAAATTCACAACGACGTCACCGAGCCTCAATTTATGCCACTGGGGCGTGTGGCTTTGCGCCGGTTGATTACCAATAAAGCCATTCCCGGTTTGTTTTGGTTTACGATTGAATCGCGATTTTTGTCATCCCTGACTCAATATCCAGGGATTGAAAATAAAAATCATGTTCCAATATTGTGCGAAGAATGCCGATTTCCGTTGCAAAATACAGATGTGGTGCTTCAATCTGGTCCTACCATAACGAGCCCCTTGGCGCTTGAAAAAATTGCGCAGCAATTGAATATCGACACCTGGTGCGATTTGAGCCTTGTGCATGAAGGTTCTGAATTGTTTTTAAATGTGAGTTTTATTCGCAGTGGCACTGGTAAAGAATTATTGTGGAGTAAGAATTATTCCAGTGCCGATTTGATTGAAAAGCCTAAACCTGAAATTCTAAAGTCCGTTGTTAAAGTGCCTGAATCTAAACTCATTGTAACTTTAACTGTTGGTGCTCACCGCGTGCCAAGCACCGTAAGTTTTAGCGAAAGTGAGAACCTTTACGGCCTTTCATTGGGGCTTTTTGAAGGATTTAATTTAAATCGCACTGCCGTTGGAATTCAAGTGGGTGCCGGAGCTTCTGGACCTTTGTGGGTTTCAGATTATCCCAGAACTGTGCAAAGTGGCACTTTAATTAAATTAAATCCGCGCAATTCTCAAGGTGTTGAAAAAGCGATTTTTATATATGGCACTGTTCGTAATTATTTAACATGTGAGCCCTGCGTTAAAGATGTATTTGATTTGGGTGCCCATGGCGGATTGGGAATTGTTTCGTCTCAAGGATTTTTGGCTCTCACCGGTCGCACAGGATTTTTCGTGACCTTAGGCCGTTGGGCTTATATAGAATCAGCATTTTTATACAGTCCACCCACTCGCATTCGGCTATTATCTGACACGGCAGATTTTAAAACAAAGGGTGGCTGGGGAAGCGAAATGTTGATGGGGGTTGTATTTTAATTCTTTGGAATTTCAATAGCAGGTAAATCAGCAAATAAGTGTGTTGTGGGTTTACTTAGAATTAATGGGTACATTGTTGCTTCCGGGAGTTGCGTCGTAGGTATTTATTTCGTCTTCTTCAATCTGGCCCTCATGGCCACAGTAAAATATTTTTGAAATGCGCCATTTTTTGGATTCTCTATTCCATATGACTTCGATTGTCATGCCTTTAGAGTCTTTGGCATTGCTGAATATTATTTTTTCATTTGGTACTGAATTATTGCTATTTTTATTATCTGAAGGTAATTTTACATTTGTGTCTGGCAGTAATTTCTCACTCTCATTTGCGGCAAAATATCCGCCATCACTCAAGATTTTTGAATTGAATAAACCAGAATTCTGCTCATTATCAACCTCAAGTGTAAAATACATGTGAATCGGATAATCTATTTCAGTTTTTTTGCCCTTGTGTGCCAATAAAAACCGACTTGTGATGGTTTTTATTAATCTAGGCACAACGGTTGCGTCAGTGGAATTGGCCTCATCGTTGCGAATGCGCGATTTGTTACGTTGCTGACAAGAGCTTAAAGTAACACAGCAAATAAAAGCAAAAATGAATTTTAATTTATTTCGAAAAAGCATCCGTATCCTCGTTTTTGAGTTTCATTGAAGCAGTGGCAGTTGCAGGACCTCGGACTTTCAAACCAGGCAGAAAAATGCCAAAGTGCGCATTTATAATCTTTCAAGCTGAGGAGCATTGATTATGAACCCAGGGCTGCACTCCAAAAATATCATGAATCGCGCGCGAAAAATTTTTCCAGGCGGTGTCAACTCTCCGGTGCGAAGTTTTCGTTCCGTAGGCGGCGACCCTGTGGTTTTTTCACACGGCATGGGCAAAGACCTTTTCGATGTCGATGGCAACAAATACATCGATTTTTGCTCGTCTTGGGGGCCACTCATTTTGGGTCACTCGCACCCCGATGTGCTTGAAGCGGTTTTTAGACAATCGCGCCGCGCGCTCACTTTTGGTGCACCTTGCGAAGAAGAAGTATTGCTCGGCGAAAAAGTGCGCAGCTGGATTCCTGGCCTCGAGCTTATGCGCTTTGTGAGCAGCGGTACAGAAGCTACAATGAGTGCCATACGTGCCGCTCGTGCAGCCACAGGCCGTAATAAAATTCTTAAATTTGAAGGATGCTACCACGGACATGCCGATTGCTTGCTTGTAAAAGCAGGAAGCGGTTTAGCCACCTTGGGCCAAGCGAGCAGTGCGGGAGTGCCTGCTGGTTGCGTGCAAGACACCCTCACGGCGGTCTACAATTCCCTAGAGGCTGTGCGGGAAGTGTTTCAAAAATATGGCTCTGAATTAGCTGCTGTCATTGTTGAACCCATGGCTGCTAATATGGGACTCGTTTTACCTGCCAAAGGATTTTTGGAAGAATTGCGTTTGCAGTGCACCAAAAATGGCTCCGTTTTAATTTTTGATGAAGTCATGACTGGTTTTCGAATTGCCCGAGGCGGAGCCGAAGAAGCTTTTCAGGTGACTCCAGATATGTGGACTTTCGGAAAAATCATCGGTGGAGGCCTTCCTGCAGCAGCGTATGGTGGAAAAGAATCTATCATGCGCGAAATTTCACCCCTAGGCCACGCATACCAGGCTGGAACGCTTTCAGGCAACCCTATGGCCATGGCAGCAGGATTGGCAACACTTAACGCTATGGAAAAAATAAATATTTTTAGTCAACTTGAGGCTACAGGGCAAAAACTTGATGCCATAGTTCAAGAAAAATTAGGAGCATTTATTAAATCTTCTAAAGTAACTTACGTGCGAAAATCTTCGTTCTTTTGTTTCTTTTTTGGCACATCTCAGTTGCCAAAAAACTTTGATGAAGTTGCTGCTACCAAAATGGAAGTCTTTAATAAAGTTTATCACAAATGGCTCAACAATGGCATTTACATGGGTCCGTCTGGTTATGAAGTTGGATTTCTTTCGGCTTGCCATTCGCCCGATGATTTGAATCAATTAGTTGGGGTTGTAGCAGAGACTCTTGCAGATGCTTGATCAAAAAGAATTACTTAAAAGTATTCGATTTCGGATGGTCATTCAGCGTTGCCAAAAAGCAGAAATCAGCGTTGCCTCCCAATCGCAAGGCGTGATGGGGCAAGGCTTGGTAGTTTTTTTTGCTGTGGGTTGGGTTAATAATTTTAAAGCAGGCACCTTTGAGTCAAATTTTGAAACAGAACTCTTGCAAAAATTAACTCCAGTGCTAAATAAAATTAGAAACAAAATTTTGGCTCTCAGAATTTTTTCAGACGCAAATAAAAAAATGAATCTGTCTATGAATGACTTGAATGGTGCAATTTATATTGTCAGTCAGTTTACTCTATTTTCAGATTGTGCGCGAGGCAATCGACCCAGCTTTATTCAAACGGTATGGCCGCAATTGGCATCGAGTATTTACGGTCAATTTGTAAATTCTTTTAAAGAATCTATTTCAGAAAACAGATTGCACACTGGTGTTTTTGGGGCCGATATGCAAGTTTCACTGGTAAATGATGGCCCAGTTACTATTATATTAGACGCAGACAGTGAGGGGTTTCTATAGCAATGCGCCCGCAAAATATAAATGCTTTTTTGGGATTCCGATTTGCGATGCGTTATTTGAATCCTGTTTCTATTCGAATTCGCCTTTTTTTGGGTCTTTCAGGGCTTTTTTTAGCGGGACTTGTGGCTGCAAAATATCTGAGTTTATGGATTGTACTTCCAATTCTTTTTATTGGAATACATTTTTTGCTGCTGCACTTTTTAGAAAAACCAGTCCGAAATTTGCTTCAATTAACAAGGCGGGGCGGCTACGATTTAGCAGGAAGTCCGCATTCTGTTTTAGGCCACGATGAGTTTTCGCGGGTGGCCCGTGCAGTCTTTGGCATGGCACGCCGCATGCGACTTTCATTGACAGAAGCCAAAGAGCAAAACAACCGACTCGACGAAATATTCAGTTCTATTGGTGAAGGCGTTATCATTGTTTCTGGCGCAGGTACTTTATTAAAAATCAACAATACCATGCGCCGGTGGGTGGGTTGGTATGGTGATGTTTCTGGTCGGCGTATTTCAGAAGTCCTGCGTTCGATTGAATTAGCCGATCGTTTGGCAAAAATGGCCCAAAATATTCCTACGGGCGCAGATATTGAAAGAAATATTGAAGCAGAAGTCATTGAAAATTTGCACATTGAAGGGCCAGAATCGCGGCGTGTGCGTGTTAAAATTGTTCCCATGCGCGATGAAGTTGAAGAAATTGTTTTTTTGGTGTTTTTATTTGATGTTACCGATATGCATCGCCTTGAGTTGTTTCGGCGAGAATTTTTTGCAAATGTGAGTCACGAATTAAAAACTCCAATTTCAGCCATTCGCGGCTACGCCGAAATTCTTGCCGATCAGGAATGCGTTTTGGGAAATTCTACTGCAAAACAATTTGTCGATGTCATTTCGCGCAATACTTTGCAGCTCACTAAGTTAATCGACGAAATGTTGGTACTGGCAGGGCTTGAATCGGGTTCACTCTCGTTAAATCTTCGCGTCGTAGGAGTCAAAAGTACCCTAGCTCGCATTCGCGAAACCATGTTACCTAAAGCGCGCGAAGCTGGAGTTGAAATTAAAGTCGATGTTTCAGACGATATTCACGAATGGATTGTCGATGCCCAACGTATGGATTCTGTGCTTTTAAATTTAATCGACAACGGTATTAAATATAATGTTTCTGGTGGTTACGTTAAAATCAGTGTGCGCAAAGATTCAAATTATTATTTGATTTATGTCGAAGACTCTGGCCAAGGAATTCCTTATTCGTCGCAACCACGCGCCTTTGAGCGGTTTTACCGTGTCGATAAATCGCACACCCGACTGGGCGGTGGATCGGGATTGGGTCTGGCAATTGTAAAACATATTGTTATTGCCCATGGCGGCACCATTGCTTTGCGCAGCGAAGAGGGAGTTGGCACTGTATTTACGGTTTCGTTGCCCTTGAATCCCATGAATAATAAAATAGATTTGCTTACGCCTTTATAAAAATCACGTTGGATTCGGATTGATTTGCCTTGTTGTTTCATTATCGAATCTAATTTAAATACAAATTTAGGCTGCAGCACCTTGGAAATTTTTTCGTTCGATATTCAACCATGAAGGACTATATGATATGCACTTCCATCGAAAGGCGGATTTTTAGCTAGGGGAAAAAATCTTCTTGAGTCAAGTTGAAGAGGACATGAATTTGATTTCGCAACGGCTTTTTTAAAATTCGAAATTTGATCGAATGAAAAATTCTTTCTTCTTAAATTTTCAAAAATATATTTCATAATATTTAACCGAAGCATGACCTCAGTATCTGCAGACATTTTAGTAGGAAGTAAGTCAAATTTTTCCCAATTTGAAATTGTAGGAACACTTGAATCGTTATTTAGCCACTTTGAAAATTCGGCTTGGGTCTTGCCTAGGTGGTGCCTCAAAAACTTAATTTCTGACCCGGTTAATTTTGATGGTTTCATTGGTAGCTGGCGAAAAACTAATAATTCCAAAAGTTGATAATCAACATCGGGAATAAGTTCTCCATCGATTTTTAAGTGGGGCCAATCGATTAGTTTTATTGAAAAACCAAGATGGTTAAAGTTAATTGTTTTATTGTTCATATCTGCCTCATTTAATCAAGTAAATCAATGATTGTGATAATAAGAATAAACTTGTTATTATCAATTTCAACTGCCGAAACACAAACTCGAAGTGTCCGATCAAGTCCTTTTTTTCTAAATGCATAGGACCATCTGTTGATCGTGTTTCCTTTTTCGTCATGTTCATGAAACTGGTCTTTTTTTGATTCTCATTTTCCGCTGACAAGAACATTTCTAACTTCTTTAATTGAGACATCTCTTTGGTCAAGTCTTTTCTTTCCGTGCCTAGTAGGGTAGTATTTTTCTTTTTCAACGCAGCGTTTTACAAAATTTTCAATATCTTCAAGTTTTCGTGGGACTAGTTTAGTTGCAAGTGAATGTCGATTTTTTTGCGATTTCACTCATTCCTTCAAAATATCGGAATTATTCATTCTAATATTTAATGATTAAAATTGCAAACAAGGCAAGCATCTGAAGATACTGTGAAAAATAAATATTTGCCTCAGATTTCTGTAAGTCTGTGCCAATTTGGACTAGTTTCTGAGATGTTTTGAACTTAAGCGCTAAGTAAACAGTTTGCGCAGTAATTCCAAATTCAACGGAGAATTATTATTGGTGCAGGGCACAAAATATTGAATTTGCCATTTTTGCGAACGCAGTGCGTCGGCTGCTTGAGGTTTGGACCAGGGTGGGTAAATGCGAAATGCTGTTTTACCTCTGCTGTTGTCGCTTGCCACAAGGCCTTTTTTAACTAAAATAGTTCGATTAAAAATGAATTGGCCACAATTCGACTCTTTTTGTGCATGAACAACAACAAAATCGAACCCATCATTGCAATGTAAAGGAGCTGGTTTGTTGCCTATTGCTGAAGGTTTTTCATCTGGTTTTGGTCTTTTCCAGAGTGTGACAAATTGCCCAATTTTAGTGGGTGTGGTTTTGGCAATGCGAAAAACCACATGGCTATTAGTGAGCTCCCGCCAAAAAAGTTGGGAGGTACAATATTTAAGATGTAGTTTAATAACGCGGGTAAATGACGCCTTGGATTTATGCTGTACTTGTAGTTGCTCTTAATTCGGCAACAGTATTTTCGTAATTCCACGGTAGCCAGGCGCTCGGGTTTTCCTTGAGATGTTCTCTGAATTCGAGAAGATCTGCCAAATATTGAACGGGGTCAAGTCCGTTTTATTTTGCAGTCATGAGAATAGTCATGTGAATATCGCCAACTGCAGCACCCACAAGATTTTTGAAAAACAGCGAATTTTTTCGGTGCCGAATTGCTCTTTT
>JAYTOT010000085.1:0-5774 GCA_043747645.1 Pseudomonadota bacterium | reverse complement strand
TTGCACAAACCCCCGGTGAAGTTTTCCTTCAATTCCGAATTTTTTCTGGTCAATTTGGTCGAAAGACAAATCGAGATACGCATCAACAAGATTGTCCGTACCCCGGAATGAGACAACAACTGCCTGAGAATTGGAACTCACAAACGCTTGTAAGCCCGATTTAATGTCATTGAAGTATTTAAAATTTGAAAGACCAACACTGGCTAATTTTTCACGAGCAACTGTGCTGCTGCGGTAGGCCTGCAAGGCTGTCCAAGACATCCAATAAGCGTTGTTGAAATCAAAAGTTTCAGAGGTTTCATGAAGTGTCATATCAGTCACGGGAGCTTTGCAGAAAAGGGGGCTGGAGGGCATTTTTTCAAGCGTTTGGCTTGAAGCATGGGGGTCTTCTATGTTTTCGGATGCAAGCGAAATACGAGATACAAATGCACAAAAGACAACGACGGTAGATGCGCACGCAATGAGCGTGCGTTTCTTGAAATGTTGCATGCGTATAACCTCTAAAGGAGCATGTACAACTTCTTATATCGAGACACATTGTCTCGTAATAAGATGCAATCTTTTTTATCGCATTCTTAAATGGTAACGAAACAAAAAACTGTGTCAATTGTGTGACAAAAAGATGTCAGGTTGTTTTGGCATGTTTAATAGTCCCAAAGACCAGATTTTATGGCGACTTTTAAAAATTTTATTGAGTTTTTGTGAATCGATTGCCCTGTGCGCAAAAGCGAACTCGCAAAATTTCTGGAGTCATTGAGAGAAATATAATTTGTAAAACCCACTAATTCATTTGATCGTTCAGAAAATAAATAGTGTGTCTTGTTTGGAATTCGCTCCGAAAATTCTGCAATAAAATTAATGTCGTCTGAATAAACAATTTTGCCAAGTGTTTTTTTGCGTGAATTATTTTTTTTATTTTGCTCTAGTTGAGGCAAATTGAGATTGCACAAAGTAAAGCCCACTTTTAATGCCTGCACCTGATCGGGATGAGTGTTTTTTTCTTCTGTGGGAAGCTTTGATAATTCGTTTTGCCCTCGCAATACTGCATCGCAAGAGTCGAAAAGTGCATTTTTTATTGAATCCAGGTCTCTGCCACTTGAGGGTAAAGCATAGATTTGAGCGCCAATTGCAACGGGAAAACTTGAAATTGGAGTCGGTTTTTTTAACGTCGGAGGGAACTCTTTTTTAAAAGCCTCAATTGGCACGAACATGAGATTGTAAATTCCAAAATGAGACTTTAAATTTAGCACTTTTTTTGAGTCGAATATTTCGCACTTTAGTGAATTTTTCGGCGGGGGATTTGCAAACAGAAAACCTTTTTCAGGTGCCTCGATTTCAATACCCGCCAATACAGATTCGCCACATTTGAAAGTGGTTTCGAATTCCTTTGAAAGAGCCTTTGCCGGCAACAAAAATGAAGTTACAGTAACAGCTGCTAAAACGGTGTAAAATAAAGTGAGACTTGGCATGACAATTGACCTCAAAGAATTGTATTCGCGCCCCATGGTTTCAAATCTCGCACTCCCAGGCTGGGCTGTGTTTGAGCGAGAAGTGCGGCGATTTTTCGCGGTTCCTGTGCAAACAATTGCAGGTCCTATAGGGAGTTCGCTTCTCTATTTTATCATTTTTCATTTTTCTATCGGCAAACTTGCTGCAGAAACAGGGCGAACGCAAATTTCGCACGGTTTAAATTATGTCAGTTTTTTAATACCCGGAATTATGGCAATGGAAGTTATTACTGCTTCATTCCAAAATCCAGTGAGTAGCTTGATGATTTCAAAATGGAGCGGCACCATTGCCGATCAGCTCATGGCGCCGTTATCACCTTTTGCGACTTGGCTTGCTTATATTGGCGGCTCGTTGGTGCGTTCGCTCATTGTTGCGACATCAGCTTACATTGCAGGTTCGTTGTTTTCTGGCGAATTCCATTTGATGCATCCTTTTCTCTTTCTATTGGCTGTTACTTTAACAACTGCAATATTTAGTGGGCTGGGAATTTTAGCTGGCGTGGTTTGTCGCAGCTTCGACCAAATCGGAATGATAGGTACTTTTGTGATTCAGCCACTTGTTTTTTTGGGGGGTGTTTTCTTTTCCTTTCAGAATTTGCCTGAAAATTTAAATTGGCTTCCATTTGTTAATCCTATTTTTTATATTGTAAATATGTTCAGGCAAAGTATTTTAGGTGTTGGTGATACTGGGCTCTTGATGTCTTTTTCTATTTCTGCATTGTTTGCAGCAGCAATGGGATGCGCAGCACTCGTTGTGTTACGCCGTGGCATTGGCATGAGAACTTAAAGGAATATAAATAATGATTCAGTCTAATTTAGCAGCCGTTCAATATATTAACGTGACTAAAGCCTATCAAAGTAAAAAAGCACCCGACTTTACCGCGCTCAAAAACTTCGATTTGACAATCAATCAAGGAGATTTTTTTGGGTTGCTTGGCCCGAACGGAGCAGGAAAATCGACGGCTATTAACTTGCTTTGCACAGTGGCGCGTATTTCTAGCGGACAAATAAAAGTTATGGGCAATGACATTCAAACTCACGAAACAGAATGCAAGCGATTGCTTGGCATTGTGAGCCAAGAAATTATGGCTGATAGCTTTTTTGCGCTGCCATTAATGCTCAAGCTCCAAAGTAAATTGAGTGGTGTGCGACCAGATTTGGAATGGATCGATTACTTATTAAGAAAATTAGCACTTATTGATCATGTTAAAAAAACCACTCGAGAACTGAGCGGCGGCATGAAGCGGCGCATGATGATAGCGAGAGCTTTGGTACATAAGCCTAAAATAATTGTCTTAGACGAACCCACTGCAGGCGTGGATGTAGAATTGCGTCATAGCATGTGGCAATTTATTTCTGAACTCCATGGTATGGGATTAACCGTTATTTTAACGACGCATTATTTGGAAGAAGCAGAGCAATTTTGCAATCGCTTAGCAATTCTTAAAAAAGGAGAGCTTGTTACTTTAAAAAGCAACAAAGAACTTATGGAGCTGGGGTCGCAACCTCGCATCATATATTTATTTGAACCAACTGATGTTGGGCCTAAAAACATGCAATGGTTTGAATCCACAACTGCAGGCTGGGCAAGCGCTCTTTTGGAAAAAGGCATTGAATTTAAGATACAAGAAGATATACAAACCGTGGGAGATGCTGCGGGATATTCACTTTCTTGTAATTTTGATGAAAAAAAACCAGAAACCTTTCAAGATGCAACACAAAAGCTTTCCATTTTTTGCGCTTCGAAAAATTTAGTACCTACACTTGTTACCACGGCTAAGCCTTCTCTCGAGGAAGTGTTTCTTAAATTGGCGTTTTAATTAAAGAAACACAGATCCTTATTGTTTTTGTAAAGTTTTTCCAAAGAGTTCCGAAGAGTAGGTTGGCCCGGAATAAGTTTGGAGTGACTCAATGAAAAATAAAAATATCTATTCACTTTTAAGTTGTGGCACCAGTGCCTTGTTATTTGCACTCACGGCCTGCAGTAGTGATTCAAAATTTGCCACCCAAAGCAATGCCAGGGTGAAACCCGCTACTAAGCCTTCGGAATTTCCGTCTGATACTAAAAAACCAGCATCTAAATCGGGAGCAGAAAATATTGTAAAAGGTATTGGCGATGATGCTCTTGCAGAATCGCAAGATAAGTCAAAGAAAAAAGACAAACCCATTGGCGAAATTTTGAAAGACTTACCAGGAATGTCTAAGACAGTGACCGATATTTGTAATGTTAAAACTGCCGCAAAAGTTTTGATTTTAGATTTGAAAAGTGGCTGGTTTGCTGGCGATGGTGGCGATTTTTTTAAGGGGTTTGTTGCCACAAAATGTGCAGACTTAGTTGAGGTCAGTTATGCTCATATCACGCAAAAATTAATTGAATCCAATTTCGAGTCGAGTAAATCATCCGCAGGTGTGTTACCTTGTTTGCCCGCCGGAAAAACGAGTGCACGATTTGACACAGACAGTTGCCGATTGGGAAGCCTTGCCGCATACGATCAAGTTTGGGTTCTATCGGGTTCTAGTCAAGATGCAGAAGACCTAGACCCTGCAGAACTCTTTTTTAAGAGTATCGTAACCCGCATTCAGGAGTTATCGATAGCTAAGCCTAAAGCAGGATTTTTCTTAAGTGCTGGCCTTGGAAATTCGGAACATGTCAATGCAATAGCAAAAGCTGTTTTTGACGAACCTGCTGGATATTTTGGATTGAATCCAGAAACGAAGCAAGGCTTGTTACCTAATCCCAAAGCTTTTCGCACTTATAAAGTTTCTCCTTTATCAGCAGGAAACGGTATAACGGCGGGTAGTTTTTTAAGCACAGCTCCGCTTTTTCAGGGTCTTTTGGGTTTGCCAGACTACGCAAAAGAAAATCATGGCGTTGCTGAGTCAGAAGCAAGTATGATATTTGCGGCATTTATTGGCATTCAGGCTATTCCAAAAAGCGAGAATATTTATGGAAATTGTTTTGCAGACCCAATAATTACGACAAAATTTGAATCTCTTGCAACCGATGCTTGCGGGCGGTTAACCGTTGCTCAAGGAAAAGTAAGAGAACACAAAATGATTTTGGAAGGCAACACGGCGCGGTTTTATCTGACAAAACCAGAAGACTATTACCATCGGATTATAGCAAATTTGTATAGTAATTAAGGCTGAGATTTTGTCCAGAAGCTGGCGAGCATCGATTCTACTTCTTCGGGTTGGCCATTCCAGACGGCGGAATGGCTGCCATTTTGAAACACTTTCATTTCTTTTGTAACGCCTTGAGGCAGTGTGTCCATAACGAGTTGAGAGAATTTTTCAGGAACGATGTCGTCTTTCGCGGTTTGATAGATCAATGTGGGGCGATTGACTGCAGCCACTTTATCAATTGGTCGGCATTTTTCGAAATTTGATCCTGTGCGAAAATCTGCAAATTTCAATGCACCCTCTAATAAAAATTCGGGCAGCGGAGGACGCATGGGAGAATCCATGACCATGTGCCGCAACGATGGAATGGGATTTTCAATTGCCAGCGCTTTTAGCATTTTATGACTGTCTAGCTCTTGGATTTCGGTAATTCCATTGAAAATTGCCATGGTACCCATTGAAGTTCCATGCAAATACAATGGTGCTTGCGGATAGCGAGTGTACAAATACTTCATAAGTGCAATAACATCATCTTTTTCTCTGCAACCCATCGCTGCGCCAAGGCCATTGTTTGCCGAAAAACCATGATTAGAGAGCTCAATAACAGCCAATCGCATGCCTAATCGACTTGCCATTTTAACGTAACGTGCCCCGTGGAGCCAGTTGCCGCTGATGCCGTGAATGTGAATAAAAATTGGTGTGTCGTCTTTGGGGGCTTGCCCATTCTGCAATTGAAGTGAAAAAAGACGTGAACGGAGAGCAAATCCTGTCTCGGTTTTAACTGGCAATTCTTCAAACGGAACTTTAAAAATGTCTTCGCATGAAATGTCCACCGCTGTCCCTTTGGCCGCACCTGGTCTCAAATCACCATATGCAACATCCGATAGCCAGTCGGAACATATTGCTTCTCGTTGAGTTTTTGCCACAGCAGGATCTACATCCCAATACATAAGAATATTAGTGAGCCGGTAGTAAACAAAAATCAGAGCTGCAACGCTCAACAATGCAATGCCAAAAACAGCAGGGACAATAAACTTCTTTTTCATCAAATAAAACTTTCTAGAATTCGGTATTTTTTAGAAAAAAGAGTGAGTATTAGGGAATATAAATTTATTATTTGATAATCGATTCAATTGTTTTTGC
>JAYTOT010000084.1:0-34164 GCA_043747645.1 Pseudomonadota bacterium | reverse complement strand
GGTGTTTTTGAATAATTAACCCTATTGCAAATTTGGTGCGGGGTTTAGCCGAATCTGCGATAACTAGTGTAGATTGAAAAAATAAAATGCACCCGATTAATTTTAAGAAAATATTATTGTAAATACCCTTACTCCTCTCTGTTTTCTGTGGCGTCAAATAGAATTTTCCAATGTGCCGGAATAGTTTCGCCGCGGGCTTCGAGTTGCGACGCTAAATTGCGGAGGCTAGCTATGGGATAATGTCCTAGATTGCCACTTGGATTTTTTATTGTTGGCAATCGTCGGTTCACTGTCTCATAGTCTTTGAAGTAAATAAAGGACAAGCGTTCGATTTCTTCGATGGGTGTGTCCGAATCATCGACGCGTAAATCCACTACCGCATAGGGTACAGAGTCGAAAACTACAAGTGCTGAACTGCGTGCACCGCGCTTGTCGACTCCTTCCAAGTGCCCTTGTTTGAGTGCGGTAAGGAGTTTATGTGCTAGCGATCCTTGTGTAGCATGAAAAGCTCCAATCATTTGATTAATGACATTTTGAGATGCCAACATATTGCCAGCCGCAACGAGACCATATTCACTGAAGTCATGCACAATATCAGCGCATCCCAAACCCGAATGAACTGCTGTTTGTCCTTCCCAGTTCATAGCAAGTACCTGCCTTAAAACTGGATAGGAATCTGCCGCAAGGCGGCTTTTTAATGACTCCTTAATATTGATGCAGTTTTTTAAATCTGAAAGAATATTGTGGCGGAGTAGTGGATTTAAAAATCCTTGGCTTATACAAACACCGTATGGTGGCTCTCCAAGAATCATAAATGCGCCAGCAGACAAAAATTTTGAAGCGGTAATGGCTCCAATTTGGCCAGTGTTTCGGCATTTTGCAATCATGCTAAAGGTCAAAATGTCACTCCATTGGTTTAAGTGCCAGTGAAAACAATTTCTTTTTTTTTGGCCGTTAAATTTAGAAATAGTAAAAGCCTAAATCAAACTTTAATTAGAAGAATTTTGCATAGATTGTAGTCCCTAGCAGCTCGCACGGCATTTTTGCAAGGAATTCTTTCGATGCATTGTTGGAGCGTGGATATTGCGAACGTGTTCGATGTATCGTCTTCAAAAATACGGTAGGCGTCCCATTCGTTTTGTGGCATTTCAAACATACAGTCGTGGTAGTTTGACGCACACGGAACGGCATTGCGAATTTGTGCGACTGCTTTGCGCTTTTCAGACGGAGTGAGAATTTCTTTGAGCTTCATATGGAAAGCTTTCGTTGTAAGCGTTCAAAATAAGGCACTTTTTTATACGCGCTTAACACTAACACAAAAAACTTGGCCATTCGAATGAAATTCACATGCTAGATTGATGTCCAATTGCGCAAAAACATTTTAAAGCATTGTCTGTAATACATTTAAAAGTGAAGTCAACATTTAATTCACTCAATTTGAAATCATTTAATTCAAATATTTCAGGAATTAAGGTTCTATTCCTGATTATTTTTATTAAAATGGTTGTGTAGTTTTACTTGCGTGAGGGTATCGGTGGACAGATTGGATACCAAATTTAAAAATCTGTCATTATTGTTCAGCTATAATAGCGACTTTTTTGCAGCCATAAAGATGAACATCAAGTGGAAAATAAGAGCTTTGAATCAAAGTTCATCTTTCGATTTGAAATAGCGTTTTTTTTGTTCATGCTTGCAAACCCAAGCTTTGAAAATGAAGGCCCAAGTTACAAGCCTCGCAATGACTCCTGCTTTAATATCAATTTGAGTTTTTAAATTGCCTTGATGATTTTGAATGCACGTGGCAAGTATAAAAAACGTCAATGTCTTGGTATTGACATTTTTAACTAGATTTTAACTGGAAGTGCAAATATTATGAAGAGCTCTATTAAGTTTAACTTGAATATTTTTATCGTATTATCTGTTTTTTCAACCACTGCTTTTGCATATCCTGAGTACCTAGAAAATTTTAGCGGATATTATTCTGAAAACGGTCTTGATGTTACCAAATTCAAAAACGAACTCCGTTGTCAAACTTGCCACACAAGCGCTCGGGGAGGCGAACGTAACTCCTATGGTTCAGATATTGAAAGCGCTTTGGGCTCTGGAAACACTTGGGGAATCAACGAATTTAAAGATTCCGACTCAGATGGTTTTATTAATTTAGAAGAAATTTTTGCACAAACTGCTCCCGGATTTGCTGAACTAAAGCCAGCAGGCCGCATCGAAATTAAGCCTTCTGCAAAAGGAATTTTACCTGTAACTGCAGAAATATTAATGCCTGCAACCCAAACAAGCGATTGCGAAATCACATTTAAAGCATTTAGTTTTCAAATTTCGGCGCCAAAATCAGCAGTAAATTTGCAGCCAAAACTGGTTTCGGATTTAAAAATCAAAGTTTTGAAGGGTGAAAAAATCACCATCGGATTGAGCGCCAATCCTAAGGGAACGCTGCTCGTTAAGTGCGACACGTCGTCTTACGTTGGCTCGCTTACTCTCGCTGAATAATGAAGAAACAAGTGATCTTATTTGAAGTTAAGCGAACGAATTCCGCTCTGCTTTGACCATGTGACTTCTGGTTTGTTGGCTTGTTTTTGAACCCAACGCGACAATACAAAAAATAGGTCACTAAGCCTGTTGATGTAGGGTACGGCGCTTGGGTTTATTTCTTGTTGCTGTTGTAAAGTAACGCACAAACGCTCTGCCCTGCGGCAGATTGTGCGGCACAAATGCAATTCTGCATTGAGCTTTGTTCCGCCAGGCAATACAAATTCTTTGAGTGGAGCTAAAGATTCTTGGCAAAAATCAATGAGCTTTTCGAGCTGGGTGACATCGTTTTCATTCACGACAATCATTTGAGGCCAGCGTGAGGCCTGTGGTGTGGCTAAATCGCCTCCTAAATTGAACAAGTCATTTTGAATTGCCTCACACCAAGTGTCCAGTTTTTCGGCCTCCGGTGCCCCTAATTCGGTGGTGCTTTGCCGAACCATTCCCACCACGGAATTGAGTTCATCCAAGGTGCCGTAGCATTCTAGACGCAGTGAATTTTTGGGCACGCGACTGCCATCGGCTAATCCGGTAGTCCCTTTGTCGCCAGTGCGGGTGTAAACTTTTGTGATGCGCATAAAGTAGACCTTTATTCAGAGGCAGTAAATTTGGTTTGGCCAATAAATTTTTACTTAGGGCAAAAAAATGGAATTAACTTTTAGTTCCGAGTTTTCCATTCTACAGAATACCGAATGGGGCCCCAACTTAATGTTCCTTTTTGCCCTGATTTAACGGGACCTACTCCTTTGGGAGTGCCCGTAAAAATAATGTCGCCAGGCATTAAAGCCATAAAAGAACTGATGTACGAAACGCATTCAGCAGGTGAAAAAAACATATTTTTGGCAAATTCCTGCTGTTTCATTTCGCCGTCTAAAGTAAATGTGAATTTTTGATTGAGATAGTCTTGAAATTCAGAAATACGCAACCATGGGCCCACCACAGCAGCATCGGGGAAAACTTTTGAGGTGGTCCAAGGGTGACCCGCCTCTTTGAGGATTTTCTGTTTGTCGCGCAAAGTCATGTCAAGTCCGACTGTCACAGCTCCAATTATTTTTTCGGCTTCCTTGACGTCCAGTCGGTATCCGCCTTTTTCTAATCGGAGTACAATTTCAGTTTCATAGTGTAAGGTGCCAGAATCTGGTGGAATATAGAGTTCTAAGTTTGTTTCGTCTTGAACAGCGGCACGTAAAACGCTCGGTGGTTTGAGAAACAAAACCGGTTTGGCGGGCATTTGCTCGCCCAATTCTTGGGCATGTTCAGAATAGTTCTTGCCGACACAGACAATTTTGTCCATTCGTATGACCTTTCAGGTTTTTGGGCTCATTTAGTAAAGTCTGTTGCAGATGTGCCAAGGGGTGGTATACGGGCTTTTTGGACAACCTGGAAGGCTTGGTAGAAGTTTTCAGATGATTGAACCTTGAGGGGATGAAATGGGATTTCGGAATAACAGCAGGGGCAATCAGTACCGACCGCGTCCACCAAAGGGACCAGTGAAATTGGCCTTTGGTTTAGTGGGTAAGGCGGCTGAAGATGCGGCGCCCCCACCCCCCGTTTTTAAACCAATGGAGCCCTTGGGTCGTCAAGATATAGTTGGCACGCTGGATTTAAAAGGAATAAAAACCGCCGAGACTCTGCCATTGCCAGCAGCGTACATTGATAGAATTAAAAATAATTTAGCTAAAATTTACGAAGAAGGTCGTTTTTTAAACGCGCGATCTGTAGTGGATATTAAAGATGGTGAGTTGTATGTGTCGTTTAATTACGATCAAACTTCTGTCGATCGCGTAAAGGGTTTAGACCGTAACGAGCGCGCTTGGGACCCAGACCTTAAAGTGTGGCGCATTTTTTTGGGCTCATTCGACGACGTTTTTGATATTTTGGGTCGTGGGTTTATTCTTACCGAAGATGCACATACAGCAATAGCAGAGTTTGTAGAAACACCCTATTATGCATTTGGCGCAAAGGGTAAATTGGGCAAACTCATTGTTCGCGAGAGTTGGTACGAAGAAATAGATTTCGATCGCGATTTGCCAGCAGTTAATGCAGTTCATGGCAGTAATGCTGGTGCAGTGTTGCTCGAAAACACCCCTCAGTTTGCTCAGCTCACCAAATTGCGTGCATTATTGGCCGATTTTCCTTTTAAACGTAAGCCTTACCAGCACCAAATTACGGGCATTGAATATCTTTGCGTCAATCCTGAGGCGGCATTGCTCGACGAAATGGGTTGCGGAAAATCGTTTCAGATAGCAACAAGTATTGGTATTTTATTGCAGCAAGGCCTCATTCAAAAAGCCCTTATTGTGGCGCCTATGTCGCTGATTAAAACCTGGCAAGAAGAACTCAAACATGCCACGGACGAAGAATACACAGTGGTTGTTGGCTCTCCAGCGCAACGCCAAAAAGCCATTGAAGGCAAAAATAAAATTCTTTTGATTCACTATGAAGGCTTAAGGCTCGAAGAAGCTCGGTTGTCGGAATGGATAAAAATTGGAAAAGGCATGCTTGTCTTTGATGAAAGTCAGCGCATTAAAAACTTAACAGCCCAAACCACAATGGCAGCAATTAAATTGCGACCAATGGCCGACAGATGCGTAATAGCAACGGGAACTCCCATTGCAAACCGCCCCCTAGACTTGTTTGCGCAGTATTTGGTAATGGATAAAGGTCGAACCTTTGGCACGCGCTATGCGGCTTTTAAAAATTCATTTTGTGAACTAGAGATTCAAAAAATTCAAGTGGGCAGAAAAACAATTCGGGTGGAACGATTTATTGGTGTGAGAAACACCGAAGAATTGCGCAGTCGAATTATGAAAACTTCGTTGCGCCGATTAAAATCAGAAGTTCTCGACTTGCCACCGGTATTGTACAAAGATTTTGTTGTAGAATTAAAGAATGAACAACGTAGCATGTACATGCAAATGCGCGATACTTTAAAAGTTCAAATTTCGCAAATGAGCGAAAAAGATATTATTTCTGAAGCAAGTACGATTATGGTACAATTGTTACGTTTGTCACAAATTGCTTCTAATCCGCGTTTGCTAGATGCGAATTACGAAGGTTCAAATGCTAAATTGAGCGAATTGGAAGATTTGCTCGAAGATATTTTCTTAGACCCCACTAAAAAAGTCATTTTATGGTCGCACTTTGTTTCCAACGTCGATTTTTTGGTTGAAACTTTTGGGGAAAAATTCAAAGCAGTAGGCCATACAGGTGAAATGAGTGTTGATGAACGGCAAGAAAGTGTTTCGGCGTTTCAAGACGACCCCGAGACTCGACTTTTTATTGCAACTCCGCAGTCTGCAAAAGAAGGCCTCACGCTGTTACCTCGCGATGGAAAAACCAAAGCCGATACCATGATTTATTTGGATTTGAGTTTTGACAGTGGTTCTTATGTGCAATCGCAAGCTCGTTTCCACCGTATTGGTCAAACAGCAGAGCGGTGTTTGGTCATTCATTTGGTTGGTGAAAACACTGTTGATGAATACATCAGAAAATCGGTCATCGAAAAAATTCGCACAGCCACGCAGCTTTTAGACAATGGATCTGGCGATAATATGGCAATGTTTGCTACCAATACTAAGATGAACAAAGAAGAGCTCTTAAAAATTCTTTAATTTAGCCTTGGTATTTGGCCGTAATTTATTCTTCAGAAAAACAAGATCCACCAGAACAGTTCAAAAATATTTCACAGCCAGAAACTATTTTGTCGCCTGCAACGGCTCCAGAAGACGATGCTGTAATAAAACTATTCATGCATGCGGGGAGCCCAACACTGGCGCCTAAGTCGCCTGTAGAGGGAATATTGCACCCTTTGTCTGCTTTTTCTAAAAGCGAAGTCACTTGTTTTGTGATTGAGTTTACGGAGTCTGTGCTTCCCGCAGGCAAACAAGAACCCAATATTTCGGTGACATCGCTAATGCGAGCAGAGAGTTTTCCCACGGTTGTAATGATATCTGTGAGTTCTTTTCCTGCCGCGGCCACTGCAGCTGCGCTACCTGTGCAAGAGCCTGTAGATGCTCCCACTTTAGCAGGTAAAGCAGCAAGTGTGGCCTTGATAGATTCAATGGAGCTCAACAAAGATGTTAATGCAGGCGCAGCGTAAATGCCACCAATGAGGCATTTTTGAAATACTATACCAGGGCTGGATTGATTTTGAGCTTGCTTTAAAATTTCAATAGCTGATTTAATTTTGACCAGCGCGTCGTCGGTTAGAGACGAAGCAACAAGTGCTGAAATATTATTTAGAATGTCGTTTCCGCTGGCAGTAGTGTTTGAGCTTGTGCTTGTAGTGGCGCTTTCTGAAATCGTGACATGAGGACAATTAGGGCTTGAATTGGGATCTTGTCCTGCAGAAATAGAGAGAGATTGCTTTACAAGGCAGAATAAATTCACCCCCGCTTCGCCTAAAATAGCCACAGAATAAAGTTGCGCAATTTCATCGCCTTTGTTTGTACTCCACACTTCAGCCAATTTTGCCGATGCCTCTCCATATTTATCGTCATTTAAAGCAATAATGGCATCTTGAGTTTTTGCTTCATCAGATTTATTCGATGAAACAGGTTTATACATGCTTTTCCCGCAAGATAAAGAGAATGTAAAACTAGTTGAAATTAAAGCCAGTGCTAACCTAGATTTTCTAATATTTGTCATAGTTAGTTCTTCCTTGATGAGCCAAAAAATGTGAAAAATGTTTGGTTAGAGCCGGATGCGAACGAGTGACTAAAACAGAATATTGAGGAATTCCCATCATTATAAGAATTCTCAATACAGCGTCTGTAGCCATTTCGCCAAAGGTAAGGTCGGTGTGCATTTCTTCGAGTATTGATGCAGCTTCATCCAGATGGTCGAGCTCCATGTGGAGCATAAATTGGTCCCAAATTTTAAGTGTCATGCGCGGATGCACAAGACGAATCATATTGTAATACTTTATTGCTTCGGCATATTTGCAGTTTCTTTTATAAAAGTCGCACATTTCAGATAAGACGCGAATGTCTTTGTCGTTTTCTAGATGCAATTTTTTGAGACGTTCTTCTGCTTTGAGGTGCTGACCAGTGTAAATATCACATCTAATAAGAGCAATTTCAGCGCCTCGTTTAAATTGGGGTATTTGTTGTAATTTAGTGAGTGCAGGAATTGCTTTTTGAAAATCACCTTTATTCATTATTTTAGAAATTTGAAGTGCCAAATTAGTAACGGCATCGCCAGGGGGCGGAATCAATTGTTTTATGAGCGCACCAGCTTCGTTGGGCTGAAGTGGGCGTTTTAGAATTCCGCGAGCTCCGGCACTGAGCCCAAATAACTGATAAACTTTTTTATCGGCTGAGCACATAAAAACGTAAGGTAACAATTCGTAACCAACTGTTTTATATATGCCATCAAACACCGAAAATCCGTCTTGGTGCCCATCGGTGTGGTCGACAAATACAATTGGCCAATAATTGTCGTGCAGCAGATGCCCAATTTCAGCGGGATCTTGCACAATAATAGTTTCACGTAAGCCGCATTTAAATAGAAATGTTTTTAATATATCTGTAAAGCCTTGTTCTTCTGAATAAAGTATGGCTTTGGTTGTGAAGTTCACGGGAACCCACTTGTTAAACTGTTCCAAAAAAAGCGTTCGTTGTTAAGGTACCAAGATTGAGTTTTTTCATAGGATGTAAATTGTGCAGAGCTGCCAGATTCACAACAGTGTATTTAGAGTCAGTTTTGCTGAATTTTAGTCAATTTTGAGGTGCTGGCTTTATTTATGGAATTTGGCACCGATGAAGCTTTCAGATCGGAGAAAACAAATGAAAAGCGCGGTTTGGGCCATGTGTGGAATGTTTGGCGGCTTTGTGACAAGCAGAACTGCAGTAGCCCAATCTCGCTTATTGGCGCCAAAAGAATCGTTTGAAAGTCCGCGATGGCGCGCTTTGGGCGGAATTGCATCTGTTTTTGCGGATGATGGAGATGCCATTTTTGGAAACCCTGGAGGCATTGGCGATGAAGATGGCGACAAAAGCAAAAATTTTTTGCGAGGTGCCTCTTTTCCGAATGTTACCTTAGGAATGAATAAGTACACTCGTGAATTGTACAAGGCTTACAGCAATGGTGGCGAAACACGAGATCAAAAAGTAGAACAGGGCATCAGGACTTCACAAAATAAAGAAGTTCTTTATGGTCGATTTACAGCATTTCCTTATGTTACCTTAAAGAGATTTCAATTAGGTGTGCTGATAGATGCTGTGGGGCAAGGATATCTTCACAATGTAAATTCTTCTGAGGCAAGTGAGTATTCGACAGTTCAAACGCCAAAAAGTGTCACTTCTAAAATGAAAATTTCGAGTCAAAGTCAAATCGCAATTGTGAGTGGCTTTAGTATTCCTTACAAAAGCACTGGTATTTCATTTGGCGTTACCGCTCGATATGCTTCCAGAGCATCACTTTATAAAGATGTGGAAATGAATGAAGAAGTGGCTGCGGATTCAGCAAAGGCCACGAGTCGTGCTGTCAATAAAACACGTGGCTTAGGCGTAGATTTGGGTCTTCTTTATCGTTCGACAAACTCTTGGCGCCCTTCGGCAGCGCTCGTTGTTCATGATTTAGCAAATTCTCGGTATAAAGCACTGAATTCGAAATATGAAAATGAACTCGAAAAAACAAATGTGGTGTTGGGATTTAGCGTAATGCCAATTAATAGCGGGATTTTTGGCACCACTGCGGCTTTTGAAGCCCATCATTTGACAGACACTCGTGTTACCTTTGCTGATAAGATGAGAATAGGCCTTGAGTTTGCGCTGGGACCAGCCGATTCACCAGTGTCGGTGCGATTGGGTCACAATTTGGTGGCTCCATCGTTTGGCTTGGCAGCAGATTTAGTGTTTTTAAAGGTAGATTTAAGTTCATTTGGTGAGCCTATCGACGGTCCCACTGGAAGAAGAATTGACACTCGATATCTGATGAGATTTTTGGTCGATTTGAGAGCTTAAATTGTGAAGCATGGATGTTGAGCAAGAGTGATGGAGGGAAAAGCAAGTGCAGATCGTCGAGAAACAGGGCGTGTTTTTTGTTTCCGGAGATATTACTGAATCTTGCGACTTGAGTGGGACAAAATTCCCCAAAGGGGCAGTCAGGTTCGATTTGGGCGACGTACGCACAATTAATAGTTGCGGAGTGCGTGAATGGATAAGTTGGATTAATAAACTTGAAATTCAGTCCATATATATGAATTGTCCACAAGCTGTGGTGATGCAGTTTAATATGGTGCGAGAATTCTTGGGTAGTGATGCCAACGTTGAAAGTTTTCAAGTGCCGGCATTTTGCGAGACTTGCGGCCAACAGAAATCATTTTTGCTCACCGTAAATAAAGATTTTCATGCTGGTGCAGCCCTGAATGATTTTGATATTAAAAAATGTGGCGATAAAAATTGCAACATTGAGTCGGATGTAGATTACGAGTCCTATTTTTACTTCATTGGAGAGCTTCCAAAATGAATGGCCCCTTGACGGGAAACTCAAAGCTCTCTTTTAATGAGGAAGCATAGGCATGGTAACTAAAGATCTTACTCAACATTTAGATGTTGTAATTGAAGTTTCAAATGAAACTTATCAAGAAGAATTGACGTCGTTATTTAAGAGCTGCTCGCTCAATCCGATTGTGGTAAAAGACATAACAGCGGACATGATTATTGCAGATTTAGCACGACGCAATACTCGTCGAGCTATATATGTTACAGATAATATTGACGAAGTTAAGCTCCGAAAAAACAAAGACAATATAGGGTTTCCAATTGACAATATTTTAATTGTCGACGAAAAATCTAAAGACAGAGTAAACGATAGTCCTGCTCTGGTTTTATTTAATCATGTTTTGTCGTGCAATACTGCAAATGTACCAAATAGCCAGATATTGGGCACAGTCAGAAAAATCAGAGAACGCGATTTTTTTGGAGTCGACAAATGTGTTGGCTATGGCGCTCATGTTCATCGATTTACCTTGGGGGCTTCAGATCAACGCCAATGGTTTAGAGATTCGCTTTTCGGTTTTGTAAAAAGCCTTACTAATGTCATTAACCGACCTATGGATTCGTATTCCCAATTCGCAGTAGAAATTCAAGAAGAATTGCTCATGAATGCTATTTGGGATGCAAATCCTCGTAAGCGAACGTCGAATCGTAAAGAAAGTACAACTCTACTTCCGCACGAGGTTGTGCAGGTGGAATGGTGCTTTGATGGCGATGTTTTAGCTGTTGGAGTGCGAGACCCATTTGGAACATTCGAGCCAGCGGTTATTTACAAATATTTGAAATTTTTGTTTTCAGCAGATAAAAAGTCGATGATCCGATTGCAGCAAGAGGGCAACGGAGCAGGTCTTGGTTTGTTTATGGTGTTGGAACGGTTGAGTACACTTGTCATTACAGTTGCACCCAATCAATCTACCGAAGTGATTGCATTGTTGCATCTGGGAACGAGTCCTCGGGCTTTCTCAAAACGACAGAAGTCATTCCAGTACTTTTGTGTTTGACGCGCCCTCGATGCTCGGCTATGAGTCTCACTCCTAAGTTTCTCTGCGGACGTGGCGAAATTGGTAGACGCACTGGTCTTAGAAGCCAGCGCCGGAAGGCATGTGAGTTCGAGTCTCACCGTCCGCACCATCATTAAATAGTATTTAAATCATCATTTTTGAGCAGTGAGTGCCTTTAAAGCAGAAGTTGCAGTTGTACATTCTGCAGATTCTGCTTTAAATTTTCTATCTTCATGTTTTTCCATACTGTCTTTGTGTTCAGCTTCTTTTGCAATCTTGCGAGCTGCAATTTCTTCGGCCGAAGGCATTGTTTTTAAAGCTTCTTCGGGCTTCATTTTTTCCGGTTTTTCCATCTTAATTTCAGATTCTTTTCCCTTAGAAACTGCACAAGCAGCGACGACATCTTTTCGAGAAGCTCTTATGGCATCGATTTCGACTTTATGTTCTGTGCGACCTGCCTCAGCTTTGGTCCAAGCCGCGGCTTTTTCTTCTTTAAACGTCTTACTGAGTTCTTCTACCTTAGCTTTAAATTCTTCTTCTGATTTTGCGCTTGCTTTTGCTTCTGCAAGTGCTGCTCTGAATTTTTCAAAGGGCGAATTGTCGAGCCCAATAAGAGCCATTACGTATTGGCGAGAACCCTCAAGTGCCAGGCGAAAAGCCGGTTTTTCTTTTTCGGCAGATTTTTCTTTTTCCCCCTTATCACCTTTTTCATGTTCTTTTTGTTTGCCTTCTCGCGATTCTTTCTCGCCCTTTATTTTTTGCATGCGTTCGGCCATTTTTTCGGGCCTTGGCTTGTCTACACCTTCTTTATCGGGTTTCTTTTCGACCTCCACATCTGCATCACCATGTAGCGGCACACCCATCATGGTAGGTTCCATGCTTGTGAGGCTTAGAGATTTTTCGTCGTAGGAATCTAATAAATAAGAACCAAATTTTTGTTCGTCGACTTCAGCAGCAGCGTCGTGGTCATTGTATTGACTCGAAAGTGAAGTTTCTAGACTCGTTTTTTCTCGGGCCGCATCATTGGTGCCGCACGCGGCGACAAATGCAATTGCAAACAATGGAAACAAAGACATTTTTGACATATTTTTCCTCCTAAGCACTGTAAACCCCAGCCCCTTGCTGCTGTTTTACCATTCGGACATATTTATATATTGTTAAGAACAATTATTTCTATTCATTATTTTGGTGAGTTACATGAGTTTTCAATGTGGATAATGTTTTTAGAAATTTGCCCTTGCAGCAAGTCGGTCCTATTTCATGTATTCATTTGCCCAAAATTCTTGCGGTGTGGCCCGACAGGCGCTAATTTTAAAAGAGTTCGTTTAAGTCGGTTTTAACAGCATTTACAGAGGTTTAAAAAATGCCCTTTAAGTTTGAACAGCACTTTGATGAAGCTAGTTTTACATTTACCTATTTTATCATCGACGAAAATAAAAAAGAGCTAGCAATTGTTGATTCGGTTAAAGAACACACTCAACAATACGTCGAAATTATTAAGCAACGCGGACTCACATTAAAATATTTACTTGAGACCCATGTGCATGCAGATCACATTACTGCTAATGCAAAATTACTCGAATTTTTTCCTTCAGCCAAAATAGCAATGCACAAAGAATGTGCAGTGACTTTGCCGTTTTTTCCCTTATCTGACGGGCAAATAATAAATGTAGGCGATGTCTCTATTCAATGCTTATACACGCCAGGACATACCAGTGATAGTGTGTGTTTTATAGTTAATAATGACAGAATATTAACCGGCGATACAGTTTTAATTGACTCTTGTGGACGCACAGATTTTCAGGCCGGTAACACAAAACAGATGTTTGAAAGTCTTCAAAAAGTAGCAAATTTAGATTATAATATTCTCATTTATCCAGCGCATGATTACAAAAACAGGCGCGTAAGTTGTGTGGGAGAGCAAAGGCTGCTTAATAAATTAATGGCAATGTCTTATTTAGAGCTCAAAACTGAAGTCGATTCTTGGAATTTACCTGAGCCAAAAAGATTGCACGAAGCCGTACCTGCAAATCTGCGTTGCGGTGCTGAAAATTGAATTGATTGAACTTTGGCACTTTAAATTGTCTTCTTGCTTTCTTGCTGTTTATACTTTCTAAAACACTTATGGAATTAAGTTGTATTAGGAAAGCATAATGTTAAATTTTAAAGGCTATTGGAAAAAAATTATACAATCTCGCGGCAGTTGCCTCACAAGTGCAGCATTTCTTTTTGTTGCCATAGGTTGTGTCAACAGCACAAAAAAAGAACCAACCCCCCGGTCTGCCGAAAATATGGACTCATTTCGGGCATCAGAAACAGCACTCTTTTATTCCCCCGATTCCCTTGCCCTTACAGAAGGGCTCACAGCCTTTGCAGATGATATTGGGCCAGGATGGATTGGGAAAGTGAAAATTCGGCCAGATGTAGATGGAAATGATGAGCGAAAGTCAGCATTACCAGCATTTGTTTCTGCAGCCCAGGCTGATGCCCTACAAAAGTCAATGGTAGCCGCCGTAGAAAACCATGCAGCGCATTTGAAACAAAATCCGACGGAAGGTCCAGATGCAGCAAGTGCAATTGACAACGGAGATAGCACAAAACTTATTTTTGATCGTTGCGACAGGGGCGCAACTGCACTCACTATGTCGAAAGATCCAAACGACTGCGCTTATTTGGTAACTCAACCCAAAAAAGGTCAAGTGGTGCAATTCGAATTTTATTTACAGGGTCCACCTGGAAATATGCACCAATATATATACGTAACAACAGATATTTCGCAGCGTCCTGCGGTTTTTTACGTAGCTCAGAAATTGGCAAATACGGTAAATGTAACGTACCGCCCAGACTCGTGGCAAGACGCCCTTTTGACCACGGTATTGCCATCAGATTCTGAATTTACACCAGATCAATCCAATTATGTGAACGATAAATTGATCGGAAAACTTTGGGGAATTCTCGATACTGGCATGGCACCAATGGATTTAAGAGAATTTACACTCAAATGGGAAAAACAACAGCTGCAAAAAGCAACAATTTTAGCCGGAGTTTCGGCAACAGAAATAGCGTTAACACTGGTTTCAGCAGGTTCTGCGACAGGAATCATGGGTGCCTGGAATACAGCTGCTGCTGCGGGCGGAAAATTAATGTTAGAAGTAGGAGCGCGTAAAGTAACATCGTTGGCTGCGAAGGAATTCTTGACATCGTCAGCTTGGCTGTTGGTGAAAACCGGGATGTTAACGGGCAGCATGTATTCAAATCTTCAACTCAAAAGGTTGCAGGCAGACCAAGATCCTGGCCCATTAAAAGATGCCTTAAATGTAGCTTTTATACTATCAAATATATCTGTTCTGTATGATATATCTGGATTTATGAGAAACTTGGGTGTAGCGAAAGCAGCGGCTTCGGCAGAATCGGCCGCGCAGTCCGGTGCTGCTGCTGTGGTAAGATCCGCGAGTCTTGTAGACAATCAAAGAGGATTAGAAAGCATACAAAAGTTGTTTTTTGAAGATACCATACGCAGAAAATTTACTGCACTAAAATCAATAAAGAGTTTTGAAAATGCAGAGAAAGCATTAAAATATAAGTCACTGTTAGAGAAAAATTGGCTCATTTTTAAATCGCAAAATAAGTCAATTTCTCTGAATAAAACCAATGCGACACAGAGAGAACTTTTAGCCAATAATTTAGACAAAGCCTCAGATTTTTTTGCAAGAGAAATGGCGAAATCATTATGAAAAAATTATTTTATATCACATCAATGTTTATGGTTTATGGGTTACCAGGATGTTTTCCCTCTAAAGAAGCAGACCGCGACCCTGCAACGCCGGCCGCAGACAAAAAATCGGACAAAGAGAGCGGTCAACCCGCCGCGAATTCAAAAATAGAAATTCCAGATCCCGTAGTTGTGCAGCAAGCACCCGTTAAAACGCAACCCGTAGCTCAAGTAACACCGCCCAACTGCGAATTCAAGAGTTTAAAAACTGCAGATTTTGGCAAAGGATACACGGAATGTTGGACCCGAGTAAAAGATGGCGAAGTGGCCGAGAAATACCCTGATGGTTCAAGAGTTTGTATCGAAAAAAATAACGTGCAAAATGTAGCGGGATCGATAGCGGGAATAGGCTCTTATAATATGTATCGCGATTTGCAACGCAGCTGTTGGATTGAAGAAAAACACATTCAAAAATAGGTATTAAAAAATAAAACTTAAAAAGATTCTTTAAATGTGCATTCTCGTTGATCAAACTCGTCTAAATCGCAGCTGCAATAGCCAGGGGCAGGAGTTTCAAACAAAGTAGCTCGGGCACACTCTTTGTTTTTTTCCGCTGCAGAAAGTGCTTGAGCCTTGGTCACATTGTGAGCAATTTTTGTTAATTTCGACGTCGCTTTTGCAGGTTCTCCTTTAGCCAATTCGGGTGAATTTGCAGACAAAGAATCTATAATACTTTGTTCATCTACGGCTTCTGGCTTTTGTTTTATGACGGGATTTTGTGCATTTATTTTGGAATCTGTGAGCGAAAATTCATCATTATAAGAATTCATAACAGAATTTTTTTGTGGAGTGCGCACAGCGGCTTTTGTCTCTTCGGATCCTTTTTTCTTCACTGTAGCAGGTGGCCCATAAACAACAACGCTTTCTGATCCGCCCGATGACACAGCGTTTAGCGGAGTTCTGGCTTCAGTGCCCAGCTGAGTGGTTTTTTCTGATTGCGTTTGGCCACAGCCGACAATAAATAGGGCTAAGAGCAAAATGCGAGATGATTGCATGGATGTTCCTCCAAAACATGCGCCTCTTTCGAGTCTCTTTACCGCAATCGGGAGATTTGAAAAAAGCTTGAGAAAAATGGTGACGATATTTATTTTAACTAATATTTTAGGTAGTTAAGGAGTCTGATTGAGAAGAGTTTTTAAATTTTTCAAATGCGGAACTTTGGAAATTTAATTGAGGCTGTTTCTGTGTGCGAGTTCGTCTTGTGCTTGAGCAAGAGCCCTTAAATCTTTGGCAGTTACCGTGTAACCAATGCAATCGAGTAATTTGCAATAAAGGCTAAAATCATTCCATGATTGTGAGTCAGCCAAAGAATCAAAGTCTTCTAACTCTAAAGGGTAAGTTTTTAAAAACTCAGCCATACCTCGTTCTGTGCACAATGAGGCCAGTAAAAGAGGCAAATGGCCTAAAGCGCTGCGTCCAAAAATAGAGCGCTCGTGTGCCCTAATTTCTTCAACAGATTGTTCGCCTTTTTCTATGATTTCAACTACCGATTCGTGTGGTTTTTTAGCGGCGCAAAGCTTGGGGCTTTGAGTGCTATTAAAGTAGCCACAAATGAGGGGACGTGCAGAAAACGCACCGCAATATCCATTATGACTTTCGCTAGAGTCGGCAACAATGTAAAGTGGGCAGGGGTCTTTGCGGTCGAAAAAAACCTTTTGTTGTTCATCAGTAAAAGGAATATATCCTAAAGAATTGGCTTTTTCGATGTATCGCAGTGCATAGGGTGAAAATCGTTGCGATAGAGTCGCAAAAGTGTTCCCCTGCCCCAGTAGTCGTGCAATAAGCACAAATGCTTCGCCAGCAGTCGCGGGAATGAGCGGAAAATGGCAGCATGCCCCACACCCCTTTGAACACTGTATTTTAGCAGCCGCAGAGAGCTTTAAAGCAATATTTTCTGTGGCTGCTTCGCAATCGTCGTAGGTTTGGTCTATGAATGGCAGGAGTGAATTGAGGGCGGTTTCAAAATCCATATATTTTCCTTTTGAAAGTTTTTCTCTCGCACGATTTTGATTGATTTTCAATGCCGTAGCAAAATGTCCGTAAGTAGGGACTCAAATTTTAATTGCAAGTGGACACAGAATGAAATCATCGAGCCGATTGATATCAATGATTGTGAGTTTGTGCTTTGTTCTCTTGCTATTGGGAATTGGCACATATGTCGAGACAGCATTTTTAGATTTGAGTAAAACCCTCGCAAATAATGGTTCTTTTGCTTCTATTGCGCTCTTTTTTACAGTAGTTAATATTAATGTAATATTTTTATTTCTTTTTGCGTTTTTGGCGTTTAGAAACGGCGTAAAGCTTGTTGTCGACAGAAGAAACGGTCGGTTTGGGAGCACACTTCGGACAAAATTGGTGACTTCTTTTTTATTTTTTTCACTGCTACCGACGGTTATATTGTTGTATATTTCAACCAAATTTGTAAATGCAAATTTTGAAAAATGGTTGCCAAAGAGTTTGGTGTCTACAACAGAGTCGAGCAGACTGAGCGAAAGTCAGTACCAAGAAAAGCTTTTAAATTTGTTGAATGTTTCAGAATTAAACACGGACAATATCAAGAATTTTGATTTTGTGTTTCGAATCAAAAATAGCGAATTTATATACCTAAAATCTGAAAATAGAGAAATCGCAGATAAGCTTTCAAAAGTTTTGCAAGAAAAAGATTCGCCAGATAAATTTAAAATTCAGTGGTATCAGCTCGATAAAAATCTGCTTTATGCTTTTAAAAAATCTGAATCTAATATGGTCTATGGCATGCTGACTCCGCCCATGATTCACCCGCAATGGCAAAAATTGTCGCAGGAATTTTCACAGGTAAAGCCAGGAGTAGATATTATTCGAGTCAGTTATTATGTTATGCTTGGTGTTTTGACCATGTTAATTGTGTTCTCGGCAACCTGGCTTGGCTTCACCATTGCAAGAGAATTTGCTGTCCCCATTCAAATTTTAGCAGCTGCCACCGAATCTGTTGCCACCGGAGACTATTCGGTCAAAATAGATGACATCGTTTCTGACGATGAAATTGGATCCTTGGCTCTCAGTTTTAGATCAATGGTAGACGACCTTCGTTCGACAAAAATTGCTGCAGACGAAGCTACGGCAGAGATGGAGCGAAAAGCCGATGAACTTTTTGAAAAGTCGGAATACAATGCCATATTATTGGCTGATATTAATGCGGCCGTGGTTACAGTGAATAGGGAACTCAGAATAGAATCTTGGAATCATTTTGCTTCTAAAATTTTTAAAATAACTGAATTTGAGGCCATGGGCAGACCATTGAGCCAAGTAATTAACGGTGATATTTATAATTCATCAATTAGGGAATCACTGATAGAGATAGAAAATAATAAGGTGATGCGCCTCACGCGGGAGTTTTCAGGTATAGTGGCGGGCGAAGAACTTCAGCTTCACCTAACCCTGAGTAAAATTGCAGTTCCTCATGCGCCAAGTGGAGTTGTAATTTTTATTAATGACGTCACTGAACTTGCAAAGGCGCACCGGTTGGCAGCATGGCGCGACGTGGCTCGGCGCATAGCTCATGAAATTAAAAATCCTTTAACGCCAATTAAGCTCGGGGCGCAGCGATTGGAACGTCGATTTTCTCAAAAATTAGAAAGTACTGATGCCGAAGTTTTTAAAGAAAGCATTAAAGTCATTTTAAGTTGTACAGAGAGCATTAAGGGCCTTGTAGACGAATTTATTCGATTTTCGCGCATGCCACAACCCGTTTTGCAAATGGGTAATTTTATTTCGCCGGTGCAATTAGCCGTAGCTAGTTTTTCAGAAAATGAGGAAAACGTGCCGGTGGTTTTAGAAATTCGAAATTTTGTTGGCTTAGTAGTGAATGATTTACAAGAGTTATTGTGGCGATTTGATTCCGACCAAATTCTTAGGATGTGCGTTAATTTAATTTCAAATGCCGTTGCAGCTTCTGCTCAGACAAAGTTTCCTGTAATGGTAATATTGGAATTGGGCGAAAACAATCAGTGGTTCAAATTGAAAGTTTTAGACCAAGGTGTTGGTGTTCCAGATGAAGTAAAGGCAAGAATATTTGAACCATATTTTAGCACAAAACGCAGTGGTACGGGTTTAGGCCTGCTCATTGTGGAACAAATTGCAAGCGAACACAGTGCCAAAGTGACTTTAGAAGACAACCTTCCACAGGGAAGCATTTTTGCGGTAGAGTTTGCGGGTTCATGAAGGGATTAAAATGTCTATTAGCAATTCCGAGTCTCCGATAGTCACCGGTAAAATTTTAATTATCGACGACGAGCCTCATATTTGTAGTATGCTATCTGGCATATTAACAGATGAGGGGCACAAAGTAAGTTTTGCACATAATGCAGCCACTGGCTTGCGCTTAATGACAAAAGAAATTCCCGATGTTTGTTTTTTAGATGTCTGGTTGCCCGATGGCGATGGCGTAGAAATTTTGAGTCGTATTCGAAATGCGCAACCAGAAGCTAGTGTAATAATGATTAGTGGTCATGCCACAATCGAAACAGCGGTTAAATGCACACGTTTAGGTGCAGTAGATTTTATAGAGAAACCCTTGGGCCTCGAAAAAGTATTATTAAGTGTACAAAATGCGCTTAAAATTAAACAATTGAGAATGGAAAATCAGAATTTAAGGAACAGATTTAGTCAGAAATACAAATTAATTGGGTCGTCAAAAGCTCTAGATGTTATAAGGACCACAATTGAAGTCGTGGCTTCTAAAAATAGTACCGTTCTTATTACGGGTGAAAACGGAACTGGAAAAGAAAATGTATCGAGGGCAATTCATGAAGCATCATTGAGGGCCCGTAAGCCTTTTATTGCCATAAATTGCGCTGCAATTCCAGAAGATTTAATTGAAAGCGAAATGTTCGGCCACGAGCGCGGCGCATTTACAGGGGCAGTAGCTTTAAAGCGTGGGCGATTCGAATTGGCACATGGTGGTACGTTGTTTTTAGATGAGATTGGAGACATGAGCCTTAAAACTCAAAGCAAACTTTTGCGTGTTCTGCAGGAGCAAAAATTTGAGCGCATAGGCGGAGATGAGTCTATTCATGTGGATGTTCGACTTATTGCTGCCACGAATAAGAATTTAGCAGACGAAATAAAACGAGGCGGATTCCGCGAAGATCTTTTTTATCGTCTTAATGTGATTCCCATCGAAATGCCGCCATTGCGTGAACGCAAAGACGACATTTGTGCTATAGCAGAACATTATATAGAGTTTTATTCTCTAGAAAATAGTGTCCGTAGAAAAGAAATATCACCAGATGCAATGGCTATGCTGCGAGAATACTTTTGGCCTGGTAATATTCGAGAGCTTAAAAATATAATGGAGCGCCTAAGTATTATGGTGAGCGACGATCTCATAAAACCGGAACATTTGCCATTTCCTATCAACGAAGTTAATGACGCGAGGGTCCAAGATTCTTGGGGAGATATTTTAAAGAACAATAGTTTTAGAGAAGCTCGAAATGAGTTTGAAAAACTTTTTCTAGAAAAAAAACTCGGAGAATGTAATGGTAATATATCTAAAACAGCCGAACTTATCGGCCTAGAACGCAGTCATTTGTATCGGAAAATGAAGCAACTTGTGATAGAAACCATTGGAGAGTAAGTAAATTGAAAAATGTCGTTCGAGTATTGGCGCTAATGATATTTAGTGCATTTATTCTCTATTTAATGAGTCAGTGGGGTTTGTTAAAAATTGGCGATATTGTTTTGGCATTTCAACATGGCAAACAATGGATATTTGTCATTGTCGTAACCCAATTGCTTTTGTCGTTTCTGCTTTTGTTCCGCTATGTGTGCCTTTTAAAAGTATTCAAAGTTGATGTGCATTTGCAGCAGGCTTCTGCAGCAACTTTTGTGAGCAATGCTGTAGGACAATGGGCTCCTGGGGCTCTGGCGGTCATAGAATTTATTCGAATGGGCTTAATGTTTGGTGCCAAGCACAAATCAGACGCTTCTTTGAACTCCGAACGGAGTCTGAAAATGCGCTTGGCAGCCACTTCCTTGTTCGATAGGTTGCTTGGTTTTTTCACTATGCTAGCCACTGGAGGCATTTGTTCTGCTGTTTTGTTGGCATTAAAATGGAACGAAGAAATAAAAACGGGTCATTTGATTGCCCTTGTGTTGCTAACGTTGTTCTCCTTGTCTGGAGCAGTTTTTATTGGGTTGTTGCCCTGGATGGCACGCTGGAAATTGACTACACACGTGTTAAAATTGTTATCGGAAAGTCACGACTCATTGGCACAAAATGATAGTTTTAAATTTAAAATGATGCGCGTGATTTCAAAAGTTTCTTTAAAATTAGAGACATTACGCTTAGAGATAGTTCTGGGCAGTCAAAATTTGCCAGATTTAATACTCCCTATTTTAGCAAGTTTAGGTTGCCTAGCAGCCTCGTCCCTGTCTGTCTATTTTGCGAGCTGTGCCACGGGCGACAGAATCGAATTGGGCGCAATTTTTGCAACCTACCCTATCGTGGCAATCTCCACCTTGCTGCCCATCGGTTTTGGTGGAATGGGCGGACAGCAATTGGTTGCAGTGGCTATTTTTGGAATATTTAACCTCAGTGGCTCTGCTGTGGCTTCGGCCAGCTTGCTTCAAAACGGACTTTTACTCATCGAAAATACTTTGCTCGGTTTATTGTACGCTCACTTAAGTGCAGGGCAAATTAAGGCAATAATGACACGTCGTCGCGAAGCAGCCGAATGACCTCAGAAATATTTTTTCTTGCGAAGTGAAAGTCTATATTGCACACGGTGCGCACGTGAGGTAAGTGCCGTGAGGGGGATGTTCAGACTACAGCACGGACGAAGCGCAAGCTTTCTGAAGTGAGGAAAGTCCGGACTTCACAGAGCAAGGTGCTGGTTAACGGCCAGGCGGGGCAACCCGACGGAAAGTGCAACAGAAAATACACCGCCTAAGAGGCGTCCTTGTGGCGAATCCGGTAAGGTTGAAATCGTGAGGTAAGAGCTCACGGGTGTTCTTGGCAACAAGACGCTTGGAAAACCCCACCTGAAGCAAGACCAAATAGGGGCGAAGGATCTGCTCGATCCGTTTGACGTCCGGGTTGGTTGCAAAGAAACGGGCGGTAACGTTCGTTCAAGAGAAATTGTGGTCCAACGACAGGATCCGGCTTATCGAATATCCCCCGTATTTGATTTATGTTGACTAGCAAATCAGGTATTTTAGCCTGTATTTTTCGGGAAAGGGTCTCACTCATGTTTTCATCCAAAATGCCCATGCATCTTTCTAGTTCACCCGAAGTGACTTATTTTACTTCAGAAAGTGTGTCTGAAGGACATCCCGACAAAGTAGCCGATCAAATTTCTGATGCCATTCTCGATGAATTGCTCAAATACGACCCTGATGCTCGTGTGGCATGCGAAACTCTAGTGAAAACAGGCTTGGTAGTAGTGGCTGGCGAGATCACGGTGAACGACACAGCACGCATGAAGGCTCGTAAATATGCCGATATTGCGCGCGATGTCATTAAAGAAATCGGTTACAACGACCCAGATAATGGCTTTGATTACCGCAGTTGCGGCGTGATTGTCGCAGTTGATGCACAATCGCATGACATTGCAGTGGGCGTGAACGAAGGCGAAGGCTTGCACAAAGAAATGGGTGCTGGCGACCAAGGCATGATGTTTGGTTATGCAATTAACGAAACACCCGAATTAATGCCCGCAACTTTGCAATATGCGCACAATCTTCTAAAGAATTTGGCTACAGCTCGTAAAACAAATGCAGTAGATTTTTTGCGCCCCGACGCTAAGTCTCAAGTTACAATTGAATATCATGACGGTAAAATCAAGCGAGTTGATACTGTAGTAGTAAGTACAATGCATACAGAAAATGTATCGATGGAAAAACTCGGCAGTTACATTATCGAAAATATCGTTAAAAAAACTATTCCTTCCGAATTACTCGACTCTAAAACTCGTTACTTTATCAATCCCACAGGTCGATTTGTAACCGGCGGGCCGCAAGGTGACTGCGGTTTGACAGGTCGAAAAATTATTGTGGACACTTATGGCGGACACGGCGCACACGGTGGCGGTGCATTTTCGGGTAAAGACCCCTCCAAAGTAGACCGTTCTGCAGCTTATTTAGGCCGTTACATAGCTAAAAATGTTGTTGCAGCTGGGCTCGCCGAAAGGGCGTTGGTTCAAATTGCATATGCCATTGGTATTGCAGAGCCTGTAAGTGTGAATGTTCAAACATTTGGAACCGAAAAAATAGCGCGCACTCGCATTGAAGCCGCTGTGCGCGAAACATTTAAAATGAAACCCGTAGACATAATCAACCAGTTTAATCTCAAAAAACCTCAAGGCTACACCTATCAAGAGACTGCAGCTTACGGTCACTTTGGGCGCCCTGCGTTTCCTTGGGAAAAGCTCGACAAGGTTGAAGCGCTGCGCAAGTTTCTCTAATTTGCAGTTTTTACAGACATCTGCCAAATTAAGCCCGAGTTGCGAATTGCAGCCCGGGTTTTTTGTTGTTTGTGGTTATCAATCGATAGAGGGTTTGTATATGAAATCAAATAAAGTAGTTACCTTAGCGCGGCCATTTTTGTGCCGTATTTTATTGGCTGGTGTGTGTTCTGCGTCAATAATTCAAGTGGCACCAACGGCTTTTTTCTCTGTAGCAATGGCGCAAAATTCAATTGAAGCAACTCCCGCATCGCTGGATGCTGCTTGGGACCACCGGTCTGAAATCCATTCAAAAATATCTGCATTTATTGCCAGCAAACCAAAATTTGGCGACGATTTTGAAGTCGCTTGGCGCCTCGCTCGAATGGTTTATTATACCGGATTTTTTATCGATCCCTCTACCACTTCAAACGATCTCAAAATGGAAATTTTTAAATACGGTTACGAAGCTGCAGAAAAAGCCATTAAGTTAGATCCAAAAAGAGTCGAAGGCCATTATTGGTATGGTGTGAATTACGGTGGCTATGGCTTATCTAAAGGAATAATGGCTGCATTGAGCGGAGCAGAAGGAATGCGCGCTTCACTCGACGAAGCCGTCAAAATTGACCCTAAATATCATTACGCTGGCCCATTGCGCGTGCGAGGTAGGTTGTTCTTTAAACTACCAGGTTCTTTCATTTCTTTTGGAGATAACAAAAAAGCTTTTGCAGATTTGAAAAAAGCTGCAGAACTAGCACCAGAGAGTAAACTGAATTACATTTACATGTCTGAGGTCCAAGCAAAATTGGAAGGCAAAGCCGAAGCTGTAAAATCGCTTGAAAAGGCAAAGGCGCTTCCAGATGTTGTTGGGCCAACAGAAGAAAGCTCGTATAAGCGTGACATTGTCGAGTTAGAAAAAAAGTTTAAATAAACTTTTAATTCGGCCTGTTGCTTTGATTATTGATGATTTAAATAACGGGCGGAGCAATATTTGGCTATCAATCATATCTTAATTGTCGAAGACCAAGGCGCATTGTCTGGTTCGCTCGCGCGCAGATTTACACGACGAGGGTTCCAAATTTCCGAGAGTTCAGACGCTAATTTGGCACTATCTATACTCAAAAGTGGACAAATTCATTTGTGCATTTGCGATATTCATTTAGGTGAAGAGCTCACAGGCCTCGATATTATGCGTATGGCTCAAGCAGAAGGCTTGCGAGTGCCATTTGTATTTTTAACGGGACACGACGAACAAACGGACGAAAACAAAGCTGCTCGCGATGCAGGTGCGGCAGATATTTTCGTAAAACCAACCGATTTTAGTGTGTTGTATCAACGAATTTGTGTTTTATTAGGATTAACACCAGACGAAATTTCAACATTTGGTATTAAGCCTTAAATTGAAATTGGTCGGTGAGTTTTAACTTATTTTGGCAGAGAAAAAAGACCTCAGCTGTTATTGGGAGTAAAAGTTATGTCGCAAGGTAAAGCGCTTTTGATGGGTGTGTTTCTAACTGGTGGTTTAGTTGGTTTGGTGCCTTTATTTATGCACGATAGAGCTTCTGTCATTGCGCAACGAGGCGTTTCGGCAGGTATCACTCAGGACGTAGCCGAAGCAGCTACTAAAGGGTCTGTTGGCTCCGCTATTGGAACCTTTGCTTCAAAACCACTCGACCGAAATACACTCACTGGCGATGAAAAATTAAAAATATTTGAAGCAGAAAATGCTGTTTACAATGCGTACGAAGAAATTTTAACGCAGCGTTTTGTAGTTTCTTTTTTCGAGAAATATAAGTCTGAAAAAGGATTGCCAGACGTAGCTGCAGCGCAAAAGAAATACTTCAGTGAAAAAGTTGTTGTGGCAGAAGAAGAAGTTACAAAATTTTTGGCTGAAAACAAAGACAACCCCGGATTGCAGCGTATGCCCGAAGCAGAACGCCCTAAGCAAATTCGGATGTATCTCGAAAATAGGGCACGTTCTGGCGTGATTAAAGAAATTGTAGATGCGGCAAAAGGCAAAGGCGAAATTGTAGTAGCCATGTCACGTCCTGTTGAACCGCGCCTTGATATCACCGATGGCGGCAACGCTTTTATGGGCCCCAAAGATGCTAAGGTAACAATAGTTGAATTCGCCGATTTTCAATGTCCTTTTTGCGCGAGAATGCTGCCAACTCTTCATGAAGTTATGAAAAAATATGATGGCAAAGTGCGTTGGGTTTACCGCGATTTTCCTTTGCGCGAAATTCACCCCATGTCGGTTCCTGCGGCGATTTCTGCAAATTGCGCGGGCGCGCAAGGCAAATATTTTGAAATGCACGGCAAGCTTTATGAAAATTCTGCTAAGTTGAGTGAGTCTTTATTCACTCAATTAGCTGCGGATTTAAAACTTGATGCAGCTAAATTTTCTGCCTGCCAAAAAGATCCGAAAGTTGCAGAAGAAGTAAACAGAGATGCTGACGACGGACAAAAGTTCGGTGTTAACGGAACTCCTGCATACTTTATCAATGGACGAAAATTGGGTGGCGCAGTAGACGTTCGCGAAATGAGTCGCATTATTGACGACGAGTTGTCTAAGAAAATGTGAGGAAAATGTGTTTGGAATTGGCAGCGGCGAAATTCTTGTTCTTGCAATTATTGTGCTGGTATTGTTTGGTAAAGAAGATTTGCCTGCAACGCTCAGGAAATTTTCAAAAGGTTGGAACGAGTTTCGTCGTGTGGCAAACGACGCACAACGATCGTGGTCTGAAGTGAGAGACGACGTCACGCGAACCATTATGGAAGCTGACAACGAAATCAACGCCGTTATTCAAGAAACAATGCACGTCGACGAGCCTAAATTGGTAGAAAATTCTCAAAAGCCAGATGTGCCTTTAGTGGATTCAGACCAACCAGCGCCAAGCACGAGTTTCCCCAGCATTTTGCCTGCCGCAGGAACCGTGGCAGTAGGCGCTTTGGTAGAGCCCTCGCAAGCCGAACCTATCGTAACGAGCAATGCGGCGGATACCAACGCAGCAACGCACATTCAAGAGGCCAATAGCGGTGATCAGCATCACAATCATCACCAAAAACGAGCTGACGAATCTGAAACGACTGCTACCAATATTGAATCGGGAACTCAAAAATCCTAAGTCAGTCATTTCAGAGATTTTAATAATAGATTCTAAAAGCTCAGATAAATCTCGTGAATACGTAAATCAATTCGACATGAATTGGATTGAGCAAGAATTTGTAGGCTATGGTCCGCAAAAACGCATTGCAAGTTCAATGGCAAAAAACGATTGGATTTTAAACTTAGATGCGGATGAAGTGCCTACTCAAGAATTTTTCAGTGGATTGAATTTCTTTTTTCAAAAAGAATATTTGACCATTCAAGCGGCAGAAGTTTTAAGAGATTTTATATTGTTCGGTAAAAAACTACGATTTGGTGGTGCTTCGGAGCAAAAAAAACTCAGACTTTTCAATCGCAATTTTTTTGATTGGAACGCTAACCTTGTGCACGAAGAAGTGGTTTGTATCATAGATAAAAAGACTCAAAAAATTGCTCTAATATCTGGTTCTCTTTTTCATTATAGTTGGGCTTCAACAACTGATTGGCTTAAAGTAACAGATATTCGTGCTGAATCTCTCGGTGCAAATAAGGCGTCAAAATATAAGTTTCAGCTTCCTCGTTTTTTTGCCTTTGAAGTCGTAATTCGATTTTTTTTAGAATTTGCGAGGAGCTATTTTTTTCGCCTTGGTTTTTTAGATGGCTTGCCGGGGTTCGTATTTTGCTTCTTTATGGCTTTTTCGCACGCCTTAAAGTTAATTAAGTGTTTTGAGATTTGCACAAATTATCGCGAAGCTGCTGCAGCATCTGAATAAATCCAATTTAAATTTTCAAAATTTCTTTCCACCCGCATCACATATTTTTTAGTTTCGGCGTACGGAATAAATTCGATAAACATTTTATTGTTTTTGTATTTGTCTCTACGTGCAATCCATTTGTCTACTATAAATTCCCCTGCATTGTAGGCCGCAACGGCGTAGGTTTTGTTTCCAGAATAACGCTTGAGCAAGTCGCTTAAATAGCAAGCTCCGGCTCGAGCGTTTATGGTAGGGTTTGTTAAATCTGGTTCCTGCTTATTATCGATAAAACCGCGACCGCGTAATACTTTTTTTCCAGTATTAGGCATTAACTGAAAAAGTCCTATTGCTCCCACGCCGCTTTTGACTTTGGGTTGAAATAAGCTTTCCTGCCTCGCCACGGCAAATAAGAGATTTAATTCTACATCGCACTGCTTGGCTGCCTCAGAAATTTCTTTAAAATAAGGACGAGGATAGAAAATGAAATATAAAAATGAGCTGACGTCGTCTTCAAATTGCACTCTATCTCGCAAAGCGCCTACAAAGGGTATGGCATTCACATAGTCGCCATTTGCATGTAAAAGCCAGGCAATTTTTTCGTGTCCCACTAAATTAAAGTCGCGATTTTTAGACATCGCTAAAAATCGCGTGCGCAGCCAATTGACTTCAGATTTTAATACTAGAGTCATAAGCGAGCCAGAATCGCGCAAATAAGTAGTATAATCATCAAAAATTTTAAACTGGCCTTGTGCATGAATTGCTGTGGCTAAAAGTATTGCCGATTGAAGTGAAATATCGAATTGAGTTTTTAAAATTGCAGATGCTGTTGGCGCAGGAGCTTCTTTTTGCTGTGCAAACCAAGTTGATGGCCGAAAGATTCTAAATGCGGAGTCAGCTTTTAAGTTTAGCCATTTTGCATTTTCATGCGCCCATCCTTCTGCAAATGGTGAAGATTTAGCCGAAGAAACGCGCCCCGAAGGCATTCCAAGCTGACGACCGGACCAAATATCATAAATCCCCAGCGGTTCACTTATCCCCGTAGCGAGGAGTTTATTATCCGCAAGTCGTTCCTGGTTGAGTTCCTTCAGCGCTTGCGCGTGCCAAAATTGTGCAAATGCTTTTTCTGAATCTTCTGGTTGCATGGTTTCGAGCGTATCAAATAATTTAGCGGCTTCGCTGGGGCGTTTGTCTAGTAATAAATATAAACCTTTTCGCGAAAACACCCAAAATTTAAATTCATTTCCCTGCGCCTCGGAAATGAATTTTTCCATGCGGCTTAATAGGGCGATATTTTCTGCCGGCTTGAGTGATTCGAAGCCAACACGGCCCACTAACACTTGTCCCGCTTCCAAATAAAGGTCCCAAATTTCTTTTTTTTCTGCAGCGTTGAATGCAGATTGCGCGACTTTTAATGCGTCGTCATTAAATCCGTTTTCCCAGTGAAGCCTGGCAAGCCAAATTTGAGCATTGATAAAAAATGAATCAAATGTTTTTTCGTCCATTGCAAATAGAGAAGCATTGCATTTTTGCGTGATTAATGAATCGATTAATGCTTTTTGCGAGTTATAAAAAGCGGATCTATTTTGTGCAAATCGTTGGCTTTGAGCAATAATGTGCTGAGCATATAAATATGTGGCATCGCAATTGCCCAGGCTCACTTTGGAAATAGTTTTTGCAATTTTAAGTGCTTCATTTATTTTATTTGCATTCATCAGTTTTTTGAGGCGAATTAATGCAGGTATATTGGATTCTTCGGAACTTAATTCTTTTTTAACTTCCTTGTTTTCTCCAAAAAGCGCACCTAAAAAATTGGGGCGAGCAATTTTTGCCAAATCGAATTGAATTGTAGATAAAATTCTTTTCGAAAAACCAGATATTTTAAGTGCATCTTCGTCTTCTGCTGCTATAGTTTTCCAACCTTCGGAATCGCAGAGCTCATCGCAAAGTGAGAGTTGAAATTGGTTGAAATCTTGCGTTTTTGAAACGACGAATCGGGTAGATGCAGCACTGGGCTCTTTTTGGTCAAGAGAAACAGAATACGCAATTCCATAAGCCGACAGCGCCCAGCGGTAAATTTGCGAGCTCAAATTTTGTGTTTGCAATATTTCTCGCGCCATTTTTTGAGAATCAGACCATCGCTTTTCTTTGAGAAGTTCGAAGGCAGTTATAAGTTTTGAAAAGCTTTGCAGTATCTGTTCATCAGAGTCAATAATTTTTGCACCTAACATTGTGCCAATGCGCAATTTAAGTGAATCATCGGTGGCGATCGCGAGAGAGAAGTTTTTTTCGGTTATATCAGTTTTTAAAATAGCGGCGGAATGTACCGTATCTGGAGGAAGAGTAGGAGAGCTTTGACATCCTCCAAAAATCCAAAGTGCGGACAAAATAATGATGGGTGTTTTTTGAATACAGCTTACCACGATTCGTCCGCCTTTTTTCAAGCTTTTTTCGCTCCCACGGTATTCATAACTTGTTCAACAAACGATTCTACTTTGCCAACAAAAGGTTTGTGCATAAACGAAATATCACGCTTGGTTTCTTCTATTTTTATTTTAGAACCATCAGTTTTTAAGCGCATTCTAAATTCGCTTTTTCCAGCTTTATCGATGCGCACACACAGTTCGTCTTTTTCCCAACCCACTTGTGCAAACGATGGAATACCCATCTGATTTAATGCTGCATCAATGCTTTGGCGAATCACATCAGCAGTTTTACCTTCAACAGACCAATTCATTGCCATGGCGAACCTCGTAAAATAGAAAGTACAGATAAAAATTAAATTAACAGACTTAAAAATTAAAGGCCATGTTTTTGAAGCACCTCAAGCGCATCTTTGACCTCTTGGGGAATGTCCGGCTCTTTTGGAATTTTGACGGCGAGTCTGGCGTAAAAATCGCCTCGCTCACCTGATTGCCCAGTGCTAAATCCTAATCCCTTGAGTCTTATTTTCACGCCAGCTTTGAGTCCGGCTTGTACCTTGGTTTTTTTGTTACCTTGTGGAGTTGCAATTTCGAGAGTTCCCCCTAAGCACAAAATGGAATAGGCAACTTCGACTTCAGATTCAATGTCAGCCCCTTTTCGCTCAAATTGTTCATGTTTGAGCATTCTAATTTTGAGATATAAGTCGCCTCGCACGCCGTCTGGGCGCGAACCACCTTGGTTTTTGAGTCGGAGTTTTTTACCATCGTCGATTCCTGCTGGAATTTTAATGCGAGCATTCACGCGCTCTCCAGAGGTGAGGGTCAAATTAATTTGTCGTTCTGCACCATTGTAAACATCGAAAAATCCCACTTCAATTTCGTGCTCGACGTCGTAATTTGAAAAGTCGGTATCTGCGCGAAATCCAGAATTTGCATTGCGCTTGCGCCGACCTTGTTGGCCCTGCCCACCTTCAAAATAAGATTCAAAATCGAAGCCGCCAAAGCCCATTTCTTGAAATATAGAACTAAAATCGGCATTTCGGAACGCTTCTTCGCGGTGTCCCGATTGCTGAAACCGACTGTCGCCATATTGGTCGTACTCGCGACGTTTGTCTGTTTCGGAAAGCACGGCATAGGCTTCCGATATTTCTTTAAATTTTTCTTCGGCAGCTTTGTTACCAGGGTTGCGGTCGGGGTGATATTGCATGGCCAATTTGCGGTAGGCTTTTTTAATGTCATCGCTAGAGGCATTTTTAGCAACGCCAAGTAATTCGTAATATTTCATAATTGATATCCCCTCAATGAGTGAGGGTAATGTAAACGGGCTTTAATGCATTGCAAGGTCAAATTCAAAAAACAAGAAAATTTTATTCTTCTATTTTTTCAGAAGTTGCTCAATGTAACTAAACTCATGTTCTGGAACTGACTCTAATAGTTCATCGTCGTCGTCGAAACCAAAAAATTTGTACCAATTAATGCCAACGAGTTCCGGCAATTCAATTGCTCTTTCTTCGCCGTCATCTGTCTCGTAATATTCTAATGCTTTGGTGATTTTTCCATCACCTCTCATCTCGAAATAATGATATCCATCGCCATTTGTGTATTGTCCATCTTTTGAATCGCCGTTCCAATATTCCCGGCAATACCACAAAGCATCTGCTTCTTTGGGCCGACGCGCGAGCGATGGAGTTTTATTGTCCGAAGATGTTTCCGATGAACTTGAATTGTCAGCACTGTAAATTGCGCGGTTATTTCTTTGCATAAATTAAACCCTACTCCGTTTTGCCAGCGAGAATTTCGTCAATTGTTAATTTTGGTCTGGGAAGTGATCTTAGCATTTGTTCCTTGTGGTTGAGGTCGTTCACAAGTGGCATTAATTTTGACTCCTTTACTGGCTTCCAAAGCAAATTACAAAACTCTTTGTTGGTAATTAAAAGTTCACCACGTTTTCTGACTTCCGCCACTAACGGAAGCAACGCACGGGCTTCATGTCTTTTTTCGGGATTTTCGTACAAAGCCTGTTCGACATCGGCCAGCACTCCCTTTGCTAAAGACCGAAATTGCCGCATTTTTGAAATTCTAGAACGTCCAAAAATATGTTTGAAAAGTGGCTCATTCACATTTTTTTTGTTGTGCGAAATACTTGCAAAACGCCTGAGGGCTAATCCGCCAGTGATTAAAAAAATACCGGCTAATAAAGTAAAAGTAGTTCTAAAATTGATATAGTTTTCAGACAGAATGCTCGATGCCATTCGGTTCCCCCAGTCGGACAGCTTTGCTGTAGTGCCTTCGGTTGGTGGGGTGCAAAGGTTGAGAGGGTTTGCCGTTTGGCTGACGTTTTTTGTTTGGTATTTTTGAAATTATCTGAAGGTTTCTTAATGTTTTTCAAAGTGCAGAAATCCACTCAAAGGTAACAACAGAACTGCGAGCGTTCAATTTGTCGCTCTGCAAGCTGCCCTTTTTTCCAGTTGTGCAGACGTCAACAGCCTCTAGTAGTCGTAAACGTGTTCAATGCGCCCACCGGATTCTTCTACATGCAATAGTGCATTCGCCAGATCCGCCACCGGGCCAAGCAGAGCGACACGAACCCATTCAGGTTCGGTGATCATTTCCTGCTGAAACAGGACCGAATACGTGCCGTATCGAAGCGAGTTTTTTGCCGGCAGTAGAGCACTGAATAAAATGATGGTTCGGTTGCCTGCGATTTCGTAAAATTTGGCTCCTGATTTCGCCAGGGACAAAGCATAATCGGTGAACGCTTGATAGCGCGGAACAGTTATTAATACGGCCCCTGAAAGATCTGTTTTAACGACATGAAGATCCGAAAGTGCAGTAGGCAATTTTGCAGGAAGCCTATCGAGTAAAATAGATGTGGTTGAGATTGGCGTGTCATAAATTGAGTTGGTAGCAAGCATAATGAGCTTTGCGTAAAGCCACTTGATGAGAAAATCAGTAGTCAATACGTATTTGCGCTCAAGTTTTCGAATCATACCCTTGTCAAAAAAGCGGGTATCCCGCCAAACTCCAATCAATCGAGAATAAAAATCAAATTTGTACCAAGGTTCAATTTCGATAAAGTGAACATAATCTTGAGCTGCTTTTGCAGCAAACACATCCTCTTCTACCCGGAATAAAATTGCCGCTGTGGCCTTGCCAACCACGAGTTCATAAAGCCCTCGTAATAAATATTCAGCTGTAGTACTCATGCCTATCACCATGATCATAAGATGATATCCAGCATTAAACGACCCGGTTTCGTTGGCAGTTTTGGTTATTTTGTAATAGGACTGCCAAAATTGCATGATGTGTGCAAAAAATGGAAAATCGCTCGGCGGATGATTTTCTATGAATTTCGCAAACTCGCGAGGACTGTGGACGAGATACCACTCTGGAAAAGTCAAAAACGTTTGGTCAAATGGTCGGTGATACTCAATTGGAGTCAATACCGATGCCCTCATGTTTTTGTCGAATACCAAAGTGTTTTGAGTGACTCCGTGTTGGACGCCGACGCTTGTAATGAGAAGAGCCGATATCAAAGCACTTATGATTGTGTTGCGAATAAGGTCCATAGATATACCCTAATATTATGTTCTCGTGAATTTAATTAAAACGTTGTCTGTTGGGTCATGATTTTGAGTCAACCGCTCATCGGAAACGCGAAAACCCAATTTTGTAATGATTTCGATCCAATCTGCCAGCGGTCTAAAATGACGAAACTCCTCACAGTTACGATTCCAGCTTTCGCCAATACCTAAATTGAACACGCTGTGTATGAGCGAAACAAAGGCTTTCATTTCGGGCGTCGTACAATCGTGATCGCGAAGGATAAACCACCCACCGGGCTTAAGAATACGGTGAATTGAACGTATAAAATTGTGGAGGTTGTCTAGCTTGATGTGATGGAGTCCAATAAAGCACGTGACTAGCTCAAGGCTTTGATTGGCTACATTTTGCTCTGAGAAAGGTGCGTAATCATTGAGCGGTAAGAATATGCCTAATTTGCGAAACTGTTCGCGCTCCAAAATATGTACTGGTGAAAAGCCAGGTTCCGTTTCATTGACGAGTATAATTTGAGACTCGAAACGAATGACTTTTTTAAGACGACTGACATAACGTCCGTCAGTGCCAATCTCCATGTACCCTCGGATTGTTTTGACGTCGCCTAAGAGTTGCAAAGTCTGACGAACGATTTCTCGTTTTTGCTTGAAAAGTGAAGGCAGTGCATAAGTAAAGTCAGCAAATACTGGCTTAATCTCGCTTAGCTTGCTTTGCACTTGTGAGTAAATACTCTCGTCTGTGACGCCGATTTTACTGCATTCTTTGATGAGAGTATGAAATCGATCTTCAGGATAGAGTCGAAAGACATTTTGTAAAAACAAGTAAAGTTTGTCTTCTAAGCGCTTTTCTTTAAAGTTTGCCTTGAACTCACCTTCTCTATCCACGTTTCGACTCCTCCGGTTTATAGTAGGCATCCCACAAACGATTGCGAAATCGGTATTGAGGGTCCAGTTTGTGTTTCAATGCAAAAAATTGCTTTGCGTTTGGATAAGCCAAGTGAAATTGTTCTGCTATGGGGTTTGTCAAGAAAATAAAAAATTCTCCTTAAATATGCATTTAGCATATTTTTTTTATTTCTTTATTCGGTTTTTTCTCTTGTACGAA
>JAYTOT010000083.1:0-2123 GCA_043747645.1 Pseudomonadota bacterium | reverse complement strand
TTCTGAGTCTCATTTAAAGCATCAACTGCAGCTTTATTTGCGCCGCTTTTATCCATTTTAATCTTCTCTGGGATTCCTGATGATCCTATTGCTTTGTCGGTGATAGTCCACATACCAGCGAACACAAAGCAAAATCACTTCTTTTGCAAACCAGCGGCCCTTAAACTTCAGCTCTTTCACTCACCTCCGGACTCTTCGTTTAGCAGAAAGAACCCAGTGATGCCAGAACCCACAGTCACGATTCAACTTTTAAGTTTGCGACACATCCATTTTTCCTGGGGCCGCTCGTTTTGCGCCCCGCAAAGCGCTCAATAATATTTATATTTTTATCTTTCCTCAAGAAAAAAAAGAGCCCGCCGATAATGAGACTATAAATTTTGACTTTTGCATCTGAAAAATACCATTCGAATTGCCATATAAAGGAATTTATGTCTAATTGTAAGCAGAGAATAAATAATAGCTTTATTATCGTTTTAATAATTTCGCCTATGGCCCTGTCATGCGCAAAAACCGCCGGAGACAGTCAAATTCAAAATGTTTCCGAACCTACCGGGTGGCAAAAAATAAAAGATAAAAAAGTTTGTTTTGCGGAAGGCAAATTAACAAATTCACTTTATATGGATATCTTTTCAACAAACGATGCTAACGAAGACTCGTCTCCTATTCCATTTTCAGATGCTGAAAAAATTGCCATTCGTGAAGGCGTGACCAAAAGCTATAACACCAAAACTGTTGGACTTAATTTTACGCTTTGGGAAATCTGCCCGTCGGTTTCCACGGCAGTTCAGTTGCAAGAAAAAGGATTTGATTTAGCATTTTTTAGGCAAAACACAACTAAAAGCAGTGGTGGTGTTGCGAGCCAAATTGGCCGATCAAAATATCAAAATATAATTACAAATACTTCAGTAAACGAACCGCCGAGTTCGAAACTTGTGTTTTCGAGAGAAGATCAACAACGGACACAAGGCACTCTGCTAGGACTAGAACAAATATGTCGAACGATAGCAACTGATCGTTTGAATTGCTTTACTGCTGCAGCCGCGCATGAAGTAGGTCATTTGTTAGGCTTGCGGCATTCCCATGTGCACCCAGAGGCAAAAAATGATCCTGTTTGTTCATTGAATTTTCCAGATGGAGCGAGCCTAGGAAAGCCCCACCCGGTGACAAACGAACCGCTTTCGACCACCTCTCGGATTTACCCCTACGACCCCCATTCCATAATGGGATATTGCCATTTCTTTGCCTATTTGAGAGGCGATTCTCGATCAGAAATTTCGGCTCCCTATGCTAGCGCAGGCGACGTTGCAGCCATTCGCGATATGCTAGTCAAATAAATTTAAAGACACCAAAGCTATAAACTTTGATGTCTTTAAATTTGCTGCTCTTGCGAAGCTCGTGCAAAAAACCGTGTGGCTTACTTGCCACCCGTTCTTGCCGCACGACGACGACGAAGCAAACGGCGCTTTTTACGGCCGACCTTGCGGCGTCCTTTTGGGTGTTTGCGGCGATGACGGGATCCGTGCACGATAACCTCCTAGAAAATCATTAAAAAACTTACATTAAACTGGTTTGGCTCAGCAAAATGCCTTAAGAATCGCCAACACAGGGGGTCTGCATACCATTTGCCACTGCGACAATCAAGTGCCTCACAGGAGTTCTTGAACTTAAAACACATCCGCAGTTCATCCAAATCGCCCTAAGGCATTGAGACGTTCCGCATCTTTAAGTTTTAAAAGCAAACGAACTGGCAAACGCAATTGAATGCGCCCAATGAATTCTATCTCATCGTCTGGTGAAAGTAAGGAATAAAGTTGCTGGAGCTGGCACAATTGACGGTTATTGAAGCCATCGGCATCAACCAAATGATAACAAACCTTAACAAAACCCATGGCCGCCAAACAGGTGCGCAGCTTTTCTTCATCGGAGTCGGCCCAGGTGCGCGCGAGTTCGAGGTGTTTTTCTTTTTCTTCAACCAAAAAATGAATCTGTTTTGCAGCTCGAATGTGCTCCCACGGATCGCAAGGGAGCCAAGTGCCATCTGGTAGAATCCAACCACTCACTCTATGCGACATCCCCCGTCGTACCTCCGCATTCACAATTTGATGTGCGTAAGAAGGTAGGAC
>JAYTOT010000082.1:0-62607 GCA_043747645.1 Pseudomonadota bacterium | reverse complement strand
GGCTCGGCCTTCGGCGGTGTCTCTAAAGTAACTGGAGCCCTGCATTAATTTTTCTGCACGTAAAAGACGCTCAGAACCGTTATTAGTAGGATCTAAAAGAGGATGCAATAAATAAACAGTGAGTTTTGAAAAGTGTTTAATAAAATGCCGTGCAGCTTTTCCGAGAGGAGTTTGATCGGACCAATTATCATCATCAATGGCAAGTTTCATTGCAATACAGATTGATTCAAGTGCTCTTGCACCGTAACTGCGCCTAATTTTAACCGTATTGAATTCGTTTTTACCGTGATCATTTATTTGTTTTTCGAAATGCGTTACCAAAAACATCATTGACAGGATCTCTTCGCATTTTTTCGGATCTTGATTGTAGTGTCTTTTAAATGGCCTTCTACAGTGCGCAAGACAGCCAGCAATTGTGAATAAAAATTTATTCACGGGGCCATTTTTTGAAGGGTTATTTGCGGATGAGTGATCGCATTGCAAAAATAGTTCTCGATTTTTTGGGTCGCGAATTTCGAGCATTTTGTCGAGAATATTTCCTACATCTCCAATGCAGGAACGAAAAAAGACAATCGTACTTTGAGGATCATCAACGTCAGCTCTGCCCGAAAAAACCATTGTTTGATGTTTAGACTTAGATTTAGGATTTTTTTTATGCGTAGTTGTGAAACAATAGCCCAGTTTTTCATTCAATCGACGCCAAAGTGGCGGTGTCAAATCTTCTTTGAATTCGTCTTCTTCAGTAAAATTTTTTCGAGGTTCAAAATCGGCATCCCAAAAATGCACGAATTTATCTGCATCTTCGCTATTCTCATTGGCTTTTTTTTGCGCCTCAAAAGATGCGTTCACTTCATTGACACGTGTGGGAGTTGCATCAGCAGCCAAGTATTTTGCGTTTGCCAATTGTTGAAACAAATGCATGTAAATAGGAAGGCATTTTTCAGCAATGACCCCAAGATATCGCGCAATATTCGAGCGCTTAAAAATTTTCACATTTCCAAGGAGGCGGCTCACGCGGTGCATAGGATTCAAAAATACGACCGTCAAAATTGCCAAATTAACCATAGCGCGCAAAGTAACCTGATATCCTTTTAAATTAAGTTCCGGGAGGGCAGCGCTAATGGTTTTTCCTGAAATAGGATCACGAATAGTTTCATACGAAACATCAAATGCAACTAATTGTAAACTAAAGTCTAATTTAGTAACGTCTAATATTTCTTTTTGCAGACCTTTTGGGTTAATGCCAAATTCTTTTTCAATTTCTTCTTTGGAATTAGTAAAATTTAACGGAATAGAACATATTGCTACTTCATTTGCTGGAAATATTGTGCCGCAAGGATTTTCAAATTTCTTATCAGCACCATTTCCCAAGTTTAACATGCGATTAAAATACTCTTCTTTTTTTCTTTCGATCTCTTTTTCGCGCTCTTCTTTTCGCATATCTTTGTCCTCATTGTTATTGGATTCCACATCACAGTCCATGTTTTCATCACCGGCTTCATTTTCCACTGTGTCTTCAAAATCATCCATATCAGAAATGTCGACATCATTTCTCTCGTCGCTTTTCACATCTAAAGATTCGTCTTTTTTATTTAATTTGTTCCTCATTTTATTGTGTTTATTAATTGTTTTTCTTGCTGCAATCGCAATTATATTTAGATTTTCTTTACTCACTATATCAGAGACAATTGGACCGGTCTTTTTTTGTTTTTCAGAAGAGGCCTTAAATCCAAATTTTACAAGAAGTTCGTGATATAAAGCCGAAGATTTACGGACATTTAATTCACCTATTGCAACGGTATCAATAAGTGAATAAAATAGATTTAAAATATGTTCAGGAATTTCAGACGATTTTTGTTCAAGCCATTCCTTGCTTTCGTCGAGTAGCTCTTTTTTGAAAAATGCGTCTTGTATTTCCATAGTTTGATTTCGTTACATTATTTTATCAACTTATTCAAGTGGTCCAGTCTTTAACCTTATCAATTTTCGACAAAAACGCTCCTTCTAATAGCAAATTAAGTTCTAGTTTTGAAATTTTTACGAAACTTGGATCCTGCAAAAAGCGCATTTTTTGCTTTAAGGCACCCCCTTCAAAAACTTTGACGATTAAGAATATCCCAGATGAAGTGCCACCGATAAGGCGAATTTGACGATGATTTTTATGGATAAAAATGCAGCAATCACCAGCATACGGATCCAGTTCCATTTTTGTCATTTCCGCGCGCATGCCAAAAATTCCAAGTCTAAAATCCACTCGGTGCTGCGCAATAAAGACTTCTTTGACATGATCTAAAATCAAACAAGACCTCCTAATAGACTCAACGAGTCGTTATTAAAAGGAACATGTCGTAATGTAATACCATTTGTCAAAACGACTTCGATTAAAGTGCATTGGGTTCGAATTTCTAACTGCTCATCTTCATTTAATTCGAAATTGCTTTCCGAATCGGCATCTGAATCTGCTTCATGGCTCTGTTCTGCACCATTTTGATATTCAAGATACTCCTCTGCTGAATGCTCTTCTTCTAATAAAAGTCTTCTTGGTTTTGGAACATTTTTAATTTCATTTTTCGTCCATTTTAGAATAGTGATATAAGAAATTCCAATTTTTCTTGATGCCACTGCAAAATTCGGGTGTTTTCTTGCGACGTAAATTATGTCGCTTTTAAGACTTTGTGGATATATTTTCCTGCCACTTGCCCTAGTAGGCAAGGCCAATATTTGGATTCTTAATTTTTCGCTTTCAAATTTTAAATTCATAAATCCGCCATTGCCGAGATTGAAAATCAACAATCTCACAGGCGCGGCTAAAAATAATTCAGGCCCCGTTCACCGCTTACCGTAAATTAAGATCAAAAGGTGTTAATTTACTTGGCGGACGAGCACGCATGCACCGGTTATTTCCGCTCACAACTCAAGAATTAAAATCAGATTCTAATTTTAGAGATTGGAAAATTTTATTGGAACGAGGAGGTCTGCCGTTGATATTAGAATCAAATTCACCCACAGACAACCTCGAAGCCTATGTGACTCTTTATTTAAAAGAAGAAATAAGATCAGAACCCATAGCGCTGTCGCTTCCAGAATTTTCTCGATTTTTGACAAAAACGCAAAGCAGTAGCGTCTCCAAAATTTTAATTATTTGATATTGGAGTGGCTCATTTGTTAGCCGGTATATCCAAGGTTCAACCAGGAAGCCAGGCGTTTGGAAATTCATTGGAACACTTGGTTTATTTAGAACTCATTGCGCAAAAAGAATACCTAAGACTGAGACACGAAATTGAGTATTGGAGAACAAACACTCAACATGAAGTCGATTTTATATTGTCTTTGGGCGACGAAATTGTAGCTATAGAAGTTAAGGGAACAGAATTTTCGGGACGACGCAGATTGCAAGGGTCTGCACGTTTTTGCGGAAGAATTTTCCAAGGCGCGAAAATTTTTAGTGTGCAATAGTGCAATATCATCTTGCACTTCAGATGGTATTAATATCATTCCAGCTGGTGAATTTTTCGGTAAATTGTGGAACGGTGAAGTGCATCCGGTGGAGTCTTTTTAAAATCAATGAATTGATGGCACTGACGCATTCGAATTGTGTTTTGTCAATAGAGCCACGCTGGCAATGAGTAATTTTCGGTCGACTGGCTTGCACAAATGTTCATTAAAACCGCTCGCCAAGCAGCGCAATCGTTCTTCTTTGAGGGCATGTGCAGTGAGCGCAATAATGGGGGTTTGAAATCCTTTTTTGCGCAATTCAGACGTAGCTTCGTAGCCGTCCATAATCGGCATTTGCAAATCCATGAGCAACAAGTCGAAATGAGTTCCTTGCACTTTATCAAGTGCTTCTTGGCCATTTGCTGCGGTGTCGACACTTGCACCAGCCAAATTCAAAAACCGCGTGATGAGCAGCTGATTGTCCGCAGAATCTTCAACCAAAAGAATTTTAATGCCTTGCAGAGAGGGGCTTGCTTTATCCGGATGGGGCAATGGCGATAAATTGAGAGTTGTAGCAGTGTTGTTTTCAAACAAAACATTTTTCATAAATCCAGGGTCAATTGTGATTGAAAATGTGCAGCCTTTGCCGAGTTCGCTTTGACTTAAAACCACATCTCCACCCAATAAATTTGCTAATTTTTTGGATAATACTAAACCCAAACCTGTTCCGCCATGGGTGCGCTTTGTTGAAACATCGGCCTGCACGAAAGGAGCAAAAAGCTTAGTTGCCTGCAGGGGGCTTACGCCAATGCCTGAATCCGTTACATCAATTGCTAACGTCGGTTTGGAGTCTGGCTTTGAATCGAGTCGGATTTTGACTTCAACAAATCCTTGGTCTGTAAATTTAATGGCGTTACCAACGATATTAATTAATATTTGGCGAATTCGAACAGGGTCTGTTTCGATTGAATTTGGAACAATCCCTTCGGTCACAACCGATAATATTAAACCTTTTTCTTGGGCCTGAAGGTTTAAAAATGTAGAGATGTCGGCTAAAATAGAATTCAATGAAACCGGTTGTTTTTCAACTTCAAATTTTCCCGATTCTACCTTCGAAAGATCTAGAATGTCGTTAATAACTGCCGATAAAAAAGCACCATTGCGCTTAATTGCCGCACTGTAGTTCAACTTTTCTGAAGGACTCAGTTGTTCGTTCACAAGGAGGTCCGAAAATCCGAGTAAAGCCCCCAAGGGAGTTCTGATTTCGTGCGACATATTGGCTAAAAAAGCACTCTTGGCGCGATTTGCAGCTTCGGCTTCTACTTTTGCCATTCGCAGATTGTCTTTGAGCTGAACCTGAGCTGTGATGTCGCGGTTAACTCCATGAACTTTGATTGGAACACCATTTATATCGTAAATGACGCCGCCTTTCGTCCAGATCCACTTGGTTTTGCCGCCTGGAGTGATAAAGCGAAATTCTGTTTCAAATGGCAATTTATTGTTGATTGAGTTTAGTAGGATATTTGTGGTATCCGTGGAATCTGGCTCTGGCACCCCAGAAATCCAATTTTCACCTGTGAAATTCTGCACTCCATAAACTTTTTCTAGGGCACCAGACCATTTGGTTTCTTGTGTTTTGATATCATATATCCAACTAGCCAAATCGCCGCACTGCATGGTCAATTCATTTTCAATTTTGCTCATTGTAGCCTTGCTCAAAGCCGCCCGGAGTCTCCCAGAACCAATCGATAAAGCAACGCAGGCAGCAGTGTAAACGACTACCAAAACCACATCTGATTGGTTCTCAATCGAAAAGCTACCCGTTGGACGGATAAAAAAATAGTCGCCGGCAGTTGCACTCAGAAAAGTCGTAAATAAACCAGGGAGCAGGCCCCCATACAGAGAGGCAAACAAAACAGCAAAAATTAACAACGAGAAGGGCGCTCTATCGCCAAATACATTTGCCATTTGCAATCGCAAAATTACCGAAACGACAACTATCGCGAGACCCAAAATAAAAGGTAAAAATTTTGCAAATGTGCGTTCGGAGTCTGATAGCGTGTCATTTGATGGCATTAATGGAGCAATTACAAGGCGCTTTATTTGAGTAAACAAAGAACAGCAATGATTTATTATTTGTTTCATGAGCGCTGCGCACATCTTTCTTTCAAGGTTTCATTTAAAAATCCGAGTATAGTACACTATAGGCGGAATTGATAGTTTCTGTACATTTTTAGTAGAATCGACGACTGGTGAAGTCAATTTTTTCATAGGGCACAATTGTTAGCTTTCGAGACGCGCTGCTCTGAAAAGGTCCTCTAGGTGAATCACATGATCAAATGCATCTGTCGTTTGGAGTGAATTTAAGGAAGTTTCAGCAGAAATGAGCAAAGTTTCGACGGTATGATTTTTAAATTTTGGATTGTGAATCAAAAATAATTCCATTTTTTTACTGATTTCAGACTTAATATTTCGAGGGATTTCACCAAATTTAATTTCGGAAATAATTACTTTGTGATCTTTTCTCCAAAATACGAGATCAATTTGAAAACCGGGAATTTCAGCACTAATTGCCCTATTAAAAAAAGCCCCAGATTGATATTCAATGGAATCAAATTTTAAAATTTGCGCAATAAGTCGATGGTTATGGCGGCACCAACGTTCAAAAGAAAGGCCCATGACGGAATTAAATTTGTTATATTTAAAGCTAACTTGTGATTTTTTTCAAAGGCACCATTTCTAATTTCTTTTTCGATGGGGCGAATGAAGTTTTGGTAGAAATTTAGATACTCATCACGAATACAATAGCGGGTTAAATTTCTCCCTTCTGAAAGGTGCAACGGAGAGTACGATTCTATAAAGCCGCAGGCTTCTAGGTCTTCTAACATTTTACTAAAGTTGCCGCCTAGTGTGCTATTTGGCGATAATTTTGCCACCAATTCATTGCGACTCATAAATCGTTCAGCACAGCGAAATTTAATAGTGTCCTTGTAGTGCGAATGATCTGAAAAACTGCTCACAAAAATTTTGCTAAATTCCTCTAGTAGGAATCCATATTTAGAAAATGATTCTCTATAAAGTGAATCCAGTATTGAATGCTGTTTACTAATTTGCTTCAAATATTCTGGTATTCCTTCCACACAGCAGGCCGCAATTATTTTTTCTTTAAATCCGGCTTTTCCGAGAAAAAGATCGATTTCGTTTAATGAAAATGGCCCAAGACCAATAATTTGAGTCGACCGATTGTAAAGTGCTTTGTCGCTCATAAATTGCCGCACCAAAAAAGAGGGCGAAGACCCCGAAAAAACTACACGAAGACCATTGTTATGTCGCCAACTGTTGTCCCAAAATGGTTTGAGTCTAGCCAAAAATTCTTCATCAAATGCAGAGAGCCATTGCAATTCTTCAAAATAAAGCACTGTTGGTTTATGAGAAACGTGGGGACTTAAAAGTTCAAAAAATTCGCTCCAGTTTTTGCAAACTACATTTTTGTAGATGTTTTCAAGTGAAGTGTACTGACCAAGGAGACGTAAGCATTCTTCGATTTGCCTTTGTTGTTGTTTTTTAGGCGACTGAGGTTTGGTGCGAAACTGCAGACCTTCAAATTTGAGGACGTTTTCTTTTCTAAAAAATTGCTCAATGAGCTCTGTTTTTCCAACTCTGCGTCTGCCGTGAATAACAATAATAGAACTCACATTTTGAGAGTGAATTTGCGCGAGTCGACTCCATCCTGGTTTTCGACCAATAAACCGCGAGTTTTCTTGGATTCTATAGTATTTCAAGCTGCATCTCTAATGTGTGAAAGTTCATTGGCACGCTACACAATAGCCTGTTAAAACAAAAAAGTTCAACGTAATTGGCCAAAGTTCGAGTCAAACTTTGGGCCAATTAGGTCTTTTTTGGAGCCCATTGGCCCGTAGTTTGGAAAAGAATTGGGCCAATGGGCATTCCCGCCTTGTCCAGGCCACAAAAAAACCCGCCAGGAGGGCGGGTTTAAAACAAATCTGGCGGAGAGAGAGGGATTCGAACCCCCGGTACACTTACGCATACAACGGTTTTCAAGACCGCCGCCTTAAGCCACTCGGCCATCTCTCCTAATTAAAGGCAAAAAATTATTTTTTAACTGGCTTTGCAGGAGCTTGGGCAGCCTTGAGGCGACGGCTGATGCGGTCCAACTTTTTGCGTTGTGCTTTTTTGCGCAGCATCTTACGTGAGCGGCGGTTGTCCTTCTTACCCATTGAAAACTCCTGAACTCTATTGAAATGCTCTGTGCAAAAAGCAAAGAGCGTTGTTACGCTACCATTCAAACAGCCTGCCTAACAAATTCGAAAGGCACAATCAAGTACCATATCGATTTAAATGAGGCTATCAACCCGGTCGCGCATTTCTTGGCGGCTTGCAGCCATTTGATCTTGCTCGATGGAATCAAAAAGAGCTTTAAAATTGCCATCGCCAAAGCCTGGGTCGCCAGCACGTTGAATGATTTCGTAAAAGAATGGCCCCGCCGCAGGGTCGTCCATTTGCACGCACATTTCTTTCATAAACAACTGCAGCAAATATTTATTGTCGCGGCCGTCGACCAAAATACCGAGTTTTTCAATTTTTTCCATGGGCTCATTAATTTTGCCAATGTTGTTAGAAACCATGCGTTCGGGCAATTGTTTATAATATTTTCCAGGAGCTTGTAAAAAGATGCAGCCTTTTTCGCGCAGGCCAGAAATAACCGGAATAATTTCTTTAACAGACAATGCAAAATGCTGAATTCCAGCCGCATTATTGTCTTCAATAAATATTTCAATTTGCGAATTATTATAATAAGGTTGCAAGGGTTGATTGGTTGCAAACTTAATTTGACTCTCTGGGTCCCACATCACAATGCTTTCGAGGCCAGAGCCTGTGCCTGCTGTTGGGTGGTGGTGCGCAGTGTGAAATTCAATGCCCCAGTACTGTTCAAAGCCCAACACAGCACGGTAAAATTCTGTGAGGCCAATCATGCAACGAGTGTTGCAAGTCACGTGGTCGATGTCTGTAAAGGCGAAGGGGTTGCCTGCTTTATTCCAATCTGCAGTCCACTCAAAACCAGGCGCAAAAGATTCGAAATTATTTGATTCAATAAAGCGAAAATTAGTTTCGCCAAGCGGCGTGGCAATAGAAGTTTCGAGCCAGTTGCCGTTATTTTTTTTGACTTCTTGAATATCGTATAAAAATGAAGCTTTGCGTTCTGCTAAAAACTGCGCGGCGGCACTCATTTTATTAACTTTAAAATTGAGGTGCGAAACGCCTTCGGGGTGGCGGGCTAACCACTTGCCAGCGCTTGAAGCTTTGTCGATGGGTGCCGTAAATATCCAGCCCACATCGCCAGCGCCACGCATAACCACAGATTTTTGTCCGTGACGAGATTCGAAATCGGCCGTAGTGCGAGCGACTTCGGTGAATCCAAATTTTTGATTGTGCCAAGCAAGGGCGCGAGGGAGATCTTTGACAAAAAATTCGATGGAATGAAAACCAGAAAGACCAAGACTTTTAGGACTAGACATTGAAACACCCCAAAAGGTGCTCCGCTGGCGCACCTGACTCAATGGTTAATAACGAATGCTGGCAGCTCCAAAGCAAAATGACACGCCACCATGTGCGGCTCAGCGGCCGTACCTAGGTTTTGTAATGTGGGATCTTCTTTCTTGCAACGGTCTTTGGCAAAAGGGCATCGCGTGTGAAAATGACAACCCGTTGGTGGATTGATGGGGCTTGGAACATCGCCTTGTAAAACGGCCTTTTTGCGTTTTTCTGTTACTTTAGGAACAGGAATACTCGAAATTAATGCCTGAGTGTAAGGGTGCATGGGCTTGCGATAAAGTTGAGTCGAAGACGTGTATTCTACAATGCGACCCAAATACATTACGGCAACATCGTCAGAAATGTGTTCAATAACAGCTAAGTCGTGAGCAATAAAAATATACGAAAGTCCGTATTTGTCGCGTAAATCTTTGAGCAAATTTAATATTTGACTTTGAATAGAAACATCGAGCGCACTCACGGGTTCGTCGGCGACAATTAATTTTGGCTTTAAGGCTAGTGCGCGCGCAATGCCAATGCGTTGCCGTTGGCCGCCCGAAAACTCATGCGGATACCTATCGCCAGAATTAGGCTGCAGGCCCACTTCGGCGAGCAATTCTTGAATTTGTTTTTCGCGCTCTGCTTTGTCTTTGAACATGCCATGAATTTCAAAGGGCTCGGATAATATTTCGCGCACCGACATGCGCGGATTAAGGCTTGCAAAGGGATCTTGAAAAATAATTTGCATTTCGCGACGCAATGCCCGCATGGTGTCTGGCGAAGCGTGAGTGATATTTTTTCCTTCAAAATAAATCTCGCCCGAGGTGGGCTCAATAAGGCGCAATAAAGTGCGGCCTAAGGTAGATTTTCCGCAGCCCGATTCGCCCACTAATCCTAATGTACGTCCTTTGTTTAAACTAAAGCTCACCTTGTCGACAGCGTGCACTCGTGCCACTTCGCGACCCAACAGACCGCCAGAGATTGGAAAATACTTTACCAGATCTTTAATTTCGAAGAGTGTTTCCATGGCGTAATTTGTGCTCCTGAATAAAAAATGTTTTTAGCATATTTAACAATGCCAAATAATTTCAATTTTTGTCTAAACTTTTATACATGCGACTTCTCGGCCATCAGTCAGTGTTCTAAGTAGAATATCTTGACTTCGGCATTCGCCAGTCACCATTGGGCAGCGGTCTTGAAAACGACAACCTAGCGGTAATTTGTCGAGGCTTGGCACCATTCCAGGAATTGTTTTAAGGCGGTCTTGCTTCACACCCAATTTGGGAATTGATGCCATAAGACCCATGGTGTACGGGTGTTTTGGCTCCGAAAAAAGCTGCCGTGCTGTGGCTTTTTCGACAACCCTACCGGCATACATTACAACAACATCGTCGCAGGTTTCGGCCACCACTCCTAAATCGTGAGTAATTAAAACTGTAGACATACCTGTTTCGGTTTGCAGGTCGTTCATGAGCGATAAAATTTGTGCTTGAATGGTGACATCGAGAGCTGTGGTTGGCTCATCAGCAATCAATAAACTGGGTTTGCAGGCAAGCGCCATGGCAATCATAATGCGCTGACGCATGCCGCCCGACATTTGGTGGGGGTAGTCGTCGATGCGATTTTCGGGCGAAGGAATTTTGACTTGCCTCAACATGTCGATACTTAATTCGCGGGCTTGCCTGCGGTTAGCACCCTTGTGAACCGAAAAAACTTCGCCAATCTGATCGCCTACTGTAAATACCGGGTTGAGGCTGGTCATGGGTTCTTGAAAAATCATGGACACTCTATTGCCCCTGATTTTTCGCATTTCTTCTGTTTTAAGCGTGAGCAAATCGCGGCCTTCAAAAAATATTTTTCCACTTGCTATGCGCCCAGGCGGCGAAGGTATCAAACGCATGATGCTCAAGCTTGTGACAGATTTTCCACAGCCCGATTCCCCTACAATACCCAAAGTTTGACCGCGTTTTACTGAAAAAGAGCAGTTATCGACTGCAATTAAATCACGTTTTGCAACATGAAACGAGGTGACCAAGTTTTGAACGTCGAGCACTAATTCTGGAGAAGTAGACGCAGAAGGAGATTGAATTTGTCTAGAAGCAAGCATAATGCGAGTCCTTTAATTTTTCGATAATTCACTTGGTCAAGCCTATTTCACGCAATCGTTGGTGCAAAAATTCGTCGGCTAAAATTGGCGCATATTTTGAAATATTTTGTGAGCTCCTGCAGCGGTCGAGGACTTCTAAATGACAAGTATTATACGGATGCACAAAATAAGGCATGGAATACCGAGCAACATTTTTAGCGCCAGGAGGATTGATAACTCTGTGTGTTGTTGAAGGAATAATATTGTTGCAAATGCGGCTGAGCATGTCGCCCGAATCGACAACCATTTGCCCCGTAGTGCTTTCTACCGAAAGCCATTTGCCTTCTCGCGTGAGAAGCTCAAGGCCCGACTCAGTAGCCTCGCACAAAATAGTGATAAAATTAATGTCTTCGTGCGCTGCGGCTCGCACTGCACCACTAATTGCCTGGCCATCGGACACTGCAGGATAGTGAAGTGCCCTTAAAATGCTGTTGCCGTTTTCTATCATGCGCGGCAGAGTTTGGCCCGGAAGTTCTAAGTACAACGAGGTGGCTTCTAGTAAAGTGCGAGCAAAAACATGGAGGGCGTTGTAGAGTTTTAAAAATGTATCTTTAAATCCTGCAACATGATTATCTGCCCAAAGGTTTGGTGCATATGTTTTTGCTATTGTTTGATTGGTAAATTCTTCACGCCCCACGTGCCAAAATTCTTTTAAGTCGCCCCTGTTGGAATGCTTGGCGTGTTCTTTGCCAAACCCTGTGTAGCCCCTTTGCCCATGGCCGCCAGCGGGTTCGTAAGATTTTTTAACTTCTTCGGAGAGTGCAAAAAAAGTGTGAAGCTTTGCGTATGCTTGTTGAATGAGTGGTGCCGAAACACCGTGACCTTCGACAACCACAAATCCAAATTCTTGCAAGCCTTTTCCGAACACAGTCACAAACTCCGACCGCTCGCGCGGCGAACCGTCTGTAAATTGCCGGACATTTACGCAGGGCACTTTTTGAGTCATGGCGCACTTTCTCCATTTGCCGTTGGCATACAAATCTAGAGGGTGATGCAATTGCTATTTTAAACTTTCAAACGCTGTAATAATTGTTCCATAGAATCCCGTCTTTTGCGAGCTTTGGGACCCACCAGAGCAATGCCGCGTCTGGCGGCTTGCAGGCATTTTCGCGCCATAGCCACGACTTCGTCGGCCGTGACCGATTCAAGCATTTGCAATTCTGCATCAACGCTCATGTCGCCACCACAAAATAAATTGCTCACTTCGCGCGACAAATAGCGAAACGGACTTTCGACGATCATTTTTAAGTCATACGAATAACGAAACCGCACGCGATTCATTTCTGCCACACTTGGCCCCTGCAATTGAATGATGCGAAGTTCTTCGGTGAGGCGCATGAGCAAAGTGTCAAACATATCGGTAGAAACTGTGGCATCAATCGTAAATGTGCCAATATCGTAATATGCTGCCGATTCGCAGCTAATGTCGTAGACAAGTCCGTGTTTTTCTCTCAGAGTGCCGGGCAATCGCGACGAAATACCATCGTCTAAAATGCGTTGCAAAAAAGTTTGCACTACGACATCGCGGTGGTTGCCGCCAGTAGCGGGGCAAATAATTTTCAGATTAAATTGATTATCGGCATTGTTTTGCAACATCATCCCGTTGCGATTTTTTGTGCGGTCGAAAAAATCGGCCAGATTTAACAAATCTCTTTGAGCGGCATTAAGATTTGCAACGGGCCAGTGATCGTTAAACGCGCGATTGAGATTTGGTAAGATATCTTCAAGTGATTGAGGCGAAACAATTGTCAATATACAATTGCTTGGTCTGTAAAATAAATTCTTTTTTGCGATGAGCTCTGCAGTGCCAATGCGCTTTAAATTTTCTTCGGTGCCAATAATAGGAAAACCAAGGGGGTGGTCTTGAAACAGAGCTTGCATGCCTAAAGTTTCAATATCAATATTGTCGCCGTTTTCGTTGTAATCGCCTGCTAATTCTTGCAGAATAATCGAACGTTCGGTTTCTAAATTTGCATAGTTTGTGTTGAGGGCAAAATCGCCAAACACATCTATGGCGGTGTCCATTTTTGCTGCTGCACCCTTTAACCAATAAACTGTGCTCTCATTGGTGGTCATGGCATTGGCTTCGCCGCCACATTCTTCTAGGGCGCAGGCCAGGTCAATTGAGGTGGGAAAACGCTCAGTGCCACGGAACATCATGTGTTCTAAAAAATGTGAAATACCATTTGTTTCAGGTGTTTCGTCGCGAGAGCCCGTGTCTATGTGGAGTGCGATTTCAAATCCTGCAGTGTTTTTCACTTGCGTGTGCAATACTTTAAGACCATTGTTCAACTGGGTGCGACTCAATAAATATGGCGTCATAGGTGCTCTTTAGTTGATGCGGTGAGTGACAAAATGGGTCAGTTCTAAAAGCGAAGCAAGAGCTGCCTCGGCATGTTTTTCTTTCAAAAATTGTTTGCAGTTTAATTCTAAAGCGCTGCGGGCATTTTGTGCATATTGAAGCGCCATACCCTTGGCTAAATTTAACCCTTCAGACAATTTTACGAGTTCTACTAGTTCGCATTTTTGTGCTTCGCTTGGCAGGTCGGCTGCAAGCATTTGTGAGACCAATTTTTTAAGTTCCGAGGCATATTTTGAAGAATTTTGCATTCCCAATATGAGTGGCAGTGTCACTTTTCCTTCCGCTAAATCGGCCACCAGATTTTTGCCAAGAGCATCAGAATTTCCTTCGTAGTCCAGGCAGTCGTCGGCAATTTGAAAAGCAAATCCTAAATTTTTGCCATATTCACCCAAATTAAGAGTGATATGAGGGTCGCAATTTTTAAGGTAACAAGGTGTTTTTGTCGATGCTTCAAACAAGGCAGCTGTTTTTCCTGCGACCACCGTTAAATATTGATCTGCCGAAGTGTTTTCTTTCCATAGCAATTCGAGTTGAAATAACTCACTTTCACTCATAAATCGAATGCATTCGGCAAAAGTGTCTATGAGGTCGAGGCTGCGGGTTTTGACCATCAAACGGCAGGCGGCTGAATAAATGAGATCGCCTGCAAGAACGGCTGTTTCGTCTCCCCACACAGAATTAACTGTGGGTTTGTTACGTCGCAAAGTTGAGCTATCTATAACATCGTCATGCAATAAGCTAGCGGTGTGAATGTATTCGCAAACGCCTGCAATAGGATACTTGTGCTCGTCGTTGTAATTAATGAGTCTACATGTGAGTAAAAACAATGCAGGACGAATTCTTTTTCCGCCCGCAGAAAAAATATGTTGCAATATTTGATTTGTCGGTTGGTTTGGAGTGAGCAAAAATTTTACTAAAAGAGGTTCGAGTTCTTCAATTTCAGAAATGATAGGTGAAAGTATTTTGTTCATAGTTATCCTTGAGCCAAGGCTGCTTTACGAAGAGCAGAAACTGCGGCTCCAAAGTCGTCGTAATTAAAAACGGCGCCTCCTGCCACTACAATATTGGCTCCAGCCTGAGCTATTGCAGCAATATTGTCTGTATTAACTCCGCCATCGAGCTGAATGTCCATATCAATACCGAGATTATTGCAATATTGCCGAATTTCAAAAGCCTTTTTTTGCACCATTGGAATGTGTGCTTGCCGCGAAAATCCGGGATTGACCGACATGAGTGTAATTTGGTCAAGTGAAGGAATTAAAAATTCAATTTCTCGCCAATGTGTAGCGGGATTGAGAGCAATTCCTGCTCTCTTGCCTTTTTCTTTGATGCGGTTGCAAATGCGGTGAGCATGCAGCGCAGTTTCGATGTGAAAAGTGAGTGTGTCGGCGCCAGCGTCAAGATAGTGTTCAAATACTTGATCGGGATTTGTAACCATGATGTGAACATCGAGGTGCATTTTAGTGATTTTACGAATTTGTTCTAAAAAAGGGACACCAATGGTTAAAAGAGGAACGAAATGACCGTCCATCACATCGAAGTGAATGCTATCAGCGCCAGACAATTCGAGTTTGGCGACTTCGGAAGCCAAATTCATAAGGTTTCCCGCAGCTATTGACGGCGATATTTGGAGAACTTTTTTAACAATTGTCATGCGTGCGCTACTCCCATTTCAATCTGAGTCTAACAAGGTTCAAAATTCATTATCAAATTAGAGCGGAGTCACAAAGGTGTGCATGATTTTTTTCACGCCCACAATGGGGAATCGTATTTCTAGTCTGAAGCCGCCCAAGCTTTTTTCGACATTCTGAACCACGCCAACCCCAAATGTTTTGTGCTTAACTTGTGTGCCTTTGTGCCAATTTTGTTCTTCGGCGGAATCGTCGGAGTACACGGGATCTGCAAGAGGATCAAAGGCAGGTTGGCGCGCCGGCACTAAGCCAAATGCAGGTATTTTCTTGGAAGTTTGTGCAACGTCTGAGGATTCAGAAAAAGGATTAGAAAAAGGATCTGAAAATTGCGACTGACTTTTAGATTGATAAGGATTGCGACTGAATTTTTTGTCGACAGATAGAGTGAGTTCTTGAGGTATTTCAGACAAAAAACGACTAGGTTCGGCAAACATATCGGACCTAAATCGATTTCTTAGAATATGAGTCAGCGAGAGTTTGTGACGAGCCCGGGTCATGGCCACGTATAAAAGTCTGCGTTCTTCTTCTACAGAAGCGTCAGATTCTAACGAATTCATGTGTGGCAATACGCCTTCTTCGAGGCCAGCAATAAATACTCTGTCGAATTCGAGACCTTTAGAAGCGTGAATGGTCATTAAACTAATGGCTGCTGCTTGCCCCGTTTGGACATTATGAACTGTGGGTTCGACAGTGAGTGCAGCTTGTTCAATAAATTGAGCCAGTATATTTGTGCCAGCTTCGGCATTGGATTCAAATTCAATAAGAGCGTTTTTAAGTTCCATAACGTTTAGCCAGCGATCTTCTGAGTCTTCGGGGTAGGCTGTTCTTAAATATTCCTCGAATCTGCAATGGGAGAGTAGCAAAACCAGTGCTCTAGACGGCAGGCCCCAGGCGTCGAGTTCTGTTTTGAGCGCAGAAAATATTTGAGAAACTTCTTTGAGTGCTCCTGCACCACGGCCGATTTCTGCACTGATTTCGTTGCGAGCATAGCGGTGGGAAGCGCGCATCAACGATATATTTCCATTTTCTTGCGCTGCTTTTTTCAGTCCTACCATGGCTTTGTCGCCAAATCCTCGTCTGGGTACGCTTATCATTTTTTGAAAAGCAGCATCGTCGTCGGGGTTTACAAGCAGCCTTAAATAAGCCAATAAAACTTTGACTTCTGCACGTTCGTAAAAGCGAACGGAGCCATAAATAATATAAGGTAACATGCGTCGGCGGAGTTCGTCTTCTATGGCGCGCGATTGAGCATTGGTGCGATACAAAACTGCAAATTCAGAAAACTGTGCGCCGTTTTCGACATCTTTCAAGATAGAGCCGCAAATAAATTGGCCTTCTTCAAAAGAATCATTAGCGGTTTTAATGACAATTTTATCGCCAGGGTCTGAATTGGTCCAGAGAGTTTTTTGCGATCGCTTTAAATTGTGTGAAATAACGCTAGTGGCAGCATTAACAATTGTGTTAGAACTGCGGTAATTTTGTTCCAGTTTATAGGTAACGGCGTCTGGAAAATACTGATTAAATTCTAAAATAAATGCAGGTTCGGCGCCTCGCCAAGAGTAAATACTTTGGTCGTCGTCGCCTACAATGCATATGTTCCGTGTGTGATCGCAAAGCAATTGAATAAATTTAAATTGAATGGGGTTGGTATCTTGAAATTCATCGACCATAAAGTAACGGAATCGATTTTGCATCTGTTCTTTAGCGAGTTTGCTTTTTTCCAAAAGTTCGACCATCAATAATAATAAATCGTTAAAATCCATTGCATTTTGCTGCTTGAGTCGGGCTTGATAGAGGGCATAACATTTTTGAATGATTTCGGGAGAGACTTCTTCTCCAAAGCGCCGAAAGGAATTGCCCGAATCGGCATTAAAATCGAAATCATCGCGCTTGAGTTCTTCGTTATAAGACTCAGGCGTTTTGCCTTTGTTCTTGAGTTTATCGATGCGGCTTTTGAGAGTGGCCAAGTTTAATATTTTATCGGATATGTTAATGTCTTTAAGAACATCTTTGAGCAGATTTTTTTGATCGTCGTCGTCGTAAATAGAAAATGCTTCGCTAAATCCAATTTCTTTGGCATATATTCTTAAAAATCGCGCGCAGGCAGAGTGAAATGTAGAAATAATAATAGAATGTGCACGGTGTCCAATGATTTGTTCAATGCGTTCTTTCATTTCGCGAGCGGCTTTATTTGTAAAAGTCACTGCTAAAATAGATGAAGGCGCTACACCGTTTACTATTAATTGTGCAATGCGGTTACAAATCACCCGTGTTTTTCCGCTGCCTGCGCCAGCGTAAATAACCACTGGCCCTTCGGTGTGTCTTACGGCTTCTTTTTGTGGTGGGTTGAGTTTTTCGATTTCGAGACTGATGTTTTGAAGTTCCATTTGCGTCACTGTTCCATTTAAGCACCGAGTTATTCTCGGGGCAAAAGAGAAACAGCCGCGAGATTCATTCAGTTATTTTTAGTTTTCTTTTGCTTGGCTTTTTTCTTTTTTGCTTTGGCCTTAGCTTTTTTCTTTTTTGCAGGTTTCGCCTTGCGAGGATCCAGTATCATCTTTCCTACGGCGAGTCTTCTAATTCGCTTCACATATTCAGCATCCATGGCTTCAGCCCGCGACTTTTTGAGTAAGTCTGCGTAATGAATATTATGTTCGAGGTTGCTGCTCAAATAAAGGTGTTCTTTTTGATTGTCGAAGCCTTTTTTTTGAAAGAATTTTACAGCTGGAACATTATCGGGGTCTGTGTCAGCCATTATGATGCGAATGCCATCTTCTTCAATCATACGTTCAACAAGTTTATCGACTAATTTGCCAGCCACGCCTTCGCGGCCCCAACCAGTGTGTGAACACAGCCAGATTATATATCCATAACTCCATGCCGAACCTGGCTTAGAAACCACGGTTCCCAGTACAAATCCAACAATGCGGTCTTCTGGTAGGCAATCTTCATCGTTTTCAGCAACAAGGCAGTAGTCGCCGTCGGTGTTGAATAATGTTGTGACTTCGTATTCATCCCAGCTGCGGTATAGCATGGGCCAAAGGGCAGCTTTAAAGCTTTTGTCGCCGAGGCGGTACACTTCTGCGAGGTCACCAATTTCCATTTCGCGGACTGTAAAACTGCGCCGGTCTGGCTGGTGCCTCTCCATTCAAGCCCCTTCGACTTTCAGAATTTCTTAGATTCTAACCGAGGTAGAACTGAGCGAAAGGGCAGATGAATGGAAGGGTGTCAAAAAGACTCTAAAAAAGTGTTTGTAAACGAGGAGGTGAAAAACATTCCGCATGAAGTCCCTGGCGTGCCAAAACTGTGGCACAATTTTGGGCCCCTTCGCCAAAAAGCAATATTTGCTGCGGATTTACTTCTTTAATCATGTCGAGTAAGTCTGTGATATCTGGATTATCTTGCAGTAAAAAAGTGTCGGTAAATGCAATGCAAGAGAGCCACGGATGACGGAGTTGTTCTTCGGAGTCTAAGCCTATCCAGACCCAAATGCCGTCGGGCAAAGACTTGGGGCGCGATTGCAACAAATGTTGCTTAGAAACTAAAATAACCGAAGGGCTAGGTGATTCTGCATTATAGCGGTTGACTTCTTTGAGCCAAGACGGGCACTGCGCCGCAGGTAATGTTTCTTGAAAACTTTTCATAACAGCGTGAAGTTTTGAATCAAAAGAATAAGGAATTTTTAAATTGTCTAAATGGTAGCTCAAATTTTGAGCCTCACCAAAAGTATTTACAACGGCAACCAGATTTTCTGAGGCATTGATTATTTTGCGAGAGAAATCGAGAAACCGTTCTGTTTCGCGGCGCGCGGTGACAGAAAAAACGGCATTGGGGTCTTTGTGCAATCGCACCATCAGAGTTTTAGATGTTTTAAAAACGGAACGTCGCAACGCTGCAGAGTTTTGCCGGCTCCAATGCGAGGCGTAAAAAAGTGAGTCGTCTTTTTTTTGAATTCTCAAAAAAGAAGCACCGGGGCTTTCGCCGCTCGGCAGTAGTTCGAGTTGGATGTTGCCTAAAACGATGGGCCGAAAATACTGACAAGGTAAAAAAGCGGTTTTTGGGAATCGAGGCGACAGCAGGCGATAACTTTCATCAGAAACTAAAACCTGTTTGCCAAAAAGCTTGCCAGATATATAGGCAGGTCCAGCGCTAGAAATGAAATTAGTACATTCAGACGACTGTGCTTCAAGCGATAAAACAGAGTGTTCAACTAGAACACCACCGTTTTCGTTGCTTAAATAAATATCATCTGAAGTCGTTTTCACGAGGGCGGTACTCCTGAATGCAGCGCACCTTGATGCTGTGACAAAACATTGCCATAAGGTGAGCAGAAAACAAAGGCTGGACCCATTTCAATTTCAATTTTCCCGTCTAGAGCTTGCAAAATTTCGCCATCGACAGAGTAAAATTGACCCGGTTCTGTTTGCAAAGTCGCTTTGTCAAAAAGTGCATGAGAAACAGTTTTAGGATTGAATTTTTGACCAGTAAATATACGGCTGGCTTGCCTCACCAGCTCGCCTCCAGTGGCGCGAATTAAAATCATTTCGGCCTCAGATTTAAGCGTAGAAAAACCTTTAAACAAATGGTATCCAAAAGGCAATTTTGGAATGCTAGAAGCAAAAATGAGACTGTAGTTGTCGGTCGATTCTTGAGCAGATTCAATACTCGGATGATTGAGTTGAATTGCTATAGATTCTGGCTGCACAAGTTTCTTAAATTCGCCAGTAATTTTTCCACCTAATAGCCCGTCGGCAAATATGCGCGCTACAAATAAGCCAGCGCCAGTGGCATTTGTTTTATTTTTATAAAATTCTTGCAAAAATCGGCATGCCAACCCATTAGCGAATATAAATCCGAGTTGTCCGTTTACCTTAAGAGTGTGTAATTTCATTTCGGCGAGCGGTTTATTGTTATGAAAGGCATCGATAAAATCGGCCATGACATCTTTTGGCTTACCAAAAATTCCAAGGTTACTTGCAACCACGTTTACGGTACCACCGCGCAAAATCATGATACGTGGTAGAGTTTTGCCCGCGTAGGCTTTTTGCAGTGCAGAAAGTGTGAGGCTGATGGTTCCGTCGCCCCCCACAATTCCCACAATGTCTATATCGCGATTGCAAAATTCTTGGCAAACTTGCGACAAATGAGACAGGGAGTTGGTGACCTCAAACTGCCCACGGTTTCCGAGTATGTACCACATTAATGTGTTATGCTCCGGATCTCTTTTGTTGATTTTGGCGAACGGATTGGAAATGATTCCGATTCCTGGCATTGCGCAGTCCTTGCAGAGGGTGACATCAGATGAGTCGCGACACCGAGATTTTGCCACCAAGTGAATCGAATGAAAACACTGGTGAGCCCGTGCGCAAAAAGAAATCGTTTGTGCGCGTCAGCATTCCCAAAAAAAGAAAAACAGAATCGGTTGCTGCTAAAAGCTCTCAAAAAAAAATTCCCAAATCTGACTATGTAGAAGCCGAATTGGTGGAAGACGACGAAGACAGAGTTCATTTGCCAGAAGTAGAAGACGAGCGCAATTTACCGCAGTCTATTTTAGGCGAAACAATTGACGATGCCTGGCCTGAAGATTCTCACTTAGAAGATTTTGATGAAAAATCTATCACCTCTGAAAAAGGACTTGTTGTAACGAGTGCCTTGCAGAGGTATTTGAGTGAATTGCGTAAATACCCTCTCATGACTATCGAAGAAGAGCGTTCGACCGCGACAAAAGCATACGAAAATAACGATCTGTCTGCCAGAAACAAACTTGTGACTGCGAATTTGCGACTCGTAGTTAAAATAGCAATGGAATACAGGCGCGCCTACGCTCAAATCTTAGACTTAATTCAGGAAGGTAACGCTGGCCTTGTTCAGGCTGTAAATCGATTTAACCCATATCGTGGAGTTAAACTTTCGACTTATAGCGCGTGGTGGATTCGCGCCTATATTTTGAAATTTTTAATGGATAATAAAAGTTTGGTGCGCATGGGTACCACCGACGCGCAACGTAAATTATTTTTTAGACTGAGGTCTGAAGCCGAAAAAATGTATGCCCTAACGCAGCGATTCGACGCCCATTTGCTTGCCGAAAATATTGGAGTCAAAGAGAGCGACGTTATTGAGATGCAGCAACGCCTCACTAAAAATGATGTTTCGTTAGATGCTCCTGTGGGCGCGGACAATGACACTCGTGGAATTGACAATTTATCGGCCAATTTTGAATCACCTGACGTTGGAATTGAACGCGAACAGGTGTTAAAAATATTGCGGCGCGAAATGGTGGGTGTCGAAAAAGAACTCAACGAAAGAGATGCTTACATTTTTAAATTTAGAATATTGGCCGAAGACCCTGTGACACTGCAAGATGTAGGCGAAAAATTCGGAATCACCAGAGAACGGGCCCGTCAGTTGGAGGCTCGGGTGCTGAAGAAAATAAAAGAGAAACTTGTTGCTGCGGGCTTAAATGAATGAATGTAAATGTATGATTTGGAAAAAGTGGCTTTCAGGAATCTATTTATTAATTTCAATTTTGTGCATTCTTCCTGTGTATGCAAGGGATTTAAAAATTGTAGCACTTTCGCCTCATTTGACCGAGCTCGTGTTTGCTCTTAAAAAAAGTAAAATTTTGGTCGCCAATACCATTCAGTGCGACTATCCTGGAGACGCCAAAAAAATAAATAAAATTGGAAGTTATTCGAGCCCCGACCTAGAAAAAATTGTAAATATCAATCCAGATATTATTTTGGCCACAGAAGGAAATTCTAAAGCGACCCTCGATAATCTGAGGCGTCTCAAATTGAGTGTCCAAGAATTTTCACCAAAAAATATGGGTGAATTAAGGGCAGATATTCTTAGGCTTGGCGTTCTTTTAAATGCCGAAAAAGAGGCTCAAGAGCTCGAGAAAAAAATGGCACAAAAATGGGAAAGCTTGAAAAAAATCAAACCCGGAAAAAATCGAAAAATACTCATTGCGCTGCAACTGGAGCCCATATATGCGGTGGGTCCTGACACATGGTTGGGCGATTTATTTGCGCAAGCGCAGTTTCAAAATACGATTAACGCCGGGGCTTTAAAATACCCCGTAGTTGGAGAAGAATATATTTTAGGACACTTGCCAGAAATTCTATTTTTAACGAGTTCCAAATTGGCGCATGCTGTAAATTCAAATACGATTAAAAAGTTTGAGAAAATATTTCCTTCATCTCTTAAAACACCGCAAATTAAATATTTAGATGCCGATATTTTTGTGCGCCCTGGCCCCAGAATTACCGATGCTATAGACTACTTATTGGCACTTTGAAGCACGACTAGGAATTATTTTTGATGTCTAAAAGCAAATTTGTCTTATTTGGTGCGGTGTTCATCTTTTTGTTTTGTGCATTTATTTCCATTCAAATAGGTTCTGCCGATTGCTCTTTTAAACCACCTTTGTATTTACTTCAAAATAATTTGTCAGAGTCTTGCCAAGCCATTTTGCGCCTGCGAGTGCTACGAGTGACTGGCGCAATGGCAGTGGGCGCAGGACTTTCTATTTCTGGAAGCGTATTGCAGCGCCTGTTGCGTAATCCTCTTGCAGACTCCTTTGTATTGGGCATTTCTTCTTCTGGAACTTGTTTCGCAGTGGTTGGAATGATTTTGCTCTCTGCGCTTAATTATGCGGTGCAATCTTTTCATTTGGCATCATTGGCATTAATAGGTAGTTTTGTCGCTTTATTATTTTTATTGGGCGCCAGAAAATTATTGAAATTGAATGACGACGCATTTGCCTTGCCGCTTTTAGGTTTAATGATTAATTCTTTCAGTGGTGCTGTGCTGATGTTTGCGGTGGCTTTTCTGGCCCCACAGCAATTGGGCGAAGCTTACCGCTGGATGGTCGGTGCCATGAGATTATTAAGCGAAGTTGAAGTCTCAATGCTTTGGCTCGTATTGATAATTTCATCGGCTCTATTGATTTATTTTATGCCCGCACTTAACGCGTTGTCGTTTGGCGACGAATTTGCGAATTCTTTAGGTTTCCACTCTAAAAAAATTCGCATCTATTGTTTTTTGATGGTTGCAATTTTAGCAGCGTTTATGGTGGCCGCTGCCGGAACAGTCGGTTTTGTGGGTCTCATTGTGCCACATTTTGTCCGTATTTTAGTTCCGGAAAATGCACGTATAGAAGGTGTTTGTAGCCTATTTTTTGGGGCAGCATTGGTATCGGTGTCAGATTTGCTAGCTCGCACATTATTTTTACCTGCCGAACTTCCGGTGGGAGTATTTACGGCACTTATTGGGGCTCCCTGTTTGGCTGTCATATTGTTTCAAAAAGCGAGGATATTGCGTGCAGTATGACTCAACAAAATATTTTAACGTGTGAAAAACTTTCGTTTTGGATGCAAGGAAAAAATTTAATTTCAGACCTTTCGTTTGTAATTAAAAAAAACGAAATAGTTGCGGTATTAGGACAAAATGGGTGCGGAAAATCGACTTTGCTGAGTGCTTGCGCAGGCCTCATTCAACCAAATAGCGGGCGCATTTTAATTGATGGTGTCGACGCCGTAAAGCTTTCAAAAGAAATAAAATCTGAAAAAATTCGATATTTAACGCAAAATTTGCCCAAGGCTGATGGTTTTACCGTGAGCCAATTTATGACATTTACGGATTCAAAATCTGTCATGCGTTTTTCGAATGCGACACGGGGTCATTCTCTAGATGAATCAACAGGCGCTGCTCTCCAGAATTTTGATGTGGTGCATTTGCAGAAACGAAATTTGAATCAATTGAGCGGGGGAGAATGGCATCGCGTGCAATTGGCAAGGCTTTGGATGCAAAAAAATGCTTTGTTTATCCTCGATGAACCTGACGCGGGACTGGACCCCAGGCAGATTGAAGTTTTAAGTGGCGCTATTCAAATTAAGGCGAAAAATTCTGGCAGTGCGGTTATTTTTTCTACTCATAATCTGGATTTGGCCAAAAAATGCGCTCATAAAATTCTTTGTTTCAATCAAAACGGATTGCTGTGGTTCGACTCTCCTTTGAATCCGGAGCTGAATAGAATATTGAGCTGTTACTTTTGTGGGTTGTGATTGCTAAGCAGAGTTGTTGCATGAAAGTTTTTTGAGAGCAGAGAACTCTATTGAGGTGACACAGGAAATCTGCTTAAGAACTATTTCCTTCCCATAAACGCTAGAATAACTGCAGCAGCACCTCCAACTATTACTGGAGCTATGCGATTGGTGGTGTGCCTATTTCAGCATGTTTCACTTCTGCAATAAGTGCCTGGACCAAAATTTGAATTTCTTGTGGTGCTTTTTCAATAATATTATTTTGGACATTGTCGAGTCGGTTATCTTCGGTCACTTAATTCTTTCTCTAAAATTTCCATTGCCCTTTTGAGTCCGGCTTGTTTATCTCCACGAACCTTTAAATAGTCATATTTAATTTTTTTGCGATCTTGCGAAGCCAAGTCAGTTGTAAAGTCCCAGTCTGGTGCTAAATTTGAGCCAGAGAGGTCAAGAGCGCCGAGAAGATCTTTAATTTTTAAGTTCATTGAAGCTCCTGAAAAAGACAATCAAAAATGTTCTATCAAAAAGAAAGCCCAGTGTCACTCTAGAAAATTATATACTTTATGAACTAGTCGGCTTTATGATTGAGATAAATGAGGCCAAAAGAAGGAGATGCAATTCGTGCCTATCCCAGAGAGAGATGTTCTATTTCCCAGCAAGGAATTTATAAATTGAAGAATTTCAAATTTAGCAGAATTTCAATCGCTAAACTGTAAAATCCGGTCCAAAGTTGGATACTATCCATTCTCGAGCCGTCGGCGAGTGTGTTTGGTTTGTTGGAGGGTTCAATGTGAGGTGGAACGTTTACAGGCGGCGGTATAATACCTTCCACAGCCTTGCCGTCCTACGCACGGTGGCTCGTCGCAAATCCCCAAAGAGTTGTACTGTCTGGACTTAAAAATGGAAGCTTTTGTGTTACCTTAACCCACTGTAAACTCTGGAGTGATAAAGATTCATTTCAGATTTTCTAAAAAACTCCGATGAGTAGAAAATCGTGTTCTGCTGTCAAAAAGGAGTCGCTGTGCTTGTGAATGAAAAATGGAAAATTTTAGCGAGTTTTCTAGTGGTCACCGGCATGTGGGCGTGCGGTCAGCAAATTAGTGGTGTTGCTAAGTCCGGCGCTGCTTCTGTAAATATTGCGGAAAATAATATCAGCAGCGCAGATAGTAATGTCTTGAATTACGAAAAATTAAAGCCAGAAATTGATAAATTTTGTGCCAGTTGTCACGGTGGCGATGGCGCAATGAAAGATAAACCGCTCGACACTTTGGAAAACATTAAAAAACTAAAGGTGCAGTCGCTCAAGAGAATCACGCAATCTACGGGTGAAGACCCTATGCCACCAAAGGATTCTAAGCAAGCAAAAGATAAAAAATGGGCGGAATTTAAGCCGCAATTGATAAAATGGCTTTCTGAAAGCAAAGAACTGGTTGGCACATCTCCAGAAAAAAACAACGATAAAATGGCCACGGGCCCTGTGACTTATGAATCGAAAATAAAAGGAATTGTAGAAAGCACTTGCGCAAATAGTTCTTGTCATTCCGATACTGCCGATATGGATTCTAAAAAAATTCAATTCGGTAGCCTGTCAAAATTGAGAGGATTAAAGCAAGACATTATTCCTTCAATCAAAAACGGAATCATGCCAAAAGGCAGAAAAACTTGGAAAGATGAAGCCGATGGAAAAATCTTTTTAAAGTGGATGGAAACTTCGGATGAATTAAAATGACAATTGAATATTGGAATTGACGTAGGCAATTTGGCCATCGCACTTGCAGAATCTGGCCGCATTGTAATAAGCTCCTCAGTGAAACTATTTGCATACAAATATTCACAAAGAGCGAACCCATGAAAAAATTATTAGCTGTTTTGTTACCTTTGGCTTTAGGTGCCGTACTAGTGAACTGTGGATCTAAGGAAGAAACTAAAATAACTCCAGCTGCAACGGCTGTGACTTTTGATGGTGCTGCTAAGGCGGCTTTGGCAACGAATTGTGTGGGTTGTCACAGTTCAGCTGGGACTAAACGAGGAAGTGTTGCACTTGACACTTTTGCAGGTGCAAAGTCGGCGTCAGTAAGAGTGAAGGCACGAGTTACTGATTCCGCTTCACCAATGCCGCCCCTACCAGCTAAGCTTTCCGATGCCGACAAAAAGACTTTGACCGACTGGGTTGACGGCGGCGCCCTCGAAAAATAATTTTTAGATAGTGCTTGACTGCTCGTACGTCGCAGGTTACTGAAGACGCACTTTGAAGCCCGGGCTCGCTCGGATTCATGGCATGTGCGTGGTTAGCTCAGCTGGATAGAGCATCAGACTACGAATCTGAGGGTCAGGCGTTCGAATCGCTTACCGCGCACCATTTTTTTTAGTTTGTGTGGGACAAGACAAATCCTTTAGCAAGGATTTTATCAAGCTTGTCGTGGGTTTTAAATCCTTGGAGTGATGGGTGAGTGGCTAAAACCACGTCCTTGCTAAGGACGCGTAGGGGTAACTCTACCGAGGGTTCGAATCCCTCTCGCTCCGCCACACGAAATTTGAAAGCGGGTTTACGCCCGCTTTTTTCGTGTCTAAAAACCTTTTCTAGATGCCCAAAAATAACATGAAGCAAATTCCCGAGCCTCACATTTTTGAATCAAACATCGCATCCGACGAAAAATTTATGGATTTGGCTTTGGCTGAAGCATCCAAGGCCGAAAAACTTGGAGATGTTCCGGTGGGAAGCGTGATAGTCAACTCAAAAGGCGATGTGGTGGCATTGGGGTACAACCAGCGAGAAATATTAAACGACCCCACTCAACACGCCGAAATCGTAGTTTTGCAGCAAGCAGCTGCAGCATTAAAGCGTTGGCGCATGTCCGATTGCACGCTATTTGTAACATTAGAGCCTTGTTTTATGTGTGCGGGAGCCTTGGTTCAAGCGCGCATGGGGCGTGTCGTTTTTGCTGCTGCTGATGCAAAAGGTGGGGCCGCAGGCAGCTTGGCAAACGTGTTAAACGACCCTCGACTCAACCACCGGTGCATAGTTAATTCTGGTGTTAGAAGCACAGAAGCATCGGAGATGCTCTCGCATTTTTTCAGACAAAAAAGATTAAAGTAACACTTCAGACTCCACACCGTTTTCAGAAAAACCAGCGCTCATAATAACTCCACCGGCTTCGGCAATCGATTTCTCGATTTTTCGTCGTGCTTGTGGTTCTGGCAACAGCATAACGAGCACTCCACCACCTCCTGCACCGCAGACTTTTCCGCCCGTTGCGCCAGCTTTTATTCCTGTGGCGTACAAATTATCGAGTATAGGAGTTGTTATTCCGGGCGCCAATGTACGCCTAATTTCCCATTCTTTTGCCATAAGTTTTGCAAGTTCTTTCCAATTATTTTTTTCTAGAACAGGAACTAAGCTGTGTGCAATTTTGGCAATATCGGCACACTTGCTGAGCAATTGGTTGTCGCCCGTAAGTGCTTTTTCTAAAATAAGCCAATTGTTAAATGCGCTAAAGTGTTGCTGTCCGCTGTGGGCTAAAACAATATGAGATAACATGTCTTTGCCATCACACATGATGGGCGACGAAGTAGAGCCATCGGCAGAATGGCAAACGGCCTGCACTCCGCCATATGCCGCAGCATAATGATCTTGGTTTCCAGCTAAATTAGCTAAAACTCCGGCCTCTAAATTTTGGGCACGCAAACAGAGTTGATTGTTGTCAAAGTCGCCGTCGAGCATTGTTTCGAATGCGTGGAGCATGGCAATCATAAGAGAACTTGAACCACCCAGCCCTGAGCCTTTTGGCACCATGGCATTGGTTTTTAGTTCTATTTTACCTAATTTTTGTTTCATTAAAATTTCTTTAAAATACCTTGCAACACAGCGGTGAAGTGGAAATTGATTGGCATCAGATTGCGTGAGGCTTGCAATGTCGCATTTGTTTTGCGTCATTAAATCGACAAAGTGTGCTGCAAATTCTGGCGACGAGTCGAGGGTGAGTTCTGCAGATGCCCGTAGATCGATAGCTACATTTACTGTGCGCAACGGCGTATTCCACAACTCATATTTTTCCTGTAGGATTGGAGCCAGAGGCCAAACGTCTAAAGTACCACCTGCTAAATCTATGCGTGTCGGTGCAGTGCTGCGAACGGTTTTTGCTTTAAAAAGTGTCGATTTTAGTTTCATGTGATTTATCCCAGGAGTGAAGAGTGATGATGGTCTCTCATCCAGTGTCCGAACTTCGAACTGAAAATCAAGCGGCTGTAGGTGTCATTCTGGCTGCTGGCATGGGTAAGCGCATGAAAACGTCACTTCCAAAGGTGGCGCACGAAATATTGGGAAAACCAATGGTTTTATGGGCAGTAGAGGCCTTTTGTGATGCGGGAATTACAGATGTAGTTGTTGTCACTGCTCCTTCACAACAGAACGTAAGAGATATTTTAGAGCGTGCTGTATTAAAGCCTGGGTGCAAAGTAACAATTGCGATTCAGCCCGAAGCATTAGGCACAGCCAATGCGGTGAGCGCGGCTATTCCATCAATAAAAAGCATTATTTCTAGCAAAAATCTCCCTTTAAATACAGACATTGTTGTAGGATTTGGCGACACTCCAGCCGTGAGTTTTGAATCGTTCTTTTCTTATTTAAATTTTCACCGCAAGAGTGAAAAAAAAGTAACTATATTGGGGTTTAAGGCACCGAATCCCACGGGATATGGTCGTATATTAACAAACAAATTTGGCGATTTTGAAGCCATTCGCGAGCAAAAAGACTGCTCTGCAGAAGAATTGAATATTGACTTGTGCAACTCGGGATTTATATGTGTTAAGGCTGATTTGGCCATAGAGTTGTTGCCAAAAATAGTAAAAAATAATTCCGCTGGCGAATATTACCTCACAGACCTGCCATTTTTGGCAAAAAAAGACGGGCATAAAGTTGGAATTTACAACAAAATTGCCGCAGCAGAATTAGAAGGGGTTAATTCTCAAGAGCAATTAGCTACCATGGCAAAATTTATTCAAGCCAGAATTATTGATGCTGCAATGCAAAATGGAGTTCAGTTTTTAAATCCATTATCGGCATATGTCGAGCCCCATGTGAGTTTTGAAAGCGACGTGATTGTTGAACCATTTGTTTACTTAGCAGGACATTCTCATTTTAAAAAAGGTATCAGAATTGCAAGTTTCTCAAAATATATCGACGGAACAATGCAGTAATTACTAAAAAATATTAACAGCCGAGATTGTATGCAATCTCTGGAGGACTCAAATATGTGCGGAGTGATTGGTTATGTAGGGCCTGGAGCCAAACCGGAATTTTTTTACACGGGCCTCAAGCGCTTAGAATACCGGGGCTACGATTCTGCCGGAATAGCAATGCTCACTTCAGATGGTTTTTTTATTGAGCGAGCTGAAGGAAAGCTTGGAAATTTAGAAAAAAAACTAGCCAATTTGCCAGCGCAGTCGCAGGTAGGAATTGGTCACACACGCTGGGCCACACACGGCAAGCCCACAGAAAATAACGCCCACCCACACCGGTCTGAAAATATTGTTTTGCTTCACAATGGAATCATCGAAAATTATCGTCCTTTAAAGGCAATGCTTATTGAGCGCGGATATAAATTTTCCAGTGAGACTGACACAGAAGTTGCAGCGCATTTGTTGCATCTGGAATTTCACCGGCAGCCCAAATCGCTCACAGCACAAGAGCGCATGCAGGGCGCACTTTCTAAGATAGTCACTCAATTACACGGTGCTTTTGCCTTTGCAATATTGTGTCAAGAAACACCCGATATTCTTTATGTTGTAAAAATGGGTTCGCCTCTTATTATAGGAATGGGCGAGGGCGAAACTTATATTGCCTCTGGAATTACGGCGTTGGTGGAGCACACGCGCAAAATAATAATAATGGAAGACGGCGAAATAGGCATTTTGAAAGCCAATTCGCTTCAATTGCAGACTTTTGATGGCATACCAGTGGTTCGAGAGAGCATTAAAGTAGAATGGTCTGTTTCGATGATGGAAAAAGGTGGTTACCGCCACTTTATGTTGAAAGAAATTCACGAGCAACCACAGGCCATAGCGCAAACTTTAAGCGGGCGCATAGATAGGGATAAAGGCAATATTAATTTAGTCGATTACGGCCTTAAAAAAATCGATTTAAAGCAGGTTGATAGGTTGCAAATAGTGGCCTGTGGCACAAGTTATTATTCAGCAATGCTCGGAAAATATTTTATCGAAAAATATGCGCGAATTCCTGTAGAAGTAGAATTAGCCAGTGAATACCGGTACAGAACCTGCACCGCTACGGCAAAAACTCTTGCGGTGGCAGTGTCGCAAAGCGGCGAATCTGCCGACACGCTTCAGGCCATAAAATACGCCCGCGAAAACGGGGCGCAAACTTTAGCGATAGTGAATGTGCCCGGAAGCACCATTGGCTATGCTTGTTTGGCAGAGTCTCTCATACATTGCGGGCCAGAAGTGGCGGTGGCCAGTACCAAAGCATTTTCGGGTCAGCTTGTGAGTCAAATCTTATTAGGCTTAGGGTTGGCGCAAGAACACAAACGTATGAGCCCTTCAGAAATCCTGGAAATCACAGAAGAGTTGGTCAAGATTCCCAGCTTTATCGAAAAATGTTTGGGTCTTTCTGATGAAATAGAAAAGCTTTCTAATAAATATCACGCTTGCCAGTCTATGTTGTTTATTGGACGCGGGCCGCAATGGACAGTGGCACTTGAAGGTGCATTAAAGTTGAAAGAACTTTCTTACATTCATGCCGAAGCCTATGCGGCCGGTGAATTGAAACATGGTCCCATTGCCCTTATAGACGAAGAAATGGTAGTTGTTTGTTTGGCACCTCGTGACGAATTTTACGAAAAAACAGTTTCGAATATAGAAGAAATTAAAGCCAGAGGTGGTCGCATTATTGTCATCGGTACGGAAGGTGATAAAGAAATTTTGCACCTGGCCGATGACTTCATCGGTGTACCGGCTTGTTCGGCAATTGTGTCTCCATTTTTGACCACAGTGCCAATGCATTTGTTTGCATATTGGATTGCGGTTCGCAAAGGAACAGACGTCGATCAGCCTCGTAATTTGGCTAAAAGTGTGACCGTAGAATGAGGAAGCTCATGCGCAAATTTTTAACTGTTCCTATTGTCTGCTTGAGTATTTCTTGTGGAGTTTTATTAAAGGAACAGTCAGGTTCTCGCGTGCTTTCGGACCAAGTTGATGTCAATCAACGCAAAGAAATTGAAAGCACACTGCGCGTTAAAGACAAATTATTGCACGTCACATGGTTTTTGCCAAAATACTCCATCGTAAAAGGGTGGGTTTTGCTGCAACACGGTTTTGCCCGTTCGCGCAAACACGTGCACGATTTGGCAGAACGATTGGCAGAGAATGGAATGATGGTAGTCACTCCAACTCTAACATCTGACGAACTGAAAGATGGCAATTTAGCTCTAGAAATGGCCAATACTTTGCTAGAAAACCCGAATGTCCCCGAAGGTGAGAAATTGCCAGAACGTTTTGTATTAGTCGGACATTCCATGGGCGGCGAATTTGTGAGCAACATGGCCGCACAGTTTTCTAAAAAAGTAATTACAGGATTTAAGGGTTTATTGCTTTTAGATGCCGTTGATGTCAATCGCAGTATGTTACGTGAATTAGAAAAAACCAAGGGCATAGATGTCATGGCACTCCTTGCGCAGCCGAGCTGGTGCAACATGTTGAGTAACGTAACAGGCGTGTTGAAGGCATTTAAGCAAGACAGAGAATTTGTGGGTTTGAGGTTGTCTGGCGGGACTCACTGTGATGCCGAGGGCGATTCCACCGATTCCCTTTGCACTCTTGTGTGTGGGCCATCGACCCGCAAGAATATCGGAATAGTGCGCGATTTTGCGAGTCATTGGGTCGAAAGTCTCATTACCGGCCTCACAGATGTGGAATATTTTCCGGGCGGCACAAAATTTGAAGGTTTACTGACAGGTGCTGGCGCAACAAGGCTTTAGAGCTACATAAAAAATGCATTGGGAAAAGTGAACCACCCCAGCCACAAAATTGTCTAATACAAAGAATGAGTCGTTGTTAGAATTTCTTGACACTTTCTTTTTTTGAGCTCGACACGCTCGAAAAAGGAGTGCGGAGTTCTTAATAATGGATCATTCTCGAAAATATATATGTGTGCAATTTTTTCGCGTTTCAGCGGGAATATTGCTGTTACTTTGGCCTTATGAAGGCAATCGCACGGGCATTTTGGGTCTGAGTGGTTCTGGCATATTTGAGCGGCGCATGTCTGTTCCCCTTGAAGATGTTTCTAGGGGGCAAAGTTTTTCTTCAGAATCGGAGAACATTCGGCAAATATTGAGAATTATTGAGCAACATTACGTCCAAAGAGAGCGACTCAATCAGAATAAATTAGTGACATCAGGGTTTGTGGCGCTTCGCAAAAATTATGGCGCCAACATAGAGCTTTCACAAACCGGGTTCGAAAACTCGGGCAATTTTAACGACAGTCGCACAAAAGTTTTTTTGTGTTCTAGTAAAGGAAAAAAATCGATCACATTTTGCAACACGTCGCCAAGTAAATCGGCAGATTTAATGTTATCTGCAAAACAATTGGAAGACAAAATATATGTCCGAGTGGGAAATAAAGTATTTTATTCCAGCCAGAGTCAGTTGCCTGGTCTGCGATTTGTCGAAAACTTTTCGCGCGTGGTTTCAGCAGAAGTTTCGAGAGTTTCAAATGTGCCACTCGCCAAAGTGACATACGTTTTTTTGAATGGCATGCTCGACGAACTTGACCCCCACAGCAGTTTTTTAAATTCAGAAGAATACCGAGATCTGCGAGATGGAACTCGCGGACAATTTGGCGGAGTGGGGTTGGTCATTGATGAAATTCAAGACCTTCCTGTTGTGAGAGAAATTGTACCAAACAGTCCCGCGCACATGGCCGGAATAGAACCCGGAGATATTTTATTGCGAGTTGGTGCTCGATTTGCTTCGTTTTCGCCCGTAGATACCACAATGAAAGACATGCGCGAACTTACCGTTGATGCCCCAACCGCTTTGTGGTTATTTCGACCTTCATCTAAAAGAGTTTTTCGCGTTTACATTTCGCGCGAAGAAATTCCAACGCGTTCTGTAGAAACAAGAGTTGTGGTGAACAGGCCTGACGTGCTGCATTTGCGCGTTAATGGATTTTCAAATCACACCGCAGAAGATATTTTTGCAGCTTACGAACTTGCAGTAAAGAACTCAAAAACTAAATTGAAACTCTTTATTCTTGATTTACGAGGAAATCCTGGTGGATTATTAGATCAGGCCATTCAGGTGTCTGACCTTTTTATAAAATCGGGCAAAATTGTTTCCACACGGTCTCGGTTTGATGAGCAAGTAGAGCAGGCTTCTAGAGGACAAAAAATAGATTTACCTCTTGTCGCGTTGGTCAATTCAAGCTCGGCAAGTGCGAGCGAAATTGTAGTGGGTGCGCTGCGGGATCACGGCAGAGCACTGATTATTGGCGAAAGAACCTTTGGTAAAGGTAGTGTTCAAAGCTTATTTGAATTGCCAGGCGGCACAGCGTTAAAATTAACAATCGCCCACTATTTTACCCCGAGTGGTCGGAGCATACAAAGTACAGGCATAGAACCTCATGTGCGCGTGGGTTTGCTGCAAGTAAAAAACGATGGCATTTTTATGTCAGGGAGCAGTGAATCAGACCGCGAAGAACAGCTTGCGTTTCATTTAGACAATCCAGAAATGTCGCAACTCCCTAACAAAGATCTGGCTGAGGCTGGAATTCCGGTAGTGTGGTCGAGCGCTCAACAAAGGCTCGATAAAATTGATGGCCTAGACAATCTAAATTTTTCGTACCCCACCTTTGAAAATATGGATTCGCTGACAGATTTAAAAATAGATTCTGTAACACGTGTCGCTCTGGCTCTTTCGGACTCATTAATGATGAGTCACGACAGCATTGAGCTTGGCAATTCAGCTTTGGAAAACGCTGCTAAAGTAACACAGCAGCAAGAAAATATTCTGCTCAAAGACGCACTTAAAAAAGAGTGGACAACTGAGAAAAAGAAAAACACACTGTTGAATTCTTTGCTTGAAAGTTATTTTGCAGAGCCCATAGCTGCCAAAATTTCTATTGGCCCAAGTGTTCATGAGATTTCAAATTCAAATCCAATGGTTCCAGAAAAAGTGAGGCCGGTGTTAAATGAGCTCCGAAGTTTTGCTCACTTACCTTTTCAAAAAGAGAGTGATTTAAACACGTGTTGTGCCTCTGAGAGATACGTTTTTCAGGTGAATGAAACTGCATTTGAGGCTTCGGGAACAGCCGCTACGGGATTTGTTTCAATGCGCCTCGAAGACGCCCGCGATGGTGCAGCTGTTTGGGCTCCAGCCAGTTTGACGCGGAAATCTGAACATGAAGTTTGGAAAGGGCATTTTAAAATGCCACATCTTTTTAGAACCTATTTATCGAGTTTAGGACAGCAGGAGTCGAATAATTTAGTTAATTTTATGTTTAAATCTAAACTGAGTAAAACGGGTATTTCAATTGGTTCTCTGCCTATTTCTGTGCCAAATATGACCAAAAAACTTGAAGAATTACCTGTGTTTGTTTCGCTCACTCAATTTATAAACAGACAGAATGCCGGTAGCACTACAGACCAGATCAAGATTCAAATTCGAATTCCAGGTGAGACACTTTTAAAGAGCGAAAAATTTGAATTGGTACTTATACCACTTGTGGATTATCGTGCAGGAATTCGTTCGCAAAAAATTCCGCTTCAATTCATGTCGACAGGTGATTTGAGAGGCGAATGGGAACTTAACTTGAAGAAAAATCAGTCTAAAGGCCTAGAATTTGATGGTATTGTAGGTGGTGTTTTGCAGTCTAGTAAAGGGGAAATTTTAGCAAAATGGCCGTTATTTTTTGTAAAGAACGGCAAGGTAGAGACAATTGTCGCTCGTAATTCATATGCTGAAACCGATAAAAAAGACGAATGACAATTGCTATACTCCTTTAATCAGCACTATTTAGGGCGCAAATGTAAAGACGTGAATTTCATTGTTGTCGTATGCTGGCACAAAGATATCGGTGTATCCATCGCCATTGGCGTCGCCAATGGCCGATAATCCCGCGGTACAATTAGCATCAACTAATTCTGTTTCTGTGTAATTCCAATCGCCAGATTGTTGCGATTGTGCCGTGAGAATGTGAGCGCGTTGCGAACCGTCGCCATTTACTAAAATAAGCGGCTTTGATTCTTTATCGTCGATTTTAGCTTTGAATGTTCTTGCTGAACCAGGAGATGCCTGATTGAATCCACCTTGGCGAGTTTCAATGTCTTTGAGCAAAACGTGTTTGGTAAATGTACCTTTTGAAAGATCTTTAGGAACTTCATATGCCAAGACGAGGCCTTTGCCGCCGCCTTCATGATTTGTAACTAATAAGTCTTTGGTGCCGTCGTTGTTGAGGTCGGCGATTTGCACATCGAATACCTGGCCAATGGAATCGTCTATGACGCGCATTTCGTATTTAGCGCCGTTTTTCCAATACACGCTGAGCTTTTTGCTAAAGAATTGAGCCACCACAATTTCGTCTTGGCCGTCGCCGTTGAGGTCTGCAGCGTCAAAGTAGACATCGGGTCCCTGGGCAATAATATTTTCGGTCCACTCTCCATTTAAAGGGTCAGCAGGCTGCTTTAACCAGAGTAATTCGCCCTTGGGGGAGCCAAACATCGGCTTGTTGGCACGTGCTGTTAAGATATCGAGTTTGCCGTCGCCATCCATGTCTTTCCACATAACGCGGTGATACCAAAATCCACCTTTTGGCTTTGTGATATCTTTTGATTCCAAAGTTGACGGGTTTAATAATGCAATTGCTCCGGTAGATTTTCCGGGCACTAAAAATCCGCCAGGAATTAACAACATGGGAGATGCAAACACACCTTGCGGAGAAACAGATGCTTCGTTAGGCCACTTTGTGTCTTGCGATATAAGTGTCACGGGAGCATGTGAAAGGCCGGTCATGTGTGACCCAATATTTGAAACAGTTGAGACAGCATCTCCTCCAAAGGGGCCAAAACTTGAAATGAGAAGTGATTCGGGTTCGTTTGCATTTAATTTTGCGAGAGACAAAAACGCTGGTTTGTCGACCGATATTTTACCCAATAAACGCGCCGTTGGGGCGGCCAATGCCAAAGATGAAGCGTATGTAAAAAAAATTGGTAGCGCTATTATAGACTTAGATTTCAACATGAATTGCTCCTAAAATGATGTTGCCCTCAGTCACTCTGAGAGTTTCAACATAGTAGTACAATGATTTGACATGGCAAGGCGAGTGTTGGTGTTCAGAAATAAAATAGAATTTAGAACTTTTATTTCAGTGAGATAAGCCCCGCATAAATACCAATGTGTCCCAGGCAGTTTTTTTTGTGTATCCAAAACGGACGGTCAAATTGTTAAATGTGTCTTCACACAATTTAAAATAATCACTTGGTAATTTTTGATAATCTTCGCTACCAAACATGAGCATTCCGTTTTTAACTTTCGAAATGTGGTCTTCTTTGTTTTCGTAAATACGGCGTGAAATCATGAGCAATTCGCCACTGAATACCGCGGCGATATCAAGTTCTCCTTGGCTATTGTCCACGCGCCAACTCGCCATTTTCGCCACAATATTTTCTCTAAACTCACGCCGGCTTTCGGGAGCGTTTAAAAGGCCTTCTACTTCGTCCATTACAGATTCACTGGGAGATTCCATTTTTCCAGTGAGATCGTTTTCGAGTTTTTCACTTTTTACATAGGCTACAATGTTACGTAAATAACGCTGAAATGCCACAATATATTGACTCTCATCGAATAAATTGAGAGCCTGCAAAAATTCACGATTGAAAAACTTGGCATACGAAAGGCGAATGTATTTGTAGAATTCTTTGTAATCATGAAAACCGTTGCGCGGTTCAAATTGGAGATAGTCATATATGGTGCGGTCGCGAGTGAGTTTGTCAATTTCTTCAAATATGGCCAACGCACTCACGCTGTCTTGGCTGCTATTTTGTGATGCAAAATAAAGTAACATTTTCATTTCGCGCGGGCTTGCTCCAAATCGACCTTCATACGCCACAGACATCTGCGATTCATTGCGAATATCTATAGCGTATTTTCTGAGTTGCGATTTTTCGAGGTCGGTGAAGTTATTTGAAATTTGTTCTCCATCATAAAGGGCCAATTTTTCGTAGGGGTCGAGTCGCGCGATAATATTCCGAATGGGAAAATCATAATATTCCGGGTCAGGCTGACGCAATCGGGTTAGAACAGCCCATTTTGCAAGCAATTGTACGGCATGAGGCCCAATAGGCTTGCTTCTTTTTATGAGGCGGATGTCTTCTTCGTAAATTTCCGCTTCCATTTTACTGGAGAGCAAATAGGGAACTCGAATGAGCTCAAAGCGCCCTTTAAAAGATGGCCAGTCCGGTGAAGCTTTAAAGGCGTCTAAATGTTTTTCGTTGGTACTAGCTATCATAATAAGATCGAGATCTGCCGCGCCAGAAGTTAAATTGATGCTCATTTTTTCAATTGTAGTGAGCAAATATTTAAATGCTTCCAGTGGCCTTTTCAATAAATCCGCAAATTCAATAAACCCTCTGTTGGCATCCACCAAATCGCCGCCTGGTTCAAATAGTCTGATGTTTTGCAGCGCAGGCGGCAAAAACTGGAGGTTTTTCTCCATAGTCAATTGCTTTTCGTGGGCATCGATATTCATTTGAGGTTCAACTGTCGAAATTCCGGTGCGGTAGCGAGAACTAAAAAAGAAACGTTCCACCTGAACGTGCCGCAATATTTTTTCAAGATCCCCCTGATAAGCCACTAAAAGTGCGTCATAAATGCGCCTGTTTTTAGAGCTGATGTCGCCGTCTTCAATGTATTGGGGAATTTCGTCGAGAGAAATTTTTTGTCCCGACTGTTTTTCGACAGCTTGAGAATAGAGAGCAAGACGTTCTTTGCGCGGAAGCAGGAATAGCGGGTTTTCTTTGAGTTCGCTCACGATTTTGCACAGCACTTCTTCGTCTGTTAAATGCGCATAGGTTGATTTTGAACCTCGCCCAGATGGAGAATCTCCGAACCCGATATGTTTGGCATTTTCGGTTGTACTCAAGCCTTCATAGCCTATTTTATCGGTAGGAAATATCCAGTTAAAACGGTAAACAGCACCTTCGTCTGTGCGCGAATATTCTTCCAAAGCCTGTGCCAGTGCATCGGCCGTTGACGATTTGCTTGAGCCGTTGGGTCCGTGCAGCAAAATGAGTTTGTCGACACGGCCTTGGCGCACAAACTGTTCCAGCACTCTAAATATGTGCTCGTGGGCTTCCTCTTGTCCAATTATTGGCGGTTTGCTTTTGCTGCGCTGACGCTCGAACATTTTATAGCGCCGCTTAGTTACCTTATCGTTTATTGTAGTCTCAGACACGCCAAACCAAGTAATCATGTCTTTAATATATTCTGCAGATGTTCGAGTGAGTCTTCGCGGCTGCGCGCAAAGTGCCTCTAAAAAATCGTCGAACGAAAGAATGAATTTTTTTTCTTTAAAGTCGCGTTTAACGCTCTGCGCAAGGCTTTCTATTGCTTCCCGGGAGTTTTGCATTTTGTTTCTCCTCATCTTGTCATGCACTTGTTCTAATTGAATGATAGTTTAGAATTGGAACGAGGGTAAGATAGCGCGTTCAACTTTCAGTGTGGCTTATTATTAGGGGGAAAGTTTGAAAAAAAAGTTTGTTCTTGACACCAACGTGATTTTGGCGAATCCATCGGCAATCTTTTCCTTTGACGACAACGATGTATTTATTCCTATATCAGTCATTGAAGAAATGGATACCTTTAAAAAAGGTCTCAGTGAAACCGGCCGCAACGCACGGCATTTTTCGCGCATTTTAGACGACCTCCGGACTCGGGGCTCGTTGAGTACCGGAATAAAACTTTTTCCCGATCGCGCCGACAGTGGAAAAATTTATGTGACGTTAGACTCTGATATGGCTCTTTTGCCTTCATATTTTGAGCGAAAGCCAGACAACCTCATTTTGAGTGTTGCCATGATGTTAAAGTCAAAGCAGCCTGCAGATGCCGTTGTCTTAATTACAAAAGATTCCAATTTACGCCTTAAAGGCGATGCGCTAGGCATAGCTGTAGAAGATTATGAAGCAGATAAAGTAAATATTGATGAGCTCTACACCGGCATTGCCGAATTTGAAGTAGAGAGCACTCACTTAAGAACCTTTATGTCTACGGGGACTGTTTCTTTAGAAAAATTTGAATTAATGCCGAATCAATACGTGATTTTGCGCGATATTGCAGACCCCGTGCAATTTGTCTACGGAAAATTTGACCACGTTACAGGGCAATTGCGGACTTTAAATTTGGGCGGAAAAGATTTTGTGTGGGGAATTTATCCTCGAAATTTAGAACAAAGTTTTGCGTTAGATTTACTTCTTGATGATGATGTTAAGCTAGTTACCTTAGTGGGAACTGCTGGTACCGGAAAGACATTGCTGGCCATTGCAGCGGGTCTTGAAAAAACCACAGATGAAGCAAAGTATCAAAAAATGCTTGTCAGCAGGCCAATTTTTCCATTGGGTCGCGACGTCGGCTATTTACCTGGTACGCTCGAAGAAAAATTGAATCCCTGGATGCAGCCTATCTTTGACAATTTAGAGTTGTTGTTGGGCGGCCACGCTCAGGGAAGACAAAAAAGATTGTCGCAGAGTTACCATGAGCTCATTTCTCAAGGGATTTTGGAAGTAGAGCCTTTGACGTACATTCGAGGGCGCTCCATTCCCAATCAATATTTTATCGTAGATGAGGCTCAAAACCTTACGCCACATGAAATTAAAACTATTCTGACGCGTGCCGGGGAAAATACGAAAGTCATATTAACGGGCGACCCCTATCAAATTGACAATCCCTATGTCGACGCAGCATCCAATGGGCTAACCTATGTCGTGGAGCGCTTTAAGCGCGAAGCCATTGGTGGTCATATTTCTCTGGTTAAAGGCGAACGTTCTGCACTTGCAACAATCGCAGCCAATCTACTCTAAAAGGTAACGAAGTATGGAAAGAAGGCGCGAAACGCGCATATCTGGCAGTTCGGCTCAATTTGTCTTAGACTCTTCTGCGGGTTTGGTCTCGTGCGTTGTGACAAATTTAAGCCGTCTTGGACTTGGTATTGTGTTGCCAGATGTTGCACTAGGGCCTTTTTTTGACAATGTTATTTCAGGTTCGTTTATTTCGGGTTCATTGGTAATTGGGCGAGAAACACTCCGTGTCGATGTCGTTGTGCGGATGAAAAAAGGCAATTTTTTGGGTCTGGAATATGTCGCAAATTCAGGCGATTTTGTTTCTGCTTTGCGCACGATTTTATCGCCGGCATACATTGGTTCATCTATTTATTCCATAGCTCAAGAACATTTGGGCCCAGATATTAAGGCTGCATACCGGGGCGACGATTTTGAATGTATAATGTTCAAAAATGGAGCGGCTGGCGGAGCCGAAATGATTCAAATATTCACCGAAGGTTTTGTGGTTGAAATTGCAAACGGAAGAGCGCGATTTGTTCCGCCACCTATGGTGCGCATCGCAACGCGGCGCGGAAGTGTAGATTTTTTAAATAAAATGGCCCAAATGACAGATGAAGGAAACAGCGTAGAGTTGAAAGAATTCTTTTTAAAATTGAGCAAAATTGTAGACTCTTGGGCAGACTGCCCACCCGAATTTAATTTGCTCATTCAAAGTCAACTTCAGATTTTGTGAATCTCTGAAAAAATATTTATGAGAAAGAAATATTATGATTGGCTGGCTCGAAATTATCGTTTTGTCGGTGGTAGAGGGAATTACTGAGTTTTTACCTATTAGTTCTACCGGACACTTGATCATATTTAAGAATTTAATGAATCTGGGTGAGTCTGAGCAGCTAAATGCATTCCTTGTGATTGTGCAGTCTGGTGCGATTTTAGCCGTTGTTTCAGTCTTTTTTCCTGTGTTGCTCAAATGGGTCAAAAGTTGGTTGTCTCTGTTTCATAAGTCAGAAATTAAATCAGCAACAGACGTCAAACACAGACAGCATTCTATGGGAGTGGCTTTAAGTGTCGTTCCTTTTGCCGTAGTCGGATTTCTAAACAAAGATTTTATCAAGAGTCTTTTTTCGGTGAAAATTGTTGGATTCGCTCTTATTACTGGCGGAATATTAATTATTTTAGACGAATATTTTTTGCGCCGCTTCCGAAAATCAGAGCGCGATATGTCTTCGCTTACCATTCGAGATACATTTTTAGTGGGAGTGGGGCAATGCCTCGCGCTTTGGCCCGGTTTTAGCCGTTCGGCCGCAACAATATTGACCGGCAGATGGCTTGGGTTTTCGCGGTCAGCCTCGGCCGAAATCGGATTTCTGATTGGCCTACCCGCATTATTAGGTACGGCTTTGTACGAGACAATTAAAGTATATAAGCAATTAGATGCGCAATGGATTCAGTTTTTAATAGTCGGAATTATTATTGCCTGGGGTGTTGCTTATATTTGTGTCAAAAGTTTTGTAAAGTTTTTAACCCGATATCCACTGACCGTTTTTGCGGTGTACAGAATCATATTAGGCACAGCTATTCTTTTGTTTTTATAAGGTTTAATGCGCAGATTTTGAGGGATGATTGGCGCCGGAATTCTCGAGCACTGAAATTTGCCCCACGATTTGTGCACCCTCATGGGTAATCAGACACGGTGCCTGAATGGTCCCTTTTACAAAACCAGTAGCAAGTATTTCGACCCTATGATTTGCAATAATGTCGCCGTGAACTTTTCCACCAACAATCATGGCACCAATTTTTATCGTGCCTTCTACAGTGGCTGTTTCTCCTAAAATAAGTATATCGTTGCTCTCAATTTCACCTTTAAAATTACCGTTCATGCGCACGACGCCAGAAAAATTTAATTTTCCTTCGAATTCACAGCCGTGTTCCAAAAAAGCGCGAATGTCGCGGTCGTTAAAATTTTGCTCTACTTTTTTTCCACTAAACATTTTTTCTCCAGTTGTTCAGTTTTCACGCTGGACATTGAGTGGTGATCCTAAAACAAGGTCAGCAATTCGTTCTAAATCTTCTAGAGTATAATATGAGATTTCAATTTTGCCTTTGTCTATTCCGCCAGCAATTTTTACTTTGGTTCCCAGGTGTCCTTTGAATTGATCGCAGAGATGTCTAATGTCCGGAGGCAGTTGGTCTTTGAGAACAGGAGCATCTTTTTTTTCTTTTTTCAAATTCTTCACCAAATCTTCGGTTTGGCGCACGGAAAGTTTACGTGAAACAATTGAGTCTCTGGCTTTCAGAATTATTTTTTTGTCATCTAATGAGCATAAACAGCGGGCATGTCCTGCAGATAAAATTTTGGATTGCAAATCGTCTATTATTTCTTGCGGTAAATTTAGCAGCCGCAGTGCATTTGTGACGGTAGTTCTGTCTTTTCCAATTTTAAGAGCGAGACCTTCTTGGGTGTAACTGTGTTCATCCATCAGACGTTTTAATGCCTTAGCTTCATCGATAGAACTTAATTCTTCTCGTTGAATATTTTCTATAAGTGCGATTTCCATTTCGACTTGTTTTGAAACATCTCTCACTAAACAGGGAACAGTCTCGAGTCCAGCGATTCCAGCCGCACGCCAGCGCCTTTCGCCTGCGATGATCTTGAACTGCCCGTTGCCGATGTCAGCCACAATAAGGGGCTGCAAAATACCATGAATGGCAAGACTTCCGCTGAGCTCTTGCAGTGTGTCTTCTGAAAAATGCTGACGCGGTTGATCTTTCATAGGCACAAGGTGCGAAATAGGAATTTCAATGAGTGAATTGGCCGAAATGCCCCCCGAAAGTGTCCGTTGACGCCCAAAATGTTCCGAAACAGAGTTGAGGTGCTCCGAATAGCCGTGAGATTGGGTATTTGTGTCTGTTTGGCTTCCCAAATTTTGATTTTCGGCCATGCCGTACTCCATTTCGTGTTCTTGAGAGAGCAATGCGCCCAATCCTCTACCCAAATTGCCTGTTTTTTTCTGCATTTTCTATTCTCCTGGTCGTTTTTGGTTCAGTTGGGGTGAATTTCGTGTCCATCGTCATGGTTGTTGTCCAGTTCCGTTCCGGTATCGGCTGTTGCGGACAGTCTTAAGGCTGCTTTTTGCCGGTGAATGAGCTCTTGGGCAGTTTGCATGTAGGCCACCGCTGCGGGACAGGCGATATCGTAAAGAATGATGGGCTTTCCAAACGAAGGAGCTTCGCCCAATTTGACGTTGCGGGGGATGCGGGAGTTGTAAACAAGTGGTCCGAAGTGACTCCGGACGTCATTTTCAACCTGATGGCTTAAATTATTGCGCCTATCAAACATGGTGAGCAAAATGCCCTCAATTTTAAGGGCGCTATTGAGTACTTTTTTCACCAAGTCGACCGTTTTTATCAACTGCGAGAGGCCTTCCAGCGCAAAATACTCCGTTTGCAGTGGTATAAAGACCCTATCTGCGGCAACCAATGCATTGAGCGTAAGAAGCCCCAGGGCTGGTGGGCAGTCGATGATAATATAGTCGTAGCTTAGCGAAATGTTTTCGATGGCGCGCTTGAGGCGGTGCTCGCGGCCCATCTCTGTCACCAGTTCGATTTCAGCTCCTGTCAGTTCTTGATTGGCCACGATTACATCTAGGTAGTGCAACTCGGTTTTGCGCACACAATCGAGAATATTGCATTCGTCTACGAGCAATTCATAACTCGATGGTGCCATGGCGCGGCCGTCGAGGCCCAGTGCACTTGTGGCATTGCCCTGCGGGTCGAGGTCGATGAGTAAAACTTTACGTTCTGCGGCCGCGAGGCAAGCAGCCAAATTCACGGCTGTGGTCGTTTTTCCAACGCCACCTTTTTGGTTTGAGATAGCGAGAGTCAACGCAGATTTGTTCATTTTTATGCTCTCCGTATTTTCAATCTTTAGCTTACCTGCATGTTCTATTTTGCCGGTAGGCATGCTTTGCAGGGTGTCTAATGTTCCACGTGAAACATATGGGGCGGGTCGGGTTGGAATGTTCCACGTGAAACATATGGGGCCGGTCGGGTTGGAATGTTCCACGTGAAACATATTGCGCGAAAGTGGAAATAAATATGTCCCTGTCGTTCTCTCAAAAACTAATTATGCTCCCTGCAGTTGCATCACCAAAGCCTGGAGGGGCCGTGTCAGTTTTAAGAAGCGCATTATTGAGAAGTATAATAGAAACCAAATTAGAGGCAGTGGTGTGCCACATTGAGCGTTTGGCGCAGCACGGTTTTGACGTATCTGTTTGTTCATCGCTACCGGAAATCAGCCAATGTTTGCAAACAATATTGAGTCAAAATGCTTCAGTTTTGGCGCGCAAAATAGAGGTCGCTGCAAATCACGAAGATGCTAAAAGGATTCTTAAAAACCAAGACACAAATGCATTTGTTGCGCCATTAGTATTCATTCATAGCCCTTCAGATTCGTTGCCGGTTGGTTTTGTTCGGTGCCCCTTGCCAGATTTGTGCGATTTATTGCCTTCAATCCCCCAAGTTATAAACTGCATTCTTGAATACTATTCGCTCTCGGTTTATATCGACATTTTTGACAGAGAGAAGTTAGTTTCACTTAAAAATATTGCTTTGGAATGTGGATTCACAGCATTGGTCGACGCAGTTATTCAGACGTGTTATTTGGCAGGATTTAGTGGCGATGAACACCAAGCAGGACTCTTCCTGAGGAATTTTAACGAGCAAATTCAGGGGAGTATGAGCAAATCTGTTGTGCACCCTCACGATGTGTCGCGCCAGTTTTTTAATTACGTGCTCGACCAAAAAACTCAGCCCCACATTTTTTTGAAAGCCGCACTGAGCTACTTCGTCGTCCAGGTCAAAGGGCTCACTTCTACACGGGCGAGTCGGCTGCTTGAAATTTCGAGGACTACTCTGATAGAGCACCTCAAGATTGCCGACGAACTTGAGATCTCGAAATTGTTTTCCGGACAAACTTCCGACACCTAAGCTCCTTTGTCTGCAAATTAAAAATGTTCGCTCCAGAGGTTGCGGAATCAAAATCAACACAGTAAGTATGGCCACGTTCCTAAGGTTTCGAGACTTTGGCGGCGTGGCGTTCGATAGTTCGGCACACCTAAAAGTTAAGTTAATTAAGATAGTTAATAATACATTAGAATACGCTACTCTGGGCGCATAAAGAATGCGGAGTGGTTTTAGTTATAGGGTGTCGAAGAATGTCAGTTGCTCAAGGTTTGCAGCCCGATGGTCGACTTTTTATTCAGACAGCCATATTTCTGGCGTCTTTAGTAAGTGTGAATTTATTTATCATTCAACCAGCATTGCGTTTGCACAATGAACGCAAGCGCCGCACATCTGGCGCCATTGATTCTGCAAAAGCGGAAGAAACAAAAGCTGACGCCATGGAGCAGCAGTATTCCAAAGAATTAAAACGTAGCAATGAAGAATCGCGTAATTTGCGTATTTCTGAAGTTTTGGCCGGACAAGCGGAGTCTGAAGCTATTTTGGGCAAGGCTCATGAAAACGCTCGCGACTTATTAGCCGATATTCAAGTAAAATTAGATCAAAATGTGACCGAACAGCGAGCCCGTATTCCGGAGTTGGTCTCAGACATAGTTTCTTCAATTTTGAAACAGATAGGCGCTGTGGCGGTTATTTTTGCTGCTTTGTTATTTGGGATGTCTGGTAATTCTGCTTTTGCAAACGAAGCAGAAGTTCCTCAGGTCGAATTTATGAGCGGTATTTTTTGGCCTTATTACCAGTTTATTATATTTACAGCGGCCATTATTTATTTTGGCCGAAAACCAATTGCAAAAATGTTGGAATCGCGTCGCGACGAAATGCGCGCGCGGCTTTCTGAAGCAAAACAAGCCGTAACCCATGCTGAAAAGCGTTCAGCAGAATTTGAAAGCAAAATGATGGCTTTGCAAAATGAAATCAAAGAAATGCGCGCCATGAATATCGAAGACGGCGTAAAAGAGCGTACTAAAATAGTGGCCGAAGCCCAGCAGGCAGCTGTGCAGTTGATAAAAGATGCTGAACGCGCCGCTCAAGAACTATTGACGCGAGCAAAAATTGAATTAAAAAAAGAGTTGCTCGCATCGGCCATTGAAACCGTTGAACAACAACTCATTCCAAGCCGGGTTTCTATGCTCGACACTAAGTTAAAGTCTGAAGTTTTACATGGTATTCAATCGCTAAGCTAAAGCAGATTCGCGGAGTTTTTGATGAAGAAGAGCTCGGGTCAAATTGTTCGACGTTATTCGGTGGCCATGTTTGAGTCTGCAGTGGAATCGAAATCTGTTGCTGAGGTCACCTCGCAAGTTCGCATGATGAGCAATGCTTTTTGTGCCGACATTCAAGAGTTTTTTGTGAGTCCTCGCATTGAGGAATCGCAAAAAATTTCTGTGATAGAGAGTTTGATTCAAGAGAAAAAATTAGCACCGGCGCTTGCAGGCACATTAAGAGTGCTTCTGGCAAACGGCCGTTTTTCGCTTGTCACAGAAGTGTTAGCCGACTATTTGTTAAAATCAGATGCGCTTGAAGGAATTGTACGGGCGGAAGTCGTGTCTGCACATGCGCTCAGTGCGTCTGAAGTGAAAGAGTTTGAATCGAGTTTAGCGCTCGCACTCAAGCAAAAAGTAACTTTGTCTCAGTCAGTCGACAGCGCCTTGCGCGCTGGTTTTATAGTTAAAATGGGAAATACAGTTGTTGACGCGAGCCTTCGTTCTCGTCTTTTGAGTTTGAAAGAGTCTTTGAGCCAGGGAGTCTAAAGCAATGGAGCAGATTCGGATTGATGAAATCAGTCAGATATTGAAACAGAAAATTCAAGCTTTCGGTCAGAAGGCTGAGGTTTCTGAAACTGGAACTGTCGTGTCTATTTCGGATGGTATTGCGCGCATTTATGGCCTCGAAAACGCCATGATTAGCGAAAATGTCATTTTTGATAATGGTTCAAGCGGCATTGTTTTGAACTTGGACGAAGATAATGTTGGTGTTGCGGTTTTTGAAAACGCAGACCGCATTTGCGAAGGTATGCTTGTAAAACGCACTGGTGCCATAAACCGCGTTCCAGTGGGTCACGGTTTGCTAGGTCGCGTAGTGAATGCTTTGGGCGCACCTATCGACGGCTTGGGCGCTTTAACAACGACTGAAACTGCAGTTGTAGAAACTAAAGCTCCGGGAATTATGGCTCGTAAGAGCGTTCATGAGCCTCTACAAACTGGTATTAAATCTATTGACGCCATGATTCCAATCGGACGCGGCCAACGAGAATTGATTATTGGCGACCGCCAAACCGGTAAAACAGCAATCGTTATCGACACAATTATCAACCAAAAAGGCAAAGGCGTAAAATGTATTTACGTAGCCATTGGTCAAAAAGCTTCTACAGTTGCACAAGTTGTAGAAAAACTCCGTAAAGCTGGCGCGCTGGAATACACTATTGTGGTTGTGGCATCTGCTTCTGAAGCAGCTCCGTTGCAATTTCTTGCACCCTACACGGGATGCACAATGGGCGAGTTTTTCCGTGATCGCGGCGAACATGCAGTAATTTTCTACGACGATTTGACTAAGCATGCTCAAGCGTACCGAGAGCTTTCTTTGTTATTACGTCGTCCTCCAGGCCGAGAAGCGTATCCTGGCGACGTATTTTATGTTCACAGCCGTTTGTTAGAGCGCGCATGTAAACTAAACGACGAATTGGGCGCAGGAAGCCTTACGGCGTTTCCTATTATTGAAACTCAAGCAGGCGACGTTTCTGCATACATTCCTACAAACGTAATTTCGATTACAGACGGCCAAATTTATTTGGAAGCAGACTTGTTCAACGCCGGCATGCGTCCTGCGGTGAATGCTGGTTTGTCCGTTTCTCGCGTGGGCGGCTCGGCTCAAATTGGTTCTATGAAACAATTCGCCGGAAACTTGCGTCTAGAACTCGCTCAATACCGCGAGTTGGCAGCTTTCTCGCAATTTGGTTCGGACCTCGACGCAATCACTCGTCGTCAGTTAAATCGTGGTCAGCGATTGATGGAGCTTTTAAAGCAACCTCAATACAAGCCAATGCCAGTTGAATTGCAAGTATTAAATATTTTTGCAGCTATCAGTGGCTATTTCGACTCTTTGGACCTTGCTAAATGTGCTGCTTTTGAAAAACAAATGCACGAGTTTTTCGAATTGAAGTACCGCGCTCAACTCGACGAAATTGGCAACGGCAAAAAAATGAGCAATGAACTCCAGGCCAAGGTCAAGGCCGCTCTAGATGAGTGTGCGAAGAGGTTCGACCCCAATGGCAGCAAGTCTTAAAGATCTCAAAAATCGAATTAAGAGTGTCAAAAGTACGCAGCAGATAACCAAGGCTATGAAGCTTGTGTCCACTGCTAAGTTCGGTCGGGCACAATCGGCTGTGGTTCAAGCGCGGTCCTATTCTCAAGCCCTAACTCGACTTGCGGGTCGATTGATTGCTTCTTCGGGGCAGGGCGATAATCCGTTGCATCCATTATTGAAGGCACAATCTTCAGAAGTAGTGGCTGTAATTGTGATTTCATCTGAGCGCGGATTGTGCGGTGGTTACAATTCAAATGTTGCTAAAATGGCAATTCAAAAAATTGATGAGCTGGCAGCAGCTGGCAAAAAAGTTTCAGTTTTTTGCATTGGCAAAAAAGCTTTTCAAATATTGCAACGTCGTCGCACTACAATGGCAGCAATATCTGGCGAACAAAAGTATGTGACCCTTGATGAAGGCATGGCTTCTGCAGGACGTTTTTTAAATGCTGGTGGTCTTACCTTACTGACCACTGCATTCGATAAGCCTACTTACGAAGCGGCCGATAGATTGGCGCAAGTATTTGCTTCTCTTTATACTGAAGGTCACATCGGGCAATTGGCTGTTGTTTTCAACAAATTTCAGTCTGCCATGACACAAATTCCGACCTTTGACAGTGTTTTGCCAATTTCTCACGAAGGAAGCACTACAACCGTTTTGGCCGAGCCAGTATTTGAGCCAAGTGCGGTAACTTTGCTTGACACAATTGTGCCTCGCTATTTGTCGAATAAAATGTTTCAAACATTGCTTGAGGCTGTTGCAAGTGAGCACGGATCACGCATGTCAGCCATGGATAGCGCAACTCGAAATGCCAGAGATATGGAGCGCAAGCTTCAAATTACATATCAACGGGCACGTCAGGCAGCGATTACGAACGAATTAATTGAAATTATTAGCGGTGCCGAAGCGATTTAAGGCAAGCACCTGAACAGTTTTTGAGATGGGGTTTTAGGTATGAAGGTAGGTAAGATTCTTCAAGTGACCGGGCCGGTTGTAGATGTTCAGTTTGAAAAAGGCCAACTCCCGAAAATTTACAATGCTTTGCTTGCGAGCAATAAGCAGATCAGTGACGTAAAGAACAACTTGGTTCTGGAAGTCGCTCAACACCTCGGCGAAAACGTTGTGCGGGCCATTGCGATGGACTCCACCGACGGTTTGTCGCGCGGACTCGAAGTTTTTGACACGGGTAGTCAGATTACGACACCTGTTGGAAATGAAGTTTTAGGACGAATTTTAAACGTGATTGGCGAGCCAATTGATGGCGGCGGCCCCGTAAATTCTGCTAAACGCTACGAAATTCACCGTAAAGCTCCCGAATTTGTGCGTCAAAGTACAAAAGTAGAGATGCTTGAAACAGGAATTAAAGTAGTAGACCTTTTGGCTCCTTATCAAAAAGGCGGTAAAATTGGTCTTTTTGGTGGTGCCGGCGTAGGTAAGACAGTTTTAATTCAGGAATTAATTAACAACATTGCTAAAAAACATGGTGGATTTTCTGTGTTTGCTGGTGTTGGTGAGCGCACTCGAGAAGGAAACGACCTCTTTCATGAAATGAAGGACTCAGGAGTTCTCGACAAAGTGGCTCTGGTTTTTGGGCAAATGAACGAACCTCCAGGAGCACGCTCTCGTGTTGCTCTCACTGGATTGTCTGTTGCTGAATATTTCCGTGACGAACAAAACCAAGACGTGTTGTTCTTCGTAGATAATATTTTCCGGTTCACACAAGCCGGTGCAGAAGTTTCGGCTCTTTTGGGTCGTATTCCTTCTGCCGTGGGTTACCAACCCAACTTGGCGACAGAAATGGGCGAGCTCCAAGAACGTATTACTTCGACTAACACAGGTTCTATTACTTCGGTTCAGGCCGTTTACGTTCCTGCCGATGACTACACCGACCCTGCGCCTGCGACAGCCTTTGCGCACCTTGATGCGACGACAAACTTAGACCGTGCGATTTCTGAAAAAGGGATTTACCCCGCAGTTCACCCTTTGAACTCCACAAGCCGCATTCTAGACCCTCAAATTGTGGGCGAAGAACACTATTTTATTGCACGTAAAGTGCAACAAATTTTGCAACGCTACAAAGAGCTCCAAGATATTATTGCGATTTTGGGCATGGACGAATTGTCTGAAGACGACAAAATGGTTGTTGCTCGCGCACGCCGTATTGAGCGTTTTCTTTCGCAGCCATTCCACGTTGCTGAACAATTTACTGGTAGCCCTGGTCGGTTTGTTCAAATTGCCGATACGATTCGCGGATTCAAAGAAATTATCGACGGCAAGTGGGACCACCTTCCTGAAGCAGCATTTATGTTGGTTGGTACTATCGAAGAAGCAGTCGAGAAGGCTAAGCGCCTTGGCGCTAACTAATAAGAGGTTTTAAGCCATGGCTGACACTCCGCTTTCTGCAACTGCAGCGCAGAGTTCCGATTTACGAGTTGTAGTGTTGACACCTTCACGTAAGGTGTTGGACACGCAATGCGACGACGTTTATTTTCCAACGCTCCAGGGTATTCTTGGTGTATTGCCGGGCCATACCTCTTTGGTTTGCCAATTGGGCACGGGTTTAATTCATTACACTCGGGGTAATGTGACTTCATTTTTGACTGTCTCTGGCGGAGTGGCTGAAGTGTTTAACAACACAGTTACAATGTTGGCAGATGTGGCTGAAGATCCCGCGACTATCGATTCTGCCAGAGCCGAAAAAGCTCTTCAGCGCGCGCGGGTCCGGTTGGCTGGCGTAACAGCAGCTGGCGAAGATCAATTGAACATGGAGCGTGCTTCTCGCGCAGAGCTCAGGGCTTTGGCTCGTTTAGAAGCAAGTGTCGGAAAACAGAGCCAAGTCCGTCATTAATGACGGAGGCTTCTCTTTTACATTAGTGTTAGAATCCATCGCATGAACCGCCCAATTTTTTGAATGGGGAATGTCGATGGACGCACTGCCGCAAACTCACTGGATTGTTATAGATGTTCGCACTGCTCAAGAGGGCGTCAATTCTGGCGTTTCTCGGTTTGTTGTGGGACTCGCATCGGCACTCACACGCGAATTGAGTGCTCAGAGTGCCTCTAATGTTGAATCTCCCTTAAAAATATTACTTGTGGCTCGGCAGCACCCTCCAAGATGGATTGTAGATTTGGTGCGGCAATTTCCTCAGTTTGTCTCTTTTTGGAGTGGAGGCCCTGGTGCCCTCACTTCGCGTTGGAATAAGCCAGTTTATTTGTGGCCAACGAGCGTGGTAAAGCGCATTCATCAGTTCACAAAAGGAAAATTTTTGTGGGTTGCGCCAGCGAATTTTGACAGGCCATTGTTTGTTTCACACTCTAAAAGCGGACTTACGAAAGATCGTTTGATTCAAGTGATTCACGATACGATTCCCTTCACTCAAAAAAGCGGAATGGGATTCTTTTTCAGGCAACAATTTCGTTTTTTAGTGCGCCGGACTTTAGGGCGGTTTCCACATGTCCTTACTAATTCAGCCTTCTCGGCGCGAGAGTTAAAGCAGCTGAGCCAGAAGCGCACCTTAGGCGTCGATGTTTTGCGCTTTGGGATTGAAGGCATATTTGGCTCTGTTCCTCGCTTGGTGGGCAAGGATTCCTGCAGTCAGACTCGCATCAATTTTTTGAAATCTATTTTGGGTTTGGACGATGACCCCAGCAATTTGGCAATTTTGAACAAATGGGCGTCGATGCGTTGGATTGTAGGGGTTGGTCGACCACAAAAATACAAAAATTGGGATTTGGCTTTGGAAACCGTAGCGTCGAGTCAGACTCTCGACTCCGAGGGTTTGTTACTTTTGCGTGTGGGCTACGACCCGAAAGAGACTTTAAAATTTGGGAAATCTGACCATAAAGCATATGGAAGAGCGCTTTTTAATGCTCAATTATCTGTGTTAGGATTTTCGGGCTTGAGTGATGATTCATTGGCAATGCTTTACAGTTTGTCTGATGTATTATTGCATCCGAGTCGTGCCGAAGGTTTTGGTTTTCCGCCAGTAGAAGCTGCATTGAGTGGCCTGCCGGTTATTTATAGGGCTGGAACAGCTGTAGAAACGCATTTTTCGTCGAATGTTTTTCCAAAAATGTTTTGGCATGGAATTGATGCTGACGATGTTGATGCTTGGCGCGACGCTCTGAAAAAAGTTTTGGCCGGAGACGAAGAATCGAAGCAGTTTTTTGCTGGCATGGCTTTGGCCAAAAATCCGCGAGCTTTTATAGAGAGTGTTTCACGTGAAACATGGTTTAGATGGTCCGATTCTGCGAAGCAATTTTTGGAATATATTAAAACGATGTCGCTGACACAGGAGAAAACACCATGAAAGTTATTTTTTGGTCGCCGACCATACCTCGATTGGCGGAAAGTGTCGCGCGTGAAGGTAACAAGGGCAATCATAAATTTCATGTGTGTTTGCAGTTGGAACCATGGGAAAAAACCGCAGATTATTCCGGTGCACAGTTTGATGAAGTGCTGCGAAACGAGGCTCATAATTTTGCGCTTCTAGAGAAAAACTTGGTGGACTCCAAGAAATACGCTGGTGGTGTGACAGTGGTGATGGACGTGTGGGGCCTTATTTTTCAGGAACCCATTTCTCTGTGTTTAAATGCACTGGAAAAGATTTGTAAATTGGCAGATCACGTGGTTTTTATTGGGCCGAGGTCGTGGCCAGGATTGTGGAAAACTCATGCATTATACAATCACGAAGATTTGCCCACACGACGAGCTTTTCATATTCTTTTTAAAAGAGCACAAAATGTTTTTGAAAAAGTTTGGAATTTGAGAGCCAATGTCTATTTTATTCAGAGTTCTCCCACAGCTGAACTTTTAGAAATGGTAACTGGGCGCCAGAATTTGTTGCCTTTAAAACGCTTGAGTTTTGATAAATATCCTGAAGCTGTAAATAAATTTCCTGCTTTGTTTTCTAAGCATACAGACTTAGCAAAGGAAATTTTGAATATATTGAACGATTTGAAAGCAGAAAATGCAAGTGTTTCAAACGCCAACGAATATTGGTTAAGAAACGCTGCAGGAAAAGAAGTTTTTGATCCAATTTATTTTCCGCAGGATGTTCAGAAGAACAACCAATTGGGTCAGATATTGAAATCAGTGAACGGATTGTTTTCGGAGTGCAGCTGGGCCTCGTTTTGTGAGGGACCAGGATTTGGGCGATTGCACGCCGACCGCCATGTGCTCGATGCGGTCGACGTGAGTCGCTCACAAATTGCGTCGTGGCTGCATTATCTTGGGATTCTGGAAGTGGGCGAAGAATCATCTTCTTTCCGGCGCAAATATGCTGGAGTTTCGAAATCAGTGTCGTCGAGTGCAACCTCACTTAATTCTTTAGCAATTAAAAATGCGTCTTCGGCAGAAAATTCTTCGGTGCGCTGATTGTCTAATGTAGAAGCGCCCATAATTGAGCGTTCAGAATTAGGATTTTTGGTTTGTGTCGTCGTCGAACGAGAATTTTCGGGTTGACGGGACATTTCCATTGTCCAAGCGGTGAGTTCTTCTGCTTCATTTCTATTTTTAACAGGAATGGTACTAGAATTCGACCTTTCTGCATTCAAATTACGACTCATGCTTGGCATTGAATTGGAATTGCGACGCGCGTTATCTCGTTCTTGAGATTCGTTGGGCGCTGGCATTGGTGGGTTTTGGCGATAAGAATGCTGGCCCACTTCTTGAGAATTTCTGGTGAGAATATGATTTGTGCAGGGTCCAGAATTTTGAGTTTCTGAGCCTCTCTGGTTGTTAAAGGGTGCATTTTGCGGCCTATTATCGTAACCGGAATATTGTCCGGGTCGAGATTGTGGGCTGTATTGTTGTTGCACAGGTTGAGCATGATATTGAGGAATGTTGTTCTGGCGTGCGGGAGTTTGGCTATTAAAATCACGAGAGTTCTCGTCTGAAAATGCCACTTTCGCGTTGTCAAAGCCAGTTGCAATTACCGTAATGCTTATAGAATCGCCCATGTTTTCATCAATCATCACACCAAAAATAATATTAGCATCTTCGTGTACAGCTTCTTGAATGAGCGTATTTGCTTCACTGATTTCATGCAAAGTTATATTTGCAGGACCAGTGATATTTATGAGCACACCTGTAGCGCCTTCAATATCGACGTCTTCTAAAAGAGGCGAATTAATAGCTGCCCGCGCAGCTTCTTGTGCTCTATTGGCACCAGTTGCTTTGCCAATTCCCATAATTGCCATGCCCATTTCGGCCATGGTGGTTTTGACGTCTGCAAAGTCGACGTTGATGCGGCCAGGTTGATTGATGATATCTGAAATACCTTTTACAGCATTCAAAAGAACTTCATCGGCCAATTTAAATGCGTCTAGCATTGACATATCTGGTGGTGCGATTGAAAGAAGGCGTTGGTTTGGAATTGTAATGAGAGTGTCTACCGAAGCGCGGAGTCCTTGAATTCCCGCGTCGGCATTTCCTTTGCGACGTCGGCCTTCAAAATTAAATGGTTTTGTGACAACTCCAACTGTTAAAATGCCCATTTCGCGTGCGACTTGAGCAATAATAGGTGCTGCTCCAGTGCCTGTGCCACCGCCCATTCCTGCAGTGACAAATACCATTTCTGCGCCTGCAAGCACTTCTTGGATGATGGCTTTGTCTTCGACTGCAGCGTCGCGGCCCACGTCGGGGTTAGCGCCAGCGCCGAGTCCTTTAGTGAGCTCCCGACCCAACTGAATTTTGATCGGAGCAAGGTTTGATTGCAGCGATTGAACGTCGGTATTTGCAGCGATGAATTCCACCCCTGTAAGCCCTGATTCAATCATGGTGTTGATGGCATTCCCGCCACTTCCGCCCACTCCAATGACTTTAATGATCGCCTGGGGTGAAAACTTCGATTTTTCGACCATAAAAGCTCTCCTGTAGTTATGCTTCGGAACTTATTTTGGAGTCCGCGAAAAGATTGTAAAAACTAGTAAGAGTATATTGGTTTCCGAGCAAAGGTGGGTAAATTTTACGCATAAAAACGCCAAAAAAATGCCGAACCCCTAAAAGGGATTCGGCCACAAACCGGAGAGACATCCTCTTATCGCCATTTGAACAATAAACTTGAGATTATTTACTTTAGCCAAAGGTATCGGCGAGTCTTGAGACCAAAGATCGGGTAAAGGTAGCCAGCCGAAATGCAGATTTTTCGCTGTTTTTGTCTGTATTGAGGGAAGGGGTTTGAGAAAACCGGGGCGCCAAAAGACCGACAGCAGTTGAGGTGGCGGGATTGCGAAGGCCTTCGACCATTCCAGAAATAGAATGAGCCAACCCTAGGCGCGCAGGCACACCGAAAATATCTTCGGCAACAATGCAAATGCCTGAAAGGAGCGAACCGCCTCCAGAAAGCACAAGGCCTTTAGGAATATGTTGAATGAGGTTTTGGCGCGATAATTCGGTGTGAATTTTTTTCAAAATTTCGTTCACACGCGGTTCGATAATATTTTGCAATGAGCTCCTAGTGAGAATGCGAGGAGCTTTAGATTCGAGGCTGAATATTTCAATTTCTTCGTGAAGTTCGTGCGGCGCATAAATAGCTCTGCCGTGTTCTTTTTTAATTCGTTCTGCTTCGGTTTGCGAAGTTCGGAGCCCGATAGATAAATCTTTAGATATATGATTAGAACCAAAGGGAAAATCGCGTGAATATATGGCGGTTCCGCCAGTGTATACGGCCACATGAGTGAGGCTACAACCAATATTGATAGAGCACACACCCAATTCTTTTTCGTCGCAGTCCAGAACTGCCTCGGCAGTAGCAATACTTTCGCTGACCACCGATTCTACCGTTAGTCCCGCGTAGTGACAGGCTCTAATTCTATTTTGAATTTCGCTTAAGGGGTATTGAACCCGGTGAAAAATTGCCCCTAAATCCTTCCCAAAAAGACCAATTGGATTAGAAATTCCACCTTTGCCATCGACTATGGAACTTCCTTCAAGAACGTGCACAAATTCCATATTCAAATTTGCTTTGTGAGCGCTTACTTGCTGTTTTAAACGTTTTAAATCAGCAATTTTTATGTCGTCATTTTTGATTTGAACTGTTTCGTGAATATTTTCGCAAATTCCCTCGGAACTGCTCATTGTAATGCGTGCTGTTTCGATATTTAAGCCGGTCTGGCGTTCGGCTTCGTCAATTGCGTCTTGAATGGCTGCACTCACTTCTTCTAAATGAGTGATGGCGCCTTTTTTTATGCCTGTGTGCGGTGTGCGTGCTGCGCCTAATATATTAATAGTATTATCTGTACCGTTTTGACCAACCACTAACGTGACGTGAGTGGTGCCCATGTCTAATCCAGTTGTGAATTGAGGAACTGAATTTTTTTTCATGCGCCTGTGGCTTTCCGGTCTTAAATTAAACATACCCGCAGCTAGGATATATTCAGTGTACCCGGCAAAGTGTTCGTAAGTCATCGTGTCAAGATTTTCGTAGAGTTGGGAACTTGGCAACTTTACGTAAAGTAATCATAAAGCGTTTGGAAGTATGGCTCCAGAGACTTTTATAATTGCTTTGTCTTGAAAATTGAGGTCAATTGATTCGGGAATAAGTTGTCTCTGAGATAAATCTTTTAATATTTCCGACAATTTAAGTAGTTTTTGACTGATTTGGTTTTCGCCAACGAGCACATTTAAATATTTAGGAGCTGCGTCTTTTGCAAAATCGAATGTGGGGTCGGGAAAAATTTTGACGGGTTTCAAAATTAAAGTAAATCCGGTTCCTGATTTCCAGCTTAACTTTTCGAGTGAAAAACTGAGTACAGCAGGATTTACAAATGAATCTATTTTTTTGACTTGAACAATAATCCAAGCCATATTTAAAGAAGAAATAGAATAATCGTGACGAGCTGATTTAAAAGAAATTTTGTCTTTTAATTTTTTTGAAACGGTTATTTTTAAATCCGAGACCGTCAAGTGAATCAGGCCGTTTAAAGGAGCATCGTGAGAAAGTTTAGAAATTACCTTTGCGTTATGGCTAATTAAATAACGTTCATTTCCTTGAGTTTCAAGAACAAGTACAGGAATTTGACTCACAATTGAAATTTGAAGTTTGCGGTCGAATCCGGTACGCAGCCAAAAACTCTCGATGGTATCGTCTTCTTCTAATATTTGCTGCGCTTCGCGCATAAAAGAGCTTCGAGATATTTTGCGTTGGCGTGCAGAGTCTAAAAGTGTTCCCATGGTCTGGCGCACGCGAGTTTGAATTGCAGAGTTAGACACCGATACAATTATAGTGTCGGGTAATATTTTTTCGCTTAATAACATTAATTTATTAACCGAGAAAATAGCTACAAATAGCAGTACAACTGAACTTAAAATAACAACTGTTTTTTGAGGGCGCAAAACCGCCCGCTTAATAATATAATTTGCGCACTGAGATGTATAGTGTAAAAAATGTTGCCATAAAAGGGCACAACCCCACTTGTTTTCGATATTTTTTTTACGTTTTCGTTTTTTTCGTTGTAAGGCTTCTTTTTGGATCAAAGCGAGGCCCTCGTTAAAAGCTCGTAGGCACGTTTAGAAACTGTTTGAATGTCACCAGCTCCCAGTGTCACAATGATAGATTTATTTTCATTTTTTTTGTGATTGACACAGACAACGGCCTGACGGGCTGCGTCTTCCAAATCTTGAGCAATGGCCACATGACCTGTTTTGCCTTGAAAAGAGTTTTGTTTGATTTGATGAGCAACAGATTCGCAATTAATTCCAGCAATAGGCTGTTCGCCAGAGGCATAAATTGGAGTGATAATGACATAATCTGCGTCGCTAAATGCGCGAGAAAATTCGGGCAACAAATGTTTTAAGCGCGTGTAACGGTGAGGTTGAAACACAGCACAAATATTTCCGGTGGGATTAGATTCTCGAGCCCCTTTAAGAACAGCGAGTATTTTTGCAGGATTGTGCGCATAGTCGTCTACCACTGTTACGTGATCGGTTTGTCCGACAATTGTAAATCGGTGCAATACTCCTTGAAATTGACTCAATGCCAAAGAAGTTATTTGCGGATCAATCCCCAGAATTTCGCCGACTGCAAAACTAGCCAAGGCATTGCTCATGTTATACTGACCCGGCATTTTGAGTTCGACAGGCGGAGCTTTTCTACCCAAAATAATTGGAGTAAAATGCATACTAAAGCCTTCAGCTCTAAAGTTTTCTACAGAGATATCTGCGTCGCGCCGGATTCCAAAAGTAAGAAGTTTTCGCCGGATGCGAGGTATGAGCATTTGAATCGCTGGGTCGTCTATGCACGCACAAATAGCGCCATAAAAGGGCACTTTATCGACAAATGACTCAAAAGCCGAAAATATACTGTCGAAAGAATCGTAGTGATCCATATGATCTCTATCGATATTAGTAAGCACAGCAATAGTGGGTGTCAGGCGTAAAAAGCTTCCGTCGCTTTCGTCGGCTTCGGCTAAAAAGAGATCTCCTCTGCCTGTGGAAGCATTGCTTCCTGATGCATTTAAGCGGCCACCAATAACAACAGTAGGGTCGAGTTTTGCATCATTTAAAACCGTGGCCAACATACTTGTTGTCGTGGTTTTGCCGTGTGTACCTGCAACAATGACGCCGTATTTGAGGCGCATGAGTTCGGCAAGCATTTCGGAACGGTGAATGATGGGGATTCGTTGCTGAGTGGCGGCCAGTAATTCTGGGTTGTTTCGATTTATTGCGCTACTGACTACGACGACGTGAGTATTTTGAATTTGAGAGGGTTCGTGAGAGTAAAAAATATTGGCACCCAGTGAACTCAATCGCTGGGTCACAGCACTTGATTTGATATCGCTACCACTTACAGAATATCCTGAGTTTATAAGTACTTCGGCAATTCCGGACATTCCGATGCCGCCGATACCGATAAAGTGTATGTTTTTTATTTTATTAAACATGAAAAATCCTTATTATTTTTTATGAATGAGTCGCTTTTAGCGATTCTAGAGAGCTGATGAGGGATCTGTTTTGCGACTGTTTTGACGAATCAGAATCTGACTGCAAGAGGGTATTTTTATGAATTTGCGATAAAATTCCGACCATAAATAAATTGACTACCAGTGAAGATCCACCCGAAGAAATAAAAGGCAAGGGCAGGCCTTTAGTAGGTAAAAGACCAGCGACCATTCCTAAGTTAATTATTGTTGAGCCAGCAAATATGGCAAATATACCACTAGCGATAAGTCTATCTTTAGAAGATAACGCTTGAGAAACAATTTGAATAATAGCATAAAAGAACAATGAATAAATGAGCATAATAGTAAATATGCCGGCAAAACCCATTTCTTCGCCAATAACTGCTAATATAAAGTCGGTGTGCGCCTCAGGTAGAAAAAATAGTTTTTGCTGACTTCCGCCTAGTCCGCGCCCAAACCACCCGCCATTTGCAATGGCAACAAAACTTTGAATGATTTGAAATCCCGCGCCAAGTGCATCGGCAAAAGGGTCTAAAAATGACACAAGGCGCTTGACGCGATAAGGGGCTGAAATTGCCACAACTGCAACTATGGGCAAAAGAGAAGCTATGCCAAAGGAAAAAATAGACAATGGAAGTCCGTGCATGAAAAGCATAGTGGCGACAGTTAAAAATAGAATAACGCATGACCCGAAATCGGGTTGAATAATGAGGCATGCAAAAGCGCATCCGATGGGCCAGAGTTTTTGAAAGGATTTTGGATAGAGATGCAGTGTGCCAGCAAGCATAAAAATTGTGGCAATTTTTAAACTTTCGCTTGGTTGAAACTGAATCGGACCTACAGCTATCCAGCGAGCCGCACCTTTTACTTTGCGTCCTAAGCCTGGAACTTTAGTTAAAGTTGCCAAAAAGACTGAGGCAAAAAAAATGGGAATTCGATATTTAAACCAAAATCGAAGCGATATTTTTGCGCCACAAATGCCAGCAATAATTCCGGGGATTAAATAAAAGAGTTGCTTTTTAACAAAAATAAATTCGTCGCCGTATTTTTGCGCCGAGTAAACACTAGAAGCACTGTATACAAACAATACCCCAAAACAAATTAAAGAAAGCACCGGAAACCAAAGCGCCTGGCCTCCATATAATTGAAAAATGGTGAGGTTGGCAGCGCGAGATTTTACATTGTCTTTAGAATTCATTCCAATGACCTTTCAATCAGAAACGCGGCAAGTGAGAGCCCATTCTTTAAAAATTTGGCCTCGGTGTTCAAAATTCTTGAATTCATCAAAACTTGCGCAAGCAGGAGACAGCAAAATGATGTCGCCATTATCGGCTTCTTCTAGCGCTAAAGCAGCGGCTTGTAGAAGTGAGTTTTGAGAAAGTGCAAAAAGCCCAGCGATAGATTCACAATCGTCTAAAATTTGCTTTGCTGCTCGCCCAAAAGCATATACGCGAGTGACTGAATTTAATATAGGCTCACAAAGTAACGAAAAATTTTCGCCCTTAGGTTCTCCGCCGAGCAAAAGCCGCACTTTCCCAGAAAAAGAATTGAGCGCGACCTTTGTGCTTTCTATATTAGTAGCTTTAGAATCGTTGATAATGTGCAGAGTTTTTTGGCGGCCTTGAGTATCAACAAAAGTAGTATTTTTTGGTAAAACAGTTTCGAGTCGGTGCGCCAAATGAGCATATTGAGAACTTTTTAATTCCCATTGACTGACCAAAGTTTGAGGATCCATTCCTAAAAATGCAGCCGCTGCAGTGGCAGCTAAGCAGTTTGTGCGATTGTGTGCACCGGGAAGGCAAGGTACTGCAATTTCACTTGAAAATTCGTTTGTAGCGGCCCTGATTTGGAACTCATAACCAGATTTGGCGCTAGTTCGCACTTGTGCCCTGCCGCATGGCAGAGGTGCTAAAAATTGCTCCAGAGACAATTCACTCATTTCGCCATAACTTGCGACAGGCAACGAAACGGAACTTAATTTTTCGTATTTAAAGTCAAGAGACTCTGAAAAATCTGCATTTTCAGAGTCTAAAAGGCAGAGTGAGGCTTTTGGAAAAGCTAAGCCCATTTTTGCAGCCATGGCAGCAACGGGTCTGTCGATAATGCAAAGTCCATCGTCGCGAGTGAGCAAAATAATGCGCCATTTGGCTTTTAAATATTCTTCGAGTGTTTGGTAGCGCTGCAAATGATCGGATTGCAAATTGAGTAAAATACTGACATGAGGCCGCAGCGTATAAGTTGTCTCGAGCTGATAACTGGAAAGCTCTAGAGCAAACCACGAAGTTAGTTTGTTTTGAACAATTGCTTGTGTGAAGGGAAGACCGTAGTTGCCGCAGGGAATGTTTCCGTAGCCTTCGCGCGCAAACAACTGTGCTAAATAATGTGTGGTGGTGCTTTTGCCATTGGTGCCTGTGATGGCCACAACTTTGTGTTTGGGATCTAAAAACCAAGCTCCGACTTCAATTTCGCTCACCACGGGAATCATTCGTTTTCGTGCTTCAATAGCAAGCGGATGACTGAGCAAAATTGCCGGTGAAAGTACTAAGCAATCGCAATTGCTTGCTAGTTTATGAAGTGAATGAACGTTTTCTTCAAAGGGTACTTTTAAATCATTTAATAATTGTTTCGATTCCGCTGTAATAGCCAGCGCATCGGTTAAAAATATTTGCGCACCTGCAGAATGTAATAATTGTGCCGCAGAAATTGCGCTGCGAGCGCTTCCGGCAATCCAAAATCGAGTGCTTTGAATTGGCATATTGAATACATTATTTAATAATTTTTGTGGCAACATTTTTTTTATCGCAATTTTAAAGTTAGAATACTAAATAGAGCTAACATAAAACTTATAATCCATGCTCGAACTGTAATTTTTTGTTCAGGTATTCCGCCTTTTTCGAAGTGATGATGAATAGGAGCCATACGAAAGACTCTTTTGTGTCGTAATTTAAACGATCCCACTTGAATAATAACGCTCATTGCTTCGACCACAAATAGGCCACCCATTATAATAAGTAGGAGTTCGTGGCCCGTAATAATTGCAACGGTGCCGATAATTCCGCCTAATGGCAATGACCCAGAGTCGCCCATAAA
>JAYTOT010000081.1:0-1320 GCA_043747645.1 Pseudomonadota bacterium | reverse complement strand
AAAATCAAGTCTGATGAAAAATCACCTTCAAGATCAAGTTCGATTGTCTTTTAACTTGCTCGACTGTCGTAATTTTACGGAGGCCCCTTCTTTGCAAGGGTTCTCGAATCAGCAGAGTGCTGCAACTCCATTACATTCTTGCTCAAATATAAAAAGAGACTACACTCCCAAAAAAAGGGTTTTTTTAGGAGTGTAGTCTAAATGTTTGTACGGTTGGTTAATACACCAAAAAAAAACAGAGTTTTTTCTTTTTGGTGCTCGTGCTACTGGTAAAAGCATGTTTCTTAGTGCTCTCTACGGCGACAATACTTGCCATTTTATTGATCTTTTGCTTCCCGCCATCGAAGAACGGTTTGCCCGACGACCTGAGGAGCTTCTTTCTGAACTCGCAGCATTGCCAGAAAGCATCGAATGGGTTGTGCTTGACGAAGTGCAAAAAGTGCCAAAGCTTTTAGATGTCGTGCACCATGTTCTAGAAAATAATACGCGTGGTATTCGCTTTGCATTGACGGGCTCTAGTGGTCGCAAACTCAAACGAGGAGGTGCAAATCTGCTCGGTGGAAGAGCTTTTGTTTATGACCTTTTTCCACTTACTTTCTTTGAAACAGCAACAGAATTTGACCTACAAGAGTCGCTATCCTGGGGATCACTTCCTATTCTGAATCGGTTTTGCGACGCTCATGAAAAAGAAGAGTTCCTTTACAGCTACGTCAGGCTCTATCTGAGCGAAGAAATCCAGAAGGAGCAGGTGGTTCGGAATCTCGATCCGTTTCGTCATTTTTTGGAGATTGCGTCGCAGCACAACGGCAAGATTATAAATTATTCGAACATTGCGAAGGGTATAGGCGTCGATCCCAAAACAGTTTTTCATTACTATCAAATTTTAGAAGACACTTTAGTTGGAAGCTTTTTGTTGCCTTTTTCATTTTCTTTTCGCAAAAAACTTTTAAAAGCTCCCAAATTCTATTTTTTTGACACAGGTGTCTGTAGAGCAATGGCAAGGCATTTATCAATGTCTTTAAATCCAAGCACTTCATACTATGGAGATGTATTTGAGCACTTTATAGTCATAAATATTAAATCCATGTGTTCTTACAAAATGCGTGACGCGCGGGTTTCATACTATCAAGATGAAAACGGTATTGAAATTGACATTGTTATGGAAAGGCCAGGTTTGCCGTTGCTTTTTATTGAAATCAAGTCGTCGACACAAGCCACTGAGGAAATGACCAAAAATTCTCGTTTGGTGCAAAAACACTTTAAAGACGCAGAATTCGAAGTTTGGACAAGAGATCCGATTGCTAAAAGGTTTGGTACGAC
>JAYTOT010000080.1:0-6768 GCA_043747645.1 Pseudomonadota bacterium | reverse complement strand
GAATTGATTTTCTTTGATTTTTTTTCAGTATTTGAATCAAACATTTTTGCCATGCGGAGCGATTCATCGCATTTTTGAGTTAAAAATAAATTTCCTTTTTCAACAAAATATGCCTTTGCTCTTTGTATCAATCCTTCTGCATAAATTGAATTGCGTCTCGCCAGCAACTTGCCAAATGCCAATTGCCCTTCGGCAACGATTGGAAACCAACAATTTTTTTCAGCAAAAGATATTCCGCGTTTAAAGCAAAAGTCGCTCAATAAATTGCATTTTATTTCCGCAAAAAATTCGCCAGAGACATACCACGTCTGAGGCTTAAAAATTTTGACATTCAAAAAAACATTTACCCAAGCGAAAAAAATTGGAATTATCGCTTTCATGGGTTTGTGCAATCGAATGTACGCCGTTGCCAGTAACGCCGATGAATAAGAAGCGTAAGAAACACGGTGGGTGTACCGCAAATGGATCGAATATGCATTTTTTAAAAGGGGCAATGCTTTTTTGTTGTCGCCTTGGAGCAAGTAAATTTCTCCGGGCGCAAGATTTGAAAAACATGTGTCGAGCGTTAAAGATCCCTTTTTTTTCATCGATTCTACACACGTTAAACATCGCGCCATCCATTCTTCAAACTCTAGCTGTTTTCCTTTAAAAAGATATTCCTTCAATACGCAGCCAGCAAACCCTGGCTCGAATTGAAACTTATGCCAAATTGCCACAATTTGATTGGCTGCCGCTGCCGCCTCTCCATTTCCGGCACCGAAATGGTCGATGTGGATGACTGCCAGAAGCGATAAACTACGCCAAAAACACTCCTCTACAGTTGTCAGTATTTCTAATGATTTTACGATTTTTACATGTGCAACTTTTAAATTTCCAGTTGAAAATGACGCTACATAGCCCCAGTTAAAATACAAATAACCTTTGTCTACGGGGCTATGATATTTTTCAAAAAAATCGAGACTTGAATTAAAAAATTTATTTCCTATTTTATCCAATCCCACTACTGCTGGAGGACATGCGCAAAAATGAATCATCATATTGCGGTAGTAGGAATCTTTGTGAAAAAGGAGTTCTAAAATGAATATGAGCTGGTTTGCCACAGAGGCAATTGGGGTCGCAAAATATAAAGATTTTACAAGTGCAATTCTCAGCCGGTATTTGATTTCATCTCGAGATGTTAAAATTTCTTTTGTTTGTTTTCCAAAAAAATTATAATAAGTTACCACTATAATAAATTTTGGTAACATAAGGAGGGCATATATAAAGCCTTTTGTTTGTTTGTAAATGAGTTTTTCGTTGAGCAACCCGAGCCCTTTTATACCTGCCTCAAGCGACTCTGTGTGACGAAACATTTGCGCATGAAAATCTGCAAGTTTTGCGTAAGCTTCAGCTTTTTGCAGTGGGTCGGTTACAAATAAAAGAATTTCTTGGCAGAGGGTAATGGCGTCTTCAATGCTTTCACTGATTGCCAAACAATCTGCCCATGAGGTGTGTATTTTTACCCACTGTGTTTTGTCTTTTGTGTTTAATACGCGATCAAATAAGGTAGAGGCAAAGGAAAGATATTCATTCGCTTTGGCAATTTCAAAAGAATCTATTGCTCTGATTGAGGCGAGGTGCAGTAAATCTCTCGCAATGCGCGATTGAGTTCCTGCAAATCCTTTCATGACGTGAAAGGCGGCTTCAAAAATATCTTTTGAAGAAGGTTTTTGCCCGGTGGCCTCCTCATTGAGAAGCATAATTGCAAGAATTTCGCCATAACATTTGTGAATGGGTGTTCTTGCTTGTAGTGGCAATAATTCGTAGGCTGCTTCGCGTATTTTATCGTGAAAAAATGAAAAATGACTTGAAGATTTTGAAATGAGATGCTCAAATATCAATTTGTCGCATACTAAAGGAAAAAAGTCTGAATTTAAATTCCTATCATCGTCTAGCCACTGCTCGAATTCTGGAGGAAATTTACTATCTGAAACGTACGATTCTAATTGATTGAGATGTAACAATGAGTCAGATACTACTTGCTGAAAATGATTCATTTTTATATTATTGCCCAAAACTCCCGCAATTAATATTGTCTGACGACTGTGGACTGGCAACTTACCGATGCGATTTTTGACTAAGGCAAGTGCGCCTCGCGACATTGCAGATGTGATGGCCAAAGCTGAATTGAAAATCCAACGACTTTCGCTTTTGTCGAAGTAGAAAACCCCAGAAGAAATGGCCGATTTTAAATATTCGTACGTAAAAAAGGGGTTGCCACGGGTTAGTTGAAAAGTTGTTTTTGCTAATTTTGTAACTTCAGAACTTGATTCATCAATAAGATTGTACACTAATTGATTCGACTCACTTACTCGTAAGGGCGCAAGTATAATTTTTTGATTTGAGCGAATATTTCTTAAAATATTGATTTCGAGAGGGTGGTTGGCTAATACTTCGTCGTTTCTGTAGGTGCCTACAAAAAGAGTGTCTTGCATATTGTTTTCGGATTCGAAATTCTGAAGCTCTTTTACAATTTTTAAACTTTCTGAATCTGCCCATTGGAGGTCGTCTAAATAGATAATATTTCCGCTTCCATTGATATTTAGATGAGTTAAAAGAACGGCCATAGAGTTGTAAAACAATTGCGTTTCGTCGTCTTTAGACATTTTATTGAGTGGCGGAAAAACAGGCAATAAATTTTGTAAATATGAAAAACGTTTTGCAATAATAGCGCCATTTAAATTCAATGCTTTTGCAATTTTTGATTTCCATATTTCTTTCAACTCGGTCGATTGTTGGCGTAACCAAGTTGCATATTCTTGCAATGCCCAACCAATGGCTCCTAGGGGAACATTTCGTTCGTATTCCGAAAATTTGGCCGAAAAAATTTGGAATCCTTGCGCTCGCGCTTTTGTAGAAAACTCCGAAGCCAACCGCGATTTTCCGGTGCCAGACGGCGCTCCAATGAAAACACTGTTGCCTTTTTTGTTCTGTGCGTCTGTTAAAAGGCGAGTGAGGTATTGTAATTCGTTCTGTCGACCTACCATAGGTATTTTGTAGTTTAATTCTCTGAATGTGTCTTTTTTTCCAAGCGCAAAAAACGCGGGAGTTTCATTTTTTGCTAATTCAATCTGACAAATTTTAAGATCTGCCGAAAGCCCTGCGGCCGTTTGATATCTGTCGGCAGGGTTCTTTCGAATCAATTTATCGATAATATCACTGATCTGTTCTGGGAAGTCTTTTATAATAGACGATAAATGTTGTGGAATATGACTCAAAATTAAAGTAACAATTTCTTTTGCTGTGCTTCCATTGAATAATTCAATGCCTGAAGCAAATTCGTAAAGTGACACTCCAAGAGAATACAAATCACTTTGCGTATTGCCTGCTACTTTTACAAATCCCGTTCTTTCTGGCGGTAAATATCGCAAATTGTCTCCTATTTGAGTATCGTTCTCTTCGATTATTGCTTCAGCAGTATCGTTCGGTTGAATGTCGCCTTGAAAAAGGTCAATCGCGTGCACACCTTCAAGATCATTGCTAAGCGCAAGTGCGAGGTCTACAAATTGTTTTACCTTTTCAATATTCCAAATAGAATTTGAAAAAACTTCGGCATTTTCTAGGTATTCTTTTAAATTGCCGCCACTTAAATATTTTCGCTCCACTCCGTTTATTTTAGGAGTTTTGTAAATAGATTTCATGACTCCTAATTCTTTTCTGTTTCGTTACCGTTTGGCTTCTATATCGGTTGAAAAATGAGCTTACTGAGCAGAAATATCTCTAGAAATTTCGGCATGTTATTATTAAGGAAGCAAAAAAATTACCCTGCTAAATTTTCGGTGCAAATATTTCCTATTTCATATGGAAGGGAGCTTGGGCTTGGCGGAAAGGAAGAGTACGTTAAGTCTTTCAGAGTTAAGTTTCAATTTAACGCGTTCGAATTATTTTATGGTTGCCCAGTTTCTTAAATTTAAGGGGAGACAAATATGTTATTCAGAAAGATTTTCGTTATTTCTTTTTTTGCGGTTTGCATGCTCAGTTACCGATGGGGCGTAGCCCAAGAGTCGACGGGACAAAAAAATACGCCCGAGATGATGTCCTTTCTTAAAAAAAAGTTGCTGCACCCGAAGTCATAAAATAATTGAATGTCATTACGCGCAATTGGAGTTGTTATGGATGAATCAATGGGTGTAAGTCATCAAGGGAGACATATTCAAGCTGGAGAATATGCAACAAAAACCCTTGGAGCAAAGTACACATGCCCAATGCACCCGGAAATTCAGAGTGGACAACCGGGGACTTGTCCGAAATGCGGCATGGCGCTAGAACAAATCAATAGTTTTGGAGACTCAGAAAATTCGGAATTTAAAGATATGTCGCGCAGGTTCTGGATAGGTTTAGGACTCACAATTCCTATTTTGATTACCACATTGCCAGAGTACATTCCAATCGCGCAATTGAAGTTTTTTTTAACTGAGAAATGGGTGCCATGGGCGCAATTTGCCTTTGCTACGCCAGTTGTTTTCTGGGCTGGATTCGCATTTTTTGAGCGTGCTTGGCTTTCGCTCGTCAACAAAAGTTTGAACATGTTTACGCTCATTGCGTTGGGCACTGGCCTTGCCTATTTTTATAGTGTTGTGGCGCTTTTTTTTCCGCATCTTTTTCCAGAAAGTTACCGACTTGCACATGGTGTTTTGGGCATGTATTTTGAACCAGCCGCTGTTATTACTGTGCTTGTTTTACTTGGGCAAGTGCTTGAGCTCAAAGCGCGCAGCAACACAAGCCAAGCAATCAAATCTTTGCTGAATCTCGCTCCAAAAACTGCGCGTGTTGTGCGAAACGGAAGTGAAATCGACATTGCACTTGCAGAAATTAAGGTCGGAGAAATTTTGCGAGTGCGGCCAGGAGAAAAAATTCCTGTAGACGGTAACGTAACTGATGGCAACACAAGCATCGATGAATCCCTAATGACAGGTGAACCTATTCCTGTGGAAAAAACCAAGGGCGACAAGGTCATTGGCGGCACGGTAAATCAGAATGGCACATTGTTAATGGAAGCTAAAAGAGTGGGAAGCGAGACTCTTTTGGCTCAGATTGTTCATATGGTGAGTGAGGCTCAGCGCTCGCGAGCACCCATTCAAAAACTAGCCGACCTAGTGGCTTCTTATTTTGTTCCGTCAGTTATTTTTATTTCTTTTGTTACTTTTGCAACTTGGTACTTTTTCGGACCTGCGCCAAGTCTGGCTTATGGCATTGTCAATGCAGTTTCTGTTTTGATTATTGCTTGTCCATGTGCACTGGGGCTAGCAACTCCTATGTCTATTATGGTTGGAATTGGGAAGGGTGCGCAATCTGGAGTTCTCATAAAAAATGCAGAGGCATTGGAGTCTTTCGGAAAGGTCGACACACTGGTGGTCGACAAAACTGGCACACTTACAGAAGGAAAACCTAAACTTCAAAAAGTAATATCTGTTTCTGGTCGGGCCGAAGACGAAATTCTTGCAATTGCCGCGAGCCTAGAAAAGGGCAGCGCCCATCCGCTTTCAGTCGCAATAGTCGATGCTGCAGGCAGTAAAAAACTAACGGTTATTGCGTGTGAGCAATTTGAATCGCTGACCGGATTGGGAATTGTGGGTAATGTCGATAAAATGAGTGCTGCCGTAGGCAACCTGAAGCTATTGGTTCATTTAAAAATCAGTTCAAATCTTCAGAAGGCCTCAGCCGTAGCCGACGACCTTCGTAAAAGCGGCTCGACGGCCATGTTTGTAGCCATAAATGGTGAAGTTGCTGGCGTGGTTGCTGTGAATGATCCTATTAAAGAATCGACAATTGAAGCCATCGCACTGTTGCACAAAGACAATGTGCAAATTGTTATGTTAACTGGTGATAATTCCATCACTGCCAATGCCGTTGCCCAGCAGCTTAATATCGACAGAGTGATTGCCGATGTTTTGCCTCAACAAAAGGCTGATATTATAAAGCAACTTCAGAGCGAAAAACGTTTTGTCGCAATGGCTGGCGATGGGGTAAATGATGCTCCCGCACTCACTCAGGCACAAGTGGGAATAGCAATGGGAACTGGAACCGACGTTGCTATGGAGAGCGCCGGTGTTACCTTGATGAAAGGAGACTTGCGAGGAATTGTCAGGGCTCGTGCCTTGAGTCGAGCAACCATTCGTAACATTAGGCAGAATCTTTTTTTTGCATTCTTTTACAATGCCCTTGGAGTTCCTATAGCTGCGGGATTGCTTTATCCTGCTTTTGGTATTTTACTGAATCCGATGATTGCGAGCGCCGCCATGGCGCTGAGCTCAGTTTCTGTCGTATTAAATGCGCTAAGACTTAAAAATCAGAAAATTTAATTTAGATGGCTTCGAGTTTGGTTAAGGAGTGCCTAAAAATTGCTCAACTTCTGCCAACTCAAGGTCGAGTATGGACGCAATTTGCTCGCCAGACATGCCTTTGCTGTGCATGGTTAATGCGACCTTTCTTTGGCCTTCTTCCCTTCCTTCTTCCCGCGCGCCATACATGGCGGTGTTAAAATTGACCCGCCCTAATTCTCTCATGCGAATTACTTCCAAAGTTTCAGGATCATTTGAAATGGCCTTGAGAGCTTGATTTGCTTTTTTAAAAAATCAGAGACTTTTAAAAGTTCGATGAGATGAATTTTAAGGTCATCGGAAAAAAGAAGGTGTGATTTTATGGTAGGGGTCGCCTGGATCAAGCTGAGACTGATGCAGCCTTGCTAAGTAAAACGGAATTCTTTTTCTTAAATTTTTTCTATCGTCG
>JAYTOT010000079.1:0-7663 GCA_043747645.1 Pseudomonadota bacterium | reverse complement strand
GCAAATGCTTTGACCATGCTCATGGCACTAGGCGCTAAATTATTCGCAGGTGCTTTAGAATCAGATGCTCCAATTTTAGATTCGATATTAGAAAGCATGGTGGTTAACTGCCCAGATTTAACTTTGAGTCCTTCGGCATCTACAGTGTTTTTAACTTTAAAGTTGTCTACCGGGTTTTGAGGTGAATCTGAAGATTTGTCCTTGGAACATGCGTTAAGTGCCGAAACGGCAGCTGCAAGAGATACTATTGCGAGGCATTGCCGACTCTTTAATAATGACTTCATGTGATTACTCCTTTTGCAAATAAAAACGCACTCAATTCTCGGATTTGCTTTTAATCGAATTGCATCGGTATTGGCAAGGGGTAACTGAAAATCAACTTAATATCAGATGGTTAATCTATCTCATGATTAAGACGCAAGAAAAATTCTCGTTGAAATCTCAATGATTGCTTATTTTAAGCGATAATTTAAAAATATTTCTTGATTATGACATAAATAAATGTCATAAGAGGCGCGTTGCAGGATTTGAGTGTTTTTTTGAGTCATTTGAGGCACTCTAACTCACAAAGCAGCGATTTATATTTTCGGGCTCTCAAAGGAGTTTTTATGTCTTTTCTTAGCAAGATTTCAGTTTCAATTTTTTCATTGGTTTGCACAACAGCTTTTGCACAAGGAGAGCCCGTCGCATTTGATAGGTGTGTTGTGAATTCTTACAACGAATATAGTGAACGACTTAATACTGTGTTTATTGAAGGAAATGCCGAAAAATGTGTGGCTGAGAATAAGAAATGTTGGGATAGTGCTGCTGAGTTTGTTAAAAAAGGTGAACGTTTTTATCCGTATTGCGTGGTGTCTTTTTATCAAGATTCAAGCAAAGTAAAAGTAATTGATGTTCAATTGTCAAAATAAATTTTGAACGAGATAAATTCAATGAAGTCATTTTTAAGAGCTTTTTTTAAATGCTTTTTGTTATCCTCCGCCTGTGCTTTAGCTTTAATAGTCCAATCAGCAGAAGCTCAAGGAACAATGGTATGTCGGTATGAAAATGCGAAAAACGACAGGCATGTTGTGGTTTTTGATGGTGGAACTTCCTTGCGGTATTCCTTTGGTTCAACTCCATCAAATCAGTGGGATGAATTGCGTTTAATTGATTCACATGCGGGCACCAACATTCAAACTTATCAGATTACCGATATTGTTTACGGAATGTATGTCGTGCTTGAAAAAAGCGCTCATTTAATGCGAACTAAAATGACTATCGAACGCCGCGCCGACTCTGGTAAAGTAATTTGGCAAGCACTTTTGAACGACTGCCTTTTAAATACCAATGAATCTCAAATTCAAAATTGGGCCGATTGGGTTCAAGCCTATTAATAATATTTTATTTTTTAAAACTAAATTTGCATTGCGAATCGCCATTGCGCATGCATTGTGAATGGAGTGGTTTAGAGTCTGCCAATTGCCCAATCAGCGTTGTATCGAAAGTGCATATTTCAGGATTTTCTTTTGCGAGGTCGTGAAAAACGCAATTTGTGGCACAAATAGAGAGTTCTGAATCGCTTTCTTCGAGCTGAGCACTGTATGAAAGCGAATTCATTATCTCTACTGTTCTCAATAGTTTTTGTTTGGGATTGAGATGCGCATCGGGTTTTCCCACCTGTTTGGCAACATCAAGAGCTAAATTTTCCATTACAGATTCTAGGCCTGATTCGCCATTTTTGTTTTTGATATAAGAAACTAATAGACTAGAAAACCATGAATATTGTTTTGGAAAAACACCGATGCCTTGGCTCGTTAAACTGTATAATTTGGCAGGCCGACCTTGGTCGCGAATTTTTTCTATGGATTGAATCAATCCCTCGGCTTGCAGCGAGGTAATGTGTTGGACCACAGCGGTGCGCGTTACGTTAAGATGACTGGCAATTTCTTCGATTGTTTTTCCAGATTTGTGGTTCAGTAAATACTGTAACAATTCCTTTTGGGTTTTACCCAGTAAATTTAACACAAATATTACATCCTTTTCTTGAAATAAAGCACCAATTATACACTGTCTCTAAAAGACTAATTTTATAATAATAACACTATTTTTGTTTAGAAAATAATTTAAGTCCTTTATTGATTTCGGCTATTTTTAACGCTTCGTTAACTAAAATTAGAAAGTTTGCTTTGCATTCCGGTGTTTCAGTGATTTCAAAGTGTCTTACGAATTGTTTGTCGCGACCACTCAGCAGGTTTTGATTTTTTAATTTGGAACCTTCTGTAAAACCAATTTGTACTTTATTGGGGTGTCCTATTTTAAAATACATAATATTTCTTTTATGAAAGGCATACATGACACAATTGTAGGCCCACACTAATTCTAATTTGGCGTCAATGCTGTTAACCCATTCTTGAATAAGTGAGATTCTTCGGGCTATCTCAGGAGGCCGCACGCGCAAGAAAAGATCTATTTTTCTGTCGTTGTTTTGTTCATGCATTTTTTGCTTCTGCTTTCAATAAATTCGAGAGCCATTTTTTGATATGGATTAGAATTATTTAAAAATACAGGTGTGTGCCCCGCATTGGGAATTTCAATCCAGGTTTTATCGGTGCCTTTGTAAGCATTATAGAGTGCAATTCCTGTTTCGTAGGGCACGGCTTTATCGGCGGTACCGTGAAAGAAAAGAATGGGACGGTCTAAATTTTGAACAAAATCGATGGGCGACAATTCGTCTGAAATTAAAAAGGAAAGTGGATACTGAAAGGCCCAACTGAACCAATGATTTGCTAATTTCTTTCTTGCTATCATGCGGTACGAAGCGAATCCGCTCTCGAAAATAAGTCCGCAAATTTTTTCAGAATCCATTTGAGCTAAAGTAGTGAACGACACCGATGCTCCAAGGCTTTGGCCAATTACAAATATTGGCAAGTTTTCCGAATTTTGAATGGCTTCGTTGAGAACCGCTTTACCATCGTCAATTGTCGCTTGGCGGAACGGTTTTCCTGATGATTTACCGAATCCCTGGTAGTCGAAAATATAAAGATCGTACCCTAATTCTGGAAGCCAATAAGTAAATGATAAATGGGCCAGCATATTTTGTGCGTTTCCGTGAAAATGCACTATTGTGCCTTTTTTATTTCCCACGGCGTGAAAGCGTATGATATTAACTGACACTCCTGCTTTTAGCTGAAGCATTTTTTCTTCAAATTTATATTCTAAGCTAGCAGGGTTTCCGTACTTAAAATTGTCGGGGTGGTAAAATAAACTATTGCACGCGGACGCTGAAAGGAAACAACAAAGTAACAGTGCAATTTTTATCATTCTCAAATCGTTCACTATTGTCACTCCTTGGCTTGCGTCAATCTAGTTTTATCACATAATGTAGAATTGTATTCACTGTTCAATCATTCACAGTATATTGGAGAACTCTATGAGGGTTACTTTAGTTGGTTTGTCGTTGCTCACAATGTTAACTGCGGAATCTGCATTTGCGGCACGCAAATATGGTATTGCTGGATGTGGTCCTGGCTCTGTTCTTTTTGGAACTGGAGGCATGCAAACCTCGGCTGGGACTACCAACGGATTTTATGGGGCACAGCTTTTCGCTATTTCTACAGGAACCTCGAATTGCACTCCTGATTCTGATTCTGCTGCGGTTCTTAAGCAAGAATCTTTTGTTGTTGCAAATTACGCCACACTTTCAAAAGAAATGGCGCAAGGCCAAGGGAAAAGCGTTGCGGGGCTTGCTGAAGTATTAGGCTGTGATTCTAAAGTACTGCCCGCATTTGGTTCATTCGCGCAATCTAAATATGAAACATTATTTACTGCTCCTGGCAGCATGGCCATGCTCGATAAATTGAAGCTTGAGCTTTCCGCGCAAAATGAATTGGCTGGCGCTTGTAAATTTTCTCAAATTTATTAATTTAGGAGTTCACTAAACATGAAATTATTTATTGCTGCATCTGTGATTCCTGCTTTGATTTTTAATGCTGCTTTAGCTCAGACTCCTGCGAAACCTGCTGCTGGTAATGCAAATTCAAAAAAAGTTGAAACTAGTTCTGGAATGGGTTCAAAACACCGTTACAATTACGGTCTGGCCGGCTGTGGAGTTGGCTCCTTGGTCGTTGAAGGCCCAGAACGTCAAAACGATAAAGTTTTTCAAATCATTGCCGGAATTATTAATGCTTATACTGGTCACATTTTTTCCATTTCATCTGGGTCATCTAACTGCAGGGATACTCCACAGTCCGTTGCGCGCATGGAGCAAGAAGTCTTTATTTCTGCGAACATGAACAGCATGAACAAAGAAGCTGCGCAGGGTGAAGGCAATCACCTCGCGGCATTTGCAGAAGTTTTAGGCTGTGGTGACACAGATTCTGTTGCTCAATTTGTGCGTATGAGTCAAAACAGATACGACGTTATTTTTGCCGATGCGCAACCGACCGGTGTTTTAAATCGTTACTTGACAGAAATTAAGGGCTCTGAATCGCTTGCAGATAAATGCTCTAGAGCACAATTGTAATTTCAATATATATTCTGTTTTTTGATTCTCTTTATGGATAATCTTTGATTTTAAATCCCCCTTCGGTATACTGCGCCACAGTTGAAAATAATTTCAAAATTAAAATTGTGAAGTGGCTCGAAATGGGGGTGTTTTTTTGTTGTTGGTTTTAAAAATTCGAAATATTTTTTTGGTGCTTTTTTTTGCTTCTTTATTTTCTCTGTGCGCAAATTTTCAAACAATATATGCATCAGGTAATGATTTAGGCGGTCAAATTAAAAATGCCATTGATGCTGCAAACGATTTAAAATTGAGTGAGACCAGAGACTGGAAACTCATTCTTTATTATTACAATTCGTGGCTGGGTGAAAAATCGCTCATCGATGACTCTGATTTCTTTTTGTCGCCTCATGGTAAGTTGGATCCTAATTTAGAATTAATTGAGACAATTAATGCTCTTTATAAGCCAAAAGAAAACATTCCTGAAATTGAATTGGCACAATGCCGTTTTCCAATGCGTACGGCGTGGCTGAGTCGCAAATTGGCAGAAAAAAATGTTATTTTTCCCAAGGTAAAATGCGAAGAGCTCGAAAATTTTATTTCATTTGTGAATCCTCAGGGATTAACACTCCTTTTTTCGTCGTTTTATCCTAATAACCCTGGTTCATTGTTTGGGCACACTTTATTAAGAGTCAACAGCAAAAGTTCATTGCAAAATAGAAGTTCAACAAATTTGCTCGACTTGGGTGTTGGTTTTGCAGCTCGACCGACCACAAATAATCCATTTTTATATTTATTAAATGGTCTATTTGGTGGGTTTACAGGGCGATTTGATTTCAATCCTTTCTATATGAAAGTTCAGGAATACAATCACTCCGAAAATAGAGATTTGTGGGAATACGATTTAAATTATACTCCCGAACAAGTTACCGATATATTGCGTAGTTTATTTGAAGTTCGACAGGCTAATATTGACTATTATTATTTTGACGACAACTGTGCGTTTATTTTGCTGCAATTGCTTGAAATAGGCCGACCAGATTTTGATTTGAAAGGAAAATTTAACAGCTGGGTCATACCAGGCGATACTCTTCGCATAGTGGCTTTAGAACCTGGTTTAGTAAATCGCATTCAATACCGGCCAAGTGTGTTCCGCAGTTTTTTAGAATTGCAAAAAAGCCTCACCGATGCTGAAAAAAAATTACTCGAATCATTGGCTGATCGGAAATTGGGCCCGAACGAAATTAAACTTGATACGGTGCGTAAAATTCTATTGCTCGATACTTTTTTGGAATACATCGATTTCGATGAGCGTCTTGCCGGTTCAAAAGAGTCGGTAAAATGGGCAATTCCGCGTAAAGAAGCTCTTGTTGCACGTGCTCAACTTGGCCAACAAATAAAGCTCGAAAATCTGAGTTACACCTCTCCGTTGAGCAACATAGGCATGCCTCAGGATGAACGCCCAGATTTGGCCCATCCTCCAACCCGGTTGAGTTATGGTCTTGGTTTCTCAGCACAACGCAAGGGTTTTTTAGAATTGAGCTGGCGACCTGCATTGCATGATTTAGGATCGCGCCAAATTGGTTACAGCAAGGAGCTCGAAATTCAGTTTTTTAATCCTTCAATAAGATTGTATCAAGAGGCAAAAAAAATAGAATTTCACGAGTTTCATTTGTTGCGTATTTTAGCTGCCAATGCTGTCACTCCCCTTGTGAATCAGGTGGCTTGGGGTTTCAATTTAAGTGTCGATCAAACTTTGGCAAATATGAGATACCGTAAGTATATGCAAATTGAGGCGGGCAAAGCTTTCTCGTTTGGCGGTTCGGAATCGCGTCTTTATTTGCTGGCTTTGGTTGATATGGGGCATGAAAAACAATTGAATTGGCATGTGGGTCCCGGTGGACATGTGGGATTTGTTGTTCCACTTGCCGAACAAACAAAGGTACGATGCGACGTAAAATGGATCAGGCACTTCGGAATTTCAAAATTTGAAAATGATTTTGGCGCACGCTTTCAGATAGGACAAAGCTTCGGCCCAAATTGGGAATTCGATTTATTGGGTGAGTCTAATAATAATACAAATGCTTTGAGCGTTGTGGTGCATTCTTATTTTTGAATACCAAAATATTAATTTTGTAGATTCATTTAGCTCTTAAAATTTAAAGAATTGAGATCAATTGCCGTTGAAACTAAATGAGTGGTCGGAACTTTTTAAAAATAGAAACGCCAAATACTATGCCGTAGGCCAAGCCTCGTCTCAGTTTGGCAATTTTATGACTAAAACGGCACTGAGTTTGTATGTGCTTCACGAAACAAATTCGGCGACCCAGTTTTCGGGTGTGCTTGCAATAGCATTTTTGCCGCAAATACTATTGTATCCTTTTTCGGGAGTGCTGGTCGATAGAATTGATCGTAAAAAACTTCTTATTATTTGCGATTTTACGCGAGCTGTATTCCAAATTTTACTGTGCTTGAGTTTTGCTTTTAGCAATGTTGGAATTTTTTTGGTTTACTTCTACATTTTTTTTATGTCGGTCTGCGATACGTTTTTTAATCCGGCAAGCAACTCAATCGTTCCTTTTTTGTTCGAAAAACGCCTTTTCGATTTGGCCAATGCATTTACATCGTGGATTTTGAGCAGTGCTTCGTTTGTGGCTCCAGCCTTGGGTGCTGCAATTTTTGGATGGGCGGGAATTATTCCAGTCATTCTAATTGATGCATTGAGTTTTATTGTTGGTGGTTATTGTTCATTGAAGCTCAAAATGAATGCCGTTGAGCCTGCTGATCTTGCAAATAAATCAGAAAATGATTTAGAAAATAAATCAACAAATAGCTCATCGAGTAGCTCATCAAATAATTTCAAATCAGATTTAATGAGTGGTTTTGCCCTTCTCAAAAGAAAAGAACTCCTATTTCCCACTCTCGGAATTGCCGCTTCGCGTTGTTTTATCGACCCAGTGTACTGCATTTGCATGCCATTTTTATTGATATCGTATTTTCATGCGCCCGATATTTCGGTCGGAATCACGCAGTCTAGCGCTGTGGTTGGTGTTTTGTTGGCGCCATTTCTTGTTACCTTGCTTCGAAAAAAGAGAGGTCTTATTGCGAATTTAAAATTCAGCCGTGCTTTAAAAGTTGTTATTTTTTCTGCTTTTGCATTTGGGGTGGTGGCAATAAAAA
>JAYTOT010000078.1:0-41309 GCA_043747645.1 Pseudomonadota bacterium | reverse complement strand
CAGGAGCTCGTCCGTTCGACGTGCAATCTTACAACACAATCACTGGCGAAAAGCGCGACGGACAATACACCTGGATCGACCAAGGCGCCGGCATGATCAACTTGCCTCGCTCATGGAAGTTACTCAAAGATATGCAAAGCAACCCTGTAAATACTTCTTTTACAATTGCTGCAGCAGAAGGTAACATTGCAGTAAAACCTGAATATAAAGTTCAAATTTTACGCAAAAACCCTAATGGTCTAGACTATACTGGAGCAGTGACAGCCGAATTACCCATTGGCGTTAACCCCAACGGGCCTAAAGAAATTGTTAAAAAATTCGGCAATGGTTTGTGGCTCGACGCAAACACTAAAGAATCTCTTGTCGAAGTTCACATTGCGCGCAGCCTTCCTGAATCACTCAAATCACGCGCTGATGTTGGCGAATTCATGCGATTCCTCAACACTTCTAGTGATACATTCGAACTCGAAACCGTCATTCATGGTTCCAAAATTGAGTGGCTTAAAGCAGGTTCATTGCTGACTCTCGACTGCGATAAAGGCTCCGTAAGCCCTAAGCTTACAGTTATTGGTCAAGGTGGCTCAAACACCGCCGGTGGTTCACCCGGATTCATCGCGAGCAACTTGCACATTTGCCTCAATCACTCACTTATGGCAGCGCTTCCAGCAGGCGATCACGGCGCAGTTATCAATGCTTACCGTGTTTCTGGCGGCAAACGCGAAACAGCTCCATCATTCGTCATTCCCGTGACAATGGCTGTTCCTCACAAAACTCTTACAGGCCTCAACCGTTACCAAGTGAAACGCGAAGTCAAAAGCTTTGGTGTCGACCGTAACTATTTGAATATTCCAGAAGGCACATCGCTCGTGCGCGTTGCGCTAGAAGTTCCTGCTGCAAACGTAGACGGCAATGCAGTTTCTAGTTGTTCAGGCGCAGAACTCATGATTTTGGAAGGTCAAAATACAGCCATTCCAGCAGAAATCACTCCTCGCAGCAAGGCAACAGCTAAAAACTGCGATAACAAAGGCAACCCAGTTGACGCGCGCCGCGTAAGCTACGAACGCGTGAATCCACGGGTAGGCACGTGGGATGTTCACGTGTTTGGCCGCTACCAATACGCAAACAGCCCTTACACATTAACAGTAGATTTTGCTCAAATTATGAGTTCTCTCGCTTCTATTCAAGGCGATAAGACAGCATTAAATGGTGAATTTGACATCACAGTCAAAGAAAGCACATTTAAAATTTCAACATCTGCCGATAAGAGCAAATACGAACTCACTGGTTTGCGTCAAGTTGTTACTGCAACAACAGAACAAGACAAAGAAACTCGCGTAGCCAACGCCGCTGGAGTTGTGGGACGCCAATACGCAGTGGGCACTGCCGCTGTAACCTTTTCTACAGCTGGAGCAACAGGCTCTGACATCGACCTCGCAGTTCTTGAGTGCTCCGATGTTGCGCTTACAAAGTGCGAATTGGTGGCTTCAAGCGGCGGATCTACAGATATTGAATCGGCACAGTTTGTTCCAAAAGCCGATAAGTTTTATTTAGGCTCTGTTGCTGGATACGCAGTGAAAGGTGGGAAATCAGAGTTCAAATTCACCGAACTCATTCACTCCGAAAAATCTGACGCTGGAACCCTAGTAACTACGGCAGTCGACGAAACTAAAACACACGTTGTTTATAGCCTTGATGCAGATAAGAGCACACTTATATCGAGTGATTTGTTCAAGTCTGGTAGCTACGATGCTGTGGGACAAATTACAATGATGTCTGCTGAAGACTCTCAATTGAGTGTTATTCCTGTTGTCATTACTTCTAAAGTTCCCGCACCAGTTCCCGCACCAACACCAGCGCAATAATTTTTAAATAGTAATAAATTGAGCGCTTTAAATTCCCTTTAAGACTAAACCTCTTAAAGGGAATTTAAGTTTTTATCGTAACCAAGTCTTGTATATTTGTAATGTTTGCTTAAAGCCACAACTAATATCGTATCGAATATTTTGTATGTATTGCCGCAGTAAAGTCACAGAATCTTCCGTTAAATGTCTCAACGAATTGCTGTTTGAATTTAAAAAATCTATAATTTGTTTTTCTTTTTCTTTATCTTTTAGAGATTTCCAACGTCGGATATTATTTTTTAATCGGTCAGAAACATTGCGTGTTTCAGAACCCGGACGTGCAAACCAAATTGCAAAAATGCAAGGCAGGCCTGAATAGTCATTCCACAAAGTAGCTAAATCGAGGCGTAGTGCATCAATCAGCAAAGCGCGCTCGAGAGCGGGGTCACCGATGACGAGCAACGCTGTGGGACACTCAGCACGAAAAGCAATATTTGATATTAAACTGCTCTCTAAATATTGCTGAAGCTCGCCTTGTTGCGCCAAATTTAGGGATTCATCGATTTTAAATATTTGAGTTTCGAGTGCTTGAGTGCCTAAAATTTTTTGACTCAACCACTCACTCTGCTCACTGGCACCTGAGGTCAAAATATTCACTTGCCTAAAACGATCAGCATTTGTGCCAGCTGTGCCTTTTCCAAAGGGAGCTAAATCGGGGCAGTTTAAAAGGCCATTTGAATTTTGATGAACAAATTGATTCCAAAATTCTTCATCTGAACTATTTCTCATCAAAGGTTCCAAATAAACACTTTTGACTTCCGAGCGCGCACCCACGCCCAAACTCGGAATTAAAGGTGTCCACCCCAAGCGCAACCCGGCCACGGCAGACATGCAAGCAACATCAATTTTACCAGAGCGCACAGCATTATTTAGTATTGAAGGTGAATCAGCCCGCCAAATTTCAGGATCATCATAAAAAAATGGCAACATATTTAAATACGAAACTGCTCCAAGGTTCATAGGCGCACTTCAGCCCGCGCATCTCTCACCAAATTACGAGCTTGGGCCATGCTTTCTTTCGAAACTTTCTCACCTGAAATCATGGATGCCAATTCATGCAGTCGTTCTTCTGCATTTGCTAATTTTATTTGAGTCGTAGTTTTATTTGCAGAAACAGACTTAGAGACCACAAAATGATTGTTTGCATAACAGGCTACTTGCGGCAAATGCGTAATGCACAATGCTTGCCGGCGTTGGCAAAATTCAGAAATCTTTTTTCCAACTTTTGAAGCTATGTTTCCGCTAATTCCAGTGTCTATTTCATCAAAAACAAAAACACTCATAGTATCGTTTTCAAACAACACATTTTTAATTGCCAACATTACTCTAGATAATTCGCCACCACTGGCGACTTTTTCTATGGGTTGTGGCTCCATACCAGCATTTGCGCTTAAGAGAAAAATAGCGTGTTCAAATCCATTATCGCCCAATGCATACAATTTTTCTTTATTTTTAGACTTGAATTCCAATGCCAAATGCCTTTCAAATGCTAATTGCATTGCATCAGAAATCTGTTCATTTTTTAGCACACTACGAAACGATGCCCTTGGCATGCCCAATGCAGACAACTCTTTTTGAATGGCCAATGCTAACGGATTTAAACCTTCCGTGCGCTTTAATGACAGCTTTTCTGCAAGCAATAAACACGCGTCAATTGTAACAAGTGTCTTTTTTTTCAATGACTTATAACGTGATTCAAGATCGATGCTTTGGTTTAAAAAGGTTTTGCATTTTTCCGCGTGTTCGTGCACTTTATCAAGTGTCGGACCAAATTTTTGCAATATTTTATTGTAAAGACCCATGCGTTCGCTTGCATTTTCAAAAACTTCTTCGTCAATATCAAAAAATCGACCGTCTTTTTCTAAATCAAGGGAGAGTTCTTCTAAAAGCATTTGAATTTCATCGACTCGGCCAATGCTCGTTTTTAATAACTCTTGGGCAGGTGCAGCCAATTTATGAAGTTTTTCAAGGCCACGCTTTACAAACTTTAACTGACTCACGCAACTTTGGTCTGACTCGCTAATAGATTGATCAAGCTCTGACAATACTTTTTTAACGGCGACAGATTTATTTCCACGCATCACTACGCTTTGAACATCGACAAATTCTTTCTCGGAAAGCCCAGCGTCGTCAATTTGTTTCAATTCAAAACTGTACAAAGAAGCTTCTCTTTTTCGAAACTCCTCTTCTTTGTGTATGGTTTCTAAATCAGCCAATTGCTCTTTAAAACTTAAGAACGCCGCAGAATACTCATCAGACAATTGCGAATTTTTACAAAACAGGTCGAGAAATCGAGTGTGGGTTCGCGCATCAAGCAACTGTTGATTTTCGAACTGGCTGCTAATATCGATGAGTTCGTCTGCTATGAGCGCCAATGTTTTTGCATTAATTGGCGTGTCATTTACAAACGCTTTGTGTTTTTGATTGCGGTAGAGGGTTCTGCGAATTTCAAGTAAATTTGCATCATCCGGATGAGGAGGCAAGCCGAGTTCTTCTAATAAAATTCGGACTCGACCAAGGTGCGACAACAAAAAAGTTGCCGCCACAACTGCCACATCAGAGCCCGTACGAATGAGTGAAACATCGACCTTATGACCACGCAATAAGGTTAAGGCATCGACCAAAATCGATTTGCCGGCACCTGTTTCACCCGTAATAACATTGAGTCCCGCATCAAATTCAACGGTAAGATTTTCAGCAATTGCAATGTTTTGTACGACCAGCTGCTTTAACATGGAAAAGCCTCAGTAATGTGAAAACAAAGACTAACCAAGTCTTTAACCTTTGGCTAGTCTTTCACAAAACCTGTTCAACAAATGAACAATTGTCTAAATTAAACGCGGCATAGAAATCGTTCCGATTCCCGAAAATCAGTGCTCCGCAGGTTTTTCGCCTTCGTGCTTTTCAGGAACTAAAGCCTTTGGAGAAGTGCTTTGCTCATATTTATCTAAAACAAAATTTCCATGCTCAGCTTGAAAATCTGCGCGACTGCTCAAGTCAATGAGAGTCAAAGAAAAGAACAATCCTATAAAAAACAAAGTTGCGAAAAAAATGAGAGCGTGAAATTTAGAATCATATTTAAGGTGCATAAAATAGCCCACGACAAGCGACGCTTTAAAAGTCGCTACGGCCATTGCAACAATAAACGATAGTGTTGGAGGCAAGCCCATGCGCGAAACCGCAACGGTAAGCACAGTCATTACCAGCAATATTGCAAACACACCAAAATACATCGACAAAGGCAGCACATGATGCTCACCCGCATGAGCTTTTGGCCCTGCATCAGACGCGCCAGCACCAGATAAATTTATTTTTGAACTAGAAAACATCTGTTGGTTCCTTTCGTAAACTTGCCGACAAATTCGTTAGCGAACAAGGTAAAGCAAGGGAAAGAGAAAAATCCAAATAAGGTCGACAAGGTGCCAATAAAGGCCGACATTCTCAACTGCCACATAATTTTCTGAACTGAATTCTCCGCGTTTTGCACGCAACATTATCCAGATCAAAACGCCAATTCCCACAATAACATGAAGACCATGCATGCCAGTTAAAGTAAAATAAATCCCAAAAAACACAGCTGGATGACCCGCAATTTCGGTATTTGTAAAAAACTTACCAGGTAGCAACCCGTCGTGAAACTTATGAGCGTATTCGAAGTACTTAATTACCAAAAATGTACAAGCAAAAACAATAGTCGCCATCATGTTTAATACAACACCACGGTTATTATTTGTTTGCGCACAACGCACACCAAGAGCCATTGTTAACGAACTTGTAAGCAGAACTATTGTATTAACAGCACCCATTTTCCAATCGAGATGTTCGTGAGCCGCCAAAAATGTTTCGGGGTAAAAAAAACGTGCGGCGCCATATGCTAAAAATAGACCGCTAAAAAACAATAATTCTTGGCCAAGAAATAACCACATTCCAAGCTTAGCAGCCGTGGTTTGCTGTTCCATATTATGAAAATGATGTGCGAGCGATGAATGCTCTGAATGACCTTGTCCTGATGTCATGGTTTTCAGTGCCTTCCTTTTTGAGTGTGAACAATTTCGTCGAAATCATATGGTCCGTGAGTCACAATAATGGGATGGTCAAAATTGTGTTCGATAGGTGGCGTTGCAGCTTCGGTCCATTCGAGTGATTTTCCGCCCCAAGGATTTTGGGGTGCAGTAGCCCCACGAAATATTGAATGCAGCAAATAAATCAGAATTATTAAAAACCCGACCCCGAGCATCCACGAACCAACTGTAGAAACTTGATGCATGGTTGTATATTGCGGCAAATAATCGGCGTATCTGCGAGGCATGCCTTGCGAACCCATTATAAATTGAGAAAAGAAAGTGACATTAAATCCTATGAAAATAAGCAAACAAGCAAACTTACCCAGAGACTCATTGTACATTTTGCCAGTTAATTTTGGCCACCAGTGGTGAATTCCGCCAACAAAAGCAATGATTGTTCCGCCCATCATCACATAGTGGAAGTGCGCCACTACGAAATAAGTATCATGCAAGTGAACATCAACCGAAAGTGCACCCAAAAACAATCCGGTGAGACCACCGATTGAAAAGAGGAACAAAAATGACAATGCATAGCACATGGGGGTGTTAAACTGAATTGAACCTTTATACATAGTAGCAACCCAGCTAAATACTTTAATCGCCGTCGGAATCGCTACTGCATAAGTTAAAAACGAGAAAAACACGTTGATGAATTCCGATTGTCCACTCACAAACATGTGATGGCCCCAAACCAAAAATCCAATAATTGCAATCGCAACAGACGAAACAGCAACAGCTTTATAACCAAAAATATGCTTTTTAGAATTGATTGTTATAATTTCGCTGATGATTCCAAATCCGGGCAAAATCATAATATAAACTGCGGGGTGTGAATAAAACCAAAAAAAGTGTTGATACAATACTGGGTCACCACCCATTGCTGGGTCAAAAATACCAATGCCCATTGTGCGTTCGATCACCAACAACAACAAAGTGATGGCTAAAATCGGAGTTGCCAATACTTGAATCACAGAAGTTGCATATTGGGCCCACAAAAACAGAGGCATGCGAGTCCAGGTCATGCCGGGAGCACGCATTTTGTGCATTGTTACAATAAAGTTTACGCCGGTTAAAATACTCGAAAACCCAAGAATAAAAGCGCCCATTGTTGCCGAAACAACTGAGGTACCAGTAGTTGTAGAATAGGGAGTATAAAATGTCCAACCAGTGTCTAGCCCACCGGCTGCCATAGTATAAAGCATAAAAAAGGCGCCCAAAATATAAATATGAAAACTCAATAAATTTAATTTTGGAAATGCTACGTCTTTTGCGCCAATCATAAGTGGCAACAAAAAATTTCCGAGTGACGCAGGTATAGAAGGAATAATAACTAAAAACACCATAATGGCGCCATGCAAAGTAAACAATTTATTGAACGTTGCTTTAGTTACAAAATCCATTCCTGAGTGAAGAAGTTCTAGGCGCAATAAAAGCGCAAAAATACCTCCCACCATAAAGAACGTCAAAATTGAAACCAAATACATGATGCCAATTCGTTTGTGGTCAATTGTGAACAGCCACGAGCCAATGCCCTTTTTGGCGTTCAGATAATTCTCCGTATGCATTGCAATACCCCTTACTGCGCCAACGATTTAATATATTCAATGAGAGCCGCAATTTGCTTATCATTCAACTGACCTTGAAAGCTAGGCATAACCGGCTGAAAGCCTTTTACGACCTTTGCACCAGGAACAGTAATTGATTCACGAATGTAATTGTCATCAATTTTAACTTTCGAACCATCAGCGAGTTCTTCTTCGGTTCCATATTTTTTTGCCAATGTAGGGCCAATTTTAGGCGTTCCATCGACCGAGTGACACGCATTGCAACCCTTAGCTTCAAACAATTGCTTGCCGAATTCAGCAGGATTGATTCCGCTTCCGCCCATGTCGCCGCCATTTTGAATCCATTTATCGTAATCGGCTTCACTTACAACATTTATTTTATTGAGCATTCCAGAGTGTTCATCACCACAATATTCAGCACAAAAAACATCGAATTGGCCAATTTCGGTGGGTTCAAACCAAATAATAGAATACCGATTAGGCAATACGTCGCGTTTTACACGAAATGCAGGCACATAAAAGCTGTGCAAAACATCTTTTGACGACATGGTTAATTCCACAGGATGACCCAAGGGAATGGTCAAATTCTTGGATGAAATTCCTTCACGCATGTACGAAAAAGCCCAATTCCATTTTTGGCCTTCAACTCGTATTCGCAAAGACTGCGAAGGTGGCACTATGATTTTAGTCCAGTCAGCAAAGCCCCAGAAAAAAACAATCAATAGCAAAAGACCTGGGAGCACACTCCACCAAATCTCGAGTGTATGGTTGCCTTGAATATCGCTTGTTTTCTGCCCTTCAGACTTTCGCCTGTATTTAATGGCAAAATAGACCATTGCGCCAACAATAAGCACGAAAAAAATTAAGCATAAATAATAGATAAAATAAAATAAATTATCTACTCCAGCCGCAAATGTAGAAGCCTGTGGAGGCATCCAAAAAGAAGCCGTTGAAGCCTGCGCCCCGATCTTCAAAAATTGAAACATCACAATAAATTCTCCCTGCGCCTGTACTTCGTTTCCCGACGCCACATAAAACTTAACCAGATTCCAATTGCGCCAACAGTAATAACACCCGCCACACGCATCATTCCAAAGGCAAAGGGACTGTACTTACCCAAGACATCGTCGTAATGAAAACAGCTCAATATCAATTTATCTACTGAGCTCCCAACTTTACCTTCAGAAGCGTCGATAAGTGCGAACTTAATGTTTCGAGACGGATATTCAAGCCCATACAAATACCGAGTTATTTTTCCTGTTGGAGAAATAAAATAAACTGCGGCACTGTGGGCAAACTGGTCAGTTTTTGCGTCGTATTTGTATTCAAAACCAACATCACTTGCCAACGAACGAATTGCAGATTCTTCGCCAGTTAAAAAATTCCAATTTGCAGTCGGCCCCAATCCTAAGGCTGCCAAATACATTTTTCGCTTGTGAGCTGCCAATTCTGAGTTGTTGCGAGCATCAATACTCACCGTTACAACATCGAAATCTTTACCTGGTAATAATTTCGTATCCCGCAATCCGCCTAACAACGCATTAAGCTGAATATTGCACAAATTTTCACAAGTAAAATAATTCAAGGTGAGTAAAACAGGCTTTTGTTTATTAAAAAAAGATCCTAATTTCACTTCTTTATTTTCGTGATTTCTAAATACCAAATTCTGATTCAAATAAGTGCCTAGCCGTTCGCGTATGGTCACTTCTTGCAACTGTTTAGGAATTGGTTCTTCAGCCAAAACCATGCCAGAGAAGCAAAAAATTGCTCCCCAAGCCACCAACAAAATTCGCCGAAACACATTTCTAAACATATTTTAAATTTATCACTTCACAATTATCGACTGAGACTTGACCAATGCTTCCATAGCTTTTTCGACAGGAATTCTGTAACGGCCTTGACCATCATCTACCACTTCATAACTTGTTAGTTCTGCCAATTCTTTAGCCCTCATCTCGATGAGTTGCGGATTTGGAACGCTCCATTGAAGAGCTTGTTGCTCTGCAATGGAGTGACTTAAAAATGCCTTAGTTGCAATGCCAAGTCCAACGAGAACAAAAATCAAAATAACAAAAAGTACGCCAAACATCACCGCTGGACTCTCGTCTGGCTCGGAACCGTTATCGCCTGCCGAATGACCGTGACCATGACCCAACTTCATTTTATCCAATTCAACCAACATGGTCATTTCCTCACATATTTTCAAATGAAAGAGATTCTGGCAAGCGGGGATCTTTGAGCGGAACTAGCGAAGACTTAGCCGTAAGCCACCCGAAAGTCGCAATAAACAATCCGCCCACGGTTAACAATGTTGTTAAGTCTAAGACATGAAAACTAGCAGATTCGGCTTTATAATTAGGCATAATCAACCAATAAATATCGACATAATGAATGAATAGCATCCAGATTGCGGCAATAAATAAAGCTATTCCATTACGCTTCACATGGCGCGAAAGAATAAAGAAAAACGGTACTACAAAATGACCCATAGCCAATAAAATTGAAATATTGAGCCATTCACTGTTGATACGAATTCCATACCAAGCAGTCTCTTCGGGCATATTTGCATACCACATTAAAAAGAACTGCGAGAATGCAATGTAAGTCCAAAAAACCAAATGCCCAAACATGAGCTTACCCATATCGTGGCGGTGCTCTGTTGTTAAAACTTTGCTCATTGCTCCCACGCCGCCAAATAAACGACTTAAAACAATCAAAAGTGCGTAAATTGCTACAACACTTCCTGCAAAATAATAAACACCAAACATTGTAGAAGACCAATGAGGATCTAACGACATAATCCAATCGAAGCACGCAAATGTCAGAGTTAATGCAAACAGTGCGATGCTGGGATAGCTTAACTTTTGCAATTTGCGAGTGATTGCCAAATCGCCTGATTTATCTTGTGCCAGAGAACCTTTTAAAAATGCCCTCGACAATAAAAACCAAACCGTAAAATAAATTCCTGCACGCACAAAAAAGAATGGCAAATTTAAATAAGCCGATTTTGCCCTAAGCGCCGGACTTGCCATTACTGCATCGTGGTCAAGCCAGTGATGAAATAATGTGTGAGTTCCCATAGCAATAGGAATAAACAACAACGCAAATATGGGTAAAGTACCCATTATATTTTCGGCGAACCGTCTTACCAAAACGCTCCAACCCGCTCGAGTCGCAAATTGAACAATAACAAAAAATAAACCGCCTAATGCAAGGCTTAAGAAATACATAAAAGAAACATGATAGGAAAAGAAAAACTGCTCTTTTTCTTGCATGCCAACCACATAGGACCCAATGAGCCCAATGACAAACATCACAGCACCAATAATTGGCAATTTAGCCATTAAATGGGTTGTGGGAAGCACAAAATTGGCAGCATCTACAGTAGAATGATGTTTCGAACTCATTTGGATTTCCATCCTTTCGACTCAACAATATCTCCAGGAACCATATCTAAACTTGCACGTTGAGAAAGCTGCAATGCTCGTACATAACTCACAATTGCCCACCGATCGTTCACTGGAATTGCATAATCGTATGCAGGCATATTGCCACGAACACCGTTGGTAATAGCGCTAAATATTTCGCCAACCGGCATTTTTACAATGCGATCGTCGTGAAAATTTGGGGGCTGCAACATGCCGCGTTTTACGATCATGCCATCGCCTTTGCCTGTGCCACCATGACAAGGTGTGCAATAAATTTTGAATCGGTCTTGCCCGCGTTTGACCAAATCTAATGTCAAAGAAACAGGAAGAGTTTCTACAAAATTATTTCCAACTTTGCCTTTAAATTTCTGGTCGTCTTCGCGTAAAAAGCCACGAGGAATAGTTCCAGGAACCAAAGGACGCATTGCACGACCGTCTTCAAAAAAAGCATTTTCTTTTTGAGGCTTGTAATTGGATTGAAAATCCATGTTCAAGTTGAGGTGCACAGGTGGCTCCTCAGAAACTTGACCTCGGCAACCAGATGTAAGAGCCAATGCTAACAAAACACTGCCAGCCATTTTCATTTGTGTTTTCATGTTCACGAATTCTTGCCTCATTTTCAGTGCTCCACCAACTCTACGCTTGTGGCGCCGAGTTCTTGAAGCCACTTCGGAGTTGCAACGGCATCAAATTTAGGATCAGCCGCTTCGATGGAAATAAAAAAGCGGTCATCGGTAACCCTTTCAAAGGCTTTAGATCTGAAAACAGAATGATACCACTGTGGCAATTGATTTAATGCGAACATTCCAAAAACTGCACCAAATGCGCCTAACAAAACTGTCACTTCAAAAGTAACAGGAACGAAAGCTGGCCAACTGAAGTGGGGTTTACCGCTGATGACTTGCGGATATTCCACAACGTTAATCCACCACTGCAATCCCAAGCCGCAGCAAGTTCCAGTAAGTGCCAAAACTAAAACAATCCAAGGCAATTTAGACGCCGACAAACCCATAGCTTTATCGAGGCCGTGAATTGGAAACGGCGTGTGCGCATCCCATTTTTTAAAGCCCTTATCGCGTACTTTTTCACAGGCATGAAAAATTGCAGAAGTTGTCGTAAATTCGGCCAATACACCATAGTGACTGCCATTACTCTGAGATGACATCAGTGATGACCTCCTTCTTTTTCGTGACCATGGAAATGAGGATCGGCCTCAGGGAGCACTGATTTTACTTCAGAGATAGCAACCATTGGCATGAACTTCGCGAACAAGCAGAACATTGTAAAAAACAATCCCCACGAGCCAACAAAAGTAGCGACATCCCAGATAGTGGGGCTGAAATAGCCCCAGCTTGAAGGAAGAAAATCGCGGTGAAGTGAAGTTACGATAATCACAAAACGTTCAAACCACATTCCGATGTTCACAAAAATACAAATAATGAAGAGTGGTACCATGCTGGTTCGCATCTTTTTAAACCAGAAAAGCTGAGGCGAAATTACATTGCAAGAAATCATTGTCCAATACGCCCATGCGTAAGGGCCGGTGGCACGATTCACAAATGCAAACATTTCGTACGGATTGCCGCTGTACCAAGCAATAAAGAATTCCATTCCGTAGGCGTAACCCACAATGGAGCCCGTTAATAGAATGATTTTTGCCATGTTTTCAAAGTGTCGAACCGTCACTAGATTTTCGAAGCCAAACAATTTGCGGGCAATAATCATGAGATTAATAACCATTGCAAAGCCCGAAAAAATTGCCCCAGCAACGAAATATGGAGGGAAAATTGTCGCATGCCAGCCAGGAAGTTGCGAAACAGCAAAGTCGAAAGAAACGATGGTGTGCACAGACAACACAAGTGGAGTCGAGAGCCCAGCGAGAATCATGTAAGCTTTTTCGTAATTAGACCAGTGACGATTTGAACCGCGCCAGCCGAGCGAAAAAAGACCATAAACAATTTTAGCCGTTTTGGTTTTTGCACGGTCGCGGAATGTAGCGAGGTCGGGAATAAGACCCACATACCAGAACAACAATGAAACGGTAAAATAAGTAGAAACAGCGAACACATCCCACAATAAAGGACTGCGGAAATTGGGCCAAACACCCATTTGGTTTGGCACAGGAGCCAACCAATAAGCAACCCAAACACGACCCACGTGCACGCCAGGGAATATAAGCGCGCACATTACCGCGAAAATAGTCATGGCTTCGGCAAAACGGTTGATAGAAGTTCGCCATTTTTGCCGGAACAAAAATAAAATAGCCGAAATAAGTGTACCGGCGTGGCCAATACCTACCCAAAATACAAAGTTAGTAATATCCCAGGCCCAACCCACAGGATTGTTAAGACCCCAAATGCCCGTGCCTTCCCAAAATAAATAACCGAGAGCGACAAATAAAATACTCAATATCATGAGCGATATTGCCGTTGCCAACAGCCAACCTTTAGTTGGTGCAGACTCCGCAGGTTTAGCTACAAGTTCGGTGATAGAATGAAATGTTTCTCCGCCCAATACCAGTGTGGCGCGGTGGTCAACAGGATCAATATCATCCAATGTCGTCGTTTTTTGCATGATCACACCAACTCAGGATGGGGGTTGCGAATTTTAGCAAGATAACTTGTACGCGGTTGCGTATTAAGTTCAGACAATAGCGCGTAATCTCGATTTTGCCGTTTCATTTGAGCTACTTTACTTTCGGGATTATTTATATCGCCAAAAACAATCGCTTCTGTAGGACAAACTTGCTGACAAGCTGTGATAATTGCGCCGTCGGCCACAACACCGTTGCCATTTTTACGAGACTCAATTTTGGATTCATTGATGCGTTGCACGCAATAAGTACATTTTTCCATAACACCACGGAACCGAACCGTTACGTTAGGATTTTTTTGCATCGCATAAAGCGGGTTTGCATCATCGTTACGAGCAGAATAATTATGGAAATTGAATCGTCGCACTTTATAAGGGCAATTGTTGAGGCAATAGCGCGTACCAATACAACGGTTGTATGCCATGTCATTCAAGCCTTCAGGGCTATGAATCGTTGCTCCAACTGGGCAAACGCTTTCGCAGGGTGCATTTTCGCATTGCATACAATTCAATGGTTGAAATACACTTTGCGGATCGTCTACAGAACCGTTAAAGTAACGGTCGATGCGAATCCAATGCATTTCGCGGCCATTAAGAACTTGCTTTTTACCAACAACCGAAATGTTGTTTTCTGCCTGACAAGCAATTGTACAAGCATTGCAACCAGTACACACAGACAAATCAATGGTCATTCCCCACTGTTGGCCAGTAATTGTGTTAGGGCGAGTCCAAAGGTAAGTTTTTTGGTTGGATTTTTCGACCATTTCCATTTTTTCGGTAAATTCAGGATCTTTACGGTATTCTGCCAAGGTTGCTTCACGCACAATTGGCCGATTTTCCATACTGCCGTGCTCTTGAGTTGAGGCAAGGGCATATATTTCAGAGCCTACAGTAATTTTTGCACCAACGCCAAACCAAGGGGTTGAAGATTGGCGAATTGTATTGACGTTAAAACCAGCGCCCTTAGCGACTGTCCCAAATTCACGGCCGTAACCAAGTGGCAATATAACTGTGAATTCTGCGACGCCAGGAACAATAAATGCCGCTATATTTAGTTTCGCACCTTGGTAGGTTAACTCAAGCATTTTGCCCGACGAAATGCCTAGCGCAAGAGCCGTTTTTGGACTCATTAAAGCAGCGTTATCCCAAGTCAATTTAGAAATGGAATCAGGGAGTTCTTGCATCCAGCCATTGTTTGCAAATCGACCATCAAAAGCATGGCTGTCGAATACAAATCGGATTTCGAGGCTATCGGCACTTGGAGCTGGCTGCGCAGCCGCAGCACCCATAGAAGCACCCAAGAAATCGTACTTCGATGCCACGGGCGCCACTGCACTTGGAAGTGTTAAAACACCATCGTGCAATGCCTTGCGCCAATCACGCATAAAATCGGTGGATTTCAATTTTGTTTGCCAGTGACCACGAACGAGTTCGTAGCCAGAAACAACAGTACCACTCACGAGAGAAGAAATAAATTCAATTTCAGACAAAGATTCAAACAAAGGCGCAATGAGTGGCTGACGAATTCCGCAAGTTCCATCGGCAGCACGAAGGTCGCCCCAGGCTTCAAGACCATGACATTGCGGAATGTGCCAAGTGCACAATTGCGCCGTTTCGTCTGGGAAATAACCCAAATGAAAGGAGTTTGGAATTTGCTTTAATAAATCAGGAATTTTCAAATCAAATGAAGCGGTGTAAACAGGGTTTCCACCAAGAATGAATACAGTTTGAATTTGCGCTTGTTTTACTGCATCTGCAAATTGAGAAAGTGACTCGAATTCAATAGCCTCAGCATCCGCCGAAACGCTTACAGTCGTCCCTAAATTGCCTAAGCCTTCGTTCAATGCAAATGCTAAAGAATGAATCCATTCTGGTTGAGCATCGCCCACAGCAATAAGGCATTTTCCGCGATTGCTTGCCAAATCAGTTGAAAGTGTCGAAATCCATTTTGCATAAGGAACACTTGCGGCATTATTTGCCTTCACACGTGCTTCGGCGGCCGCAGGTAATTTCACGCCTAAACGAGCCAATTCTGCAGCCAACACGAGAATAAATTCGCCCATTTGGGAGCTACGCAATGAAAGTCGGTTGTCTGCTGTTGCGCCAGTACAAGTAAGTGCGGGTTCTACAACATACAAACGATTCATGCGAGAATCTTCAGATTTTATGCGGCGCTTGCTCATAAACAAGCGAGCGTTCCGAACAGAGTCTCCTTCAAATCCAATAAAATCGGAGTCTAGAGCAAGCACAACATCAGCTTTATCGGCATGATAATTCAAATGAGCAATACCGTGACCTAAATTCTTGAGCGATGCTCTGCGGTTTAGGGGTATAATTGCATCGTCTTGGTAAATTTTTGCTTGAGGAAAAGCAGCGCTAAATTGCTTGACCAAAGACAAATATGTAGGCGAAGGAGTGGCATCTATTACTAACGCAACACCCTTACCGCCTGTGCGCTTGTCTGATTCAAATTGGGGTTTAAGCGCCATTTTTAAAGCTGCAAATGTACTTGCGCTATTTGCATTGAGTACGTGACGGCTGCGATCCGGGTCGTATAAATCTAACATTTGAGCCTGAGCCCAAGTATTTGTTGCACCCATGCTCATGGGGTGCTGAGGATTGCCTTCAATTTTTGTAGGACGTCCTTCGTGGCTTTCTACCAGCACACCTAAAACGGTTGAGCCTGCAAGCATAGAAGTCGCATAAAAAAGCGGCTTGCCTTCAATGATTTCTTCCGGACGCATGGCGTAAGGTAGAATTTTTTCTTTAGGCTTTCGAAAGCAGCCAGATGAGAGTCCAGCAACTGCCATGGACGCTCCAACAACGCCCAAAAACTTACGACGACCCAAACCATTTTCTGGCTCCGTATCGAAAGATTTTTCTGTAAATTCGTTTTGAGACGCCTTTACAAACTCTGGAGCTCCGGCGAGATCATCCGTGCTTCGCCAATATTTTTGATTCGAATTCATTTCCTGTGTCATGGCTTTTCCCTAATCATCAATCAGTAATGGCAACCAGAGCAGTGCAACGGTGGATTCACTTGGTGGAGCCGCTCAGGATCTTTGAGCGGATCATAACCAGCAGCTACGGCATCGTAACTCATGTTGGTCACTTGATTCTTGGGTCGTAAATTGGGGTGAGGATCGCGGTGGCATTCTAAACACCAACCCATACTGAGCGGTTTAGACAATTGCACCACGGGCATTTGATCGATACGCGCATGGCACGAAACACAACCCACACCTGCTCCCAAATGGGCGCTGTGGTTAAATTTTGCGTACTCTGGAAGCTGGTGCACTTTCACCCATGGGATCGGATTGCCGGTTGCATAGCTTTCGCGCACAAGTGCCAATTTTCCACTCTTTGGAAGCACAGTTTTGTGGCATCCCATGCACGTTTGCGTGGGCGGAATTGCAGCAAAAGCCGAACGCTCAATTGTGCTATGGCAATAGCGGCAATCGAGACCCATTTCGCCAGCATGAAGCTTGTGGCTAAATGGAACAGGTTGTGTCGGACGATAGCCAACATCGGTAAATTTGGGTGAAAAAAAGTACCAAATAGCGGCCACAAGAGTGACTGCAACGAGTGGTAAAACCACTGCGATGGCAAGAGGAATTCGGTTGGTCCACCGAGGAAATAAGGGTGTCACATTACCACCTGAGCATTGTTGGGCAAAGTTAAATACGATTGAACACAGTTTCATCGTTACAAACGATTAGATTTTTGATTCCCATGCGACTTAGCGCACTCATCATACGCTAGCAAGAGCTGGAATCAAATTTCTTGTCGGGCAATCAGGACCTTACCTATGATCAAAATCAACAAATTATTTCGTTTTGCGCATGTCATTTAAGACATGCTGTGAACGGTGAAATATCTCGTCAATGCCGCTTTCGTCGGTCCCATAGTAGCCTCGGATTCCACCTAAACCATCGACGAGAACAACTTTTTTTGTATGAGCAATATCCATAATATCACCCGATTTTTTAGCATCACCTACTGGGACCTTAAATCCGTTTTCGAGAAGCGACTTTATGGCCAAGGTTTCGCCGGTGACAAAAGTCCAACGGTCAAAATTTGCCCCGTTTTTGAGACCAAATTCTTTGAGCACTTCGGGCGAATCATAATCTGGATCAACCGTGAAACTGACAATCTGCACTGGCACTTGTGAGTCGGAAAATCGCTTTTGAAGTTCAACCATTGCCCCCGTTACAAGCGGGCAAGCAGTGGTGCAGCGAGTGAATAAAAAACTAGCAACATACACTTTACCTTTGAGCTGCTCTGAGCCAAAAATATCGCCACTCTGATTTTTAAATTGATAATTTGGTGCTTGATACATAACAGCGGGTGCAGGGGGGACGTGGCGCAAAAAAGGGCGCATCAAGGGCAAAATTATCATTGAAACAACCGCAGCCAAAAAATAGGGATTGCGGTAAAATGGTACTTTTAATGTCGCTTTTTGTTCTTGAAATTCTGCGTAACTGAGAGGCCGTTTTTTTTCTTTTTCTTCGGTCATTTTAATTATTTTCCTCTGATTTTTTCATTGCAAAAAGTGCCAATAAGAAACCAACCACTACAAATAATAGAAGCAAAGAAAATTGCTGTGCAATTAATTGTCCATTTTCAAACCCAATTGATTTGCGCCCCAATAAAGCCAGGCGAACACAATTAGTAATGTAAGTCATAGGATTAATGTATCCAATCCACTGCAACCAAGTGCCATGAAGTGGGAACATGGCGCCAGATAAAATCCAGAGTGGTATTAAAATAATGCTCATGACAGCATGAAAACTTTGTGTGGAATTCAAATACCATGCCATGGCAAAATTAATTGAAGCCAAACAAAATGACCCTAAAATAATTGCTGTGAACAATAAACCCCAGGCAATTTGCCCTACGGCATAGTGAGCGAATGGCGCTGCTAATAAGAAGAGAACAGCTTGCATGAGAGTGAGAGAAGTCACTCCCATAACTTTTCCAAAAATAATAGAAATTGGCCGCGTGGGTGTAACCAGTACACTTTGTAAAAAACCCGCCTGCCTGTCTTCTATAATTGAAATACTTGAAAAAATTGCAGTAAATAAAATACACATCACAAGAGTTCCAGGATAGAAATATTCTAAATAGCTCACACCTTCGAGGCCAGGCGCTTTAAAACTACTGGTTAATCCGGAACCGATAATTATCCAAAACATAAGAGGCTGGGCCACAATCCCCAGCCACCTACTGGGCTCACGTTTGAATCGAAGCATGTCTCGCCACCACAAAGCCCTCGCAGCGTTCATTTTAATTTGTTCCTTGTGGGGCGGTGTCGTGCTTTAAAGATTGTCCCGTAAGCTGCATAAACACGTCGCCCATATTTATTTGCCTTAAACTTACGGAATTCAGAATTCCAGATGGCAGATTTTCTACTATTTTAGGAATTAATTGCGATGCGTTTTCAGCCGATACAGTCACAGTATTTGCGTCAATTAAAAAATCTAATTTAAATATTTCTTTTAAAACTTTTCCAACTTTTTCCGGATATTCTGATTCTATAATCAAAATATCAGACTTCATTTGATTGCGTAAATTTTGCGGCGTGTCACATGCCTTAAAAATACCATCCTCTAAAAACACCACCCGACTGCACAATTCCGCCTCATCTGACCGATGCGTTGCAACCAAAACGGCGAGTGATTCATTTTTCATAAGCTCATTGAGAGTCGCCCACAATTGACGAAATGAAGGCAAATCGAGGCCAGCACTAGGCTCATCGAGCAGCAAAATACTCGGCCGAGAAACAAGGGCTCGAGCTAAGTCGACTCGCCGCTTCATTCCACCCGATAAAACTCCCACTTTTTCAGCGCTTTTGTCCGCCAAAGAAACAAGATTGAGGCATTCAATGGAACGTTTTTTTGCATCAGAGGATTTTAATCCGTGAAGTAACCCCTGAAGGTATAAATTTTCAGATGCACTGAGTTTTAAATCGAGCCCGGGATTTTGAAATACGACTCCCAAGTTTTTTTTAAACTCAAGAGAATCTGGGGTACTTATTTTTCCGTCGAATTTAAACTGACCTTGCTGCCAGCGGCGACCGCCGTACAAAAGGGAAAGCAATGTTGATTTACCAGAGCCATTACGCCCCAAAAGAGCAACTGACTCACCGCTGTTTATAGCAAGGGATATTCCCTTTAAAACAGGTAAACACGCAGGCTTTTTAACACTAAAACAAACATCTTCAAAAGATAGAATTTCTGATTTCATAAAATCAATCGGTCAATCCAAAGGGCCAATGTTAAAACAGGCAAATAAATGAGTGAAGCTAAGAAAAACTTTCGGGCCCAAGGGCTATCTGATTTTTCAAAAAAACCTTTAAAGCTTAATCCGGCATACCATAAACCAACAATTAAAGCGGCTGTTCCATATATCCAACCGGCAAAATGAAGCGGTATAAAAAGCAACGTAATTGGAATCATAGTCAAAGAATATGCAAAAGCCTGGACCTTTGCATTGACGTCTCCACGCACCACAGGAATTGTTTTAATGCCAGCGCGTTGATAATCGGATTTAAGATACAAAGATATGGCTATAAAATGAGGAATTTGCCATAATAACAATATTAAAAATAAAACAATCCCCGGTTTTTCTAGCCCATTGGTAAGTGCTGTCCAGCCCATAAGTGGTGGCATTGCGCCAGGCACAGCACCAATGATGAGCGCCAAGGGAGTGATGCGTTTTAAAGGGGTATAAACTAATACATATGATAACTGAGCGAATAGCCCTAAAATTGCAGTTAAAGGATTCACACAAAACCACAACAAACCAACAGAACTTGCGCCAATGAACAATCCAAAAATCAGCGCTGTGTTTGGATTCATACGGCCAACTGCCAAAGGGCGCGTTTGAGTGCGCTCCATAAGCTTGTCACCCTCACGCTCCAAATACATATTCAAGGTATTTGCCGCGCCAACAGCCATTCCTGTGCCAACTAAAACAGCCAAAACTAGCAAAATATTTAATTTTCCAGGCGCAAGACCTAACCCGCCTAGAGTCATAAATAAACACAAAAATGTAATTCGTGGCTTTGTTAAAATTAATAAATCGTTCGCAGTATTTTTGAATTTTAACCAAAATTCTTGCATCACTATCCTCTTTTGCCAACAACTATATGACAATGAGTGTCCATTGCTCGGTATGCGTTTCCACAAGTTTTACCCAAACTCCGCGACAAATTTCGAGCTTTACATTCTTTGAAACCAAAGTGAGTGTCGCGAGTAGAATCACCCAGACTAGCACACTCTTGGGCGCGATCGCGAGCCGATAAACAGCCTTCCATCAAACGCGGTGCAGATGCGTCACATAAACTTTTCATTGCAGCACAATGAGGAGCCCAGTCTAAAATTTCTTGCACACATTGTTCGTAAGTGAGCGATTTGCCCTTTTCGCGGATTTCAGCCAAAGTCTTAATCAAATGTTTTTCGGACACATTATATTGATAATAGGCGTATAATCCTAAAAATGAAGCAAATATTAACAATCCAAATATTACAAAATATCCGTTGTGTTTTTTCGAACTCTGGCTTGAAATTGGTTCCGACTTCTCAGAGGGGTCGACGCTTGAGTGTTTCATTGATAATTGAAACTCCGTAAAAATAAGGGTCTGGCAATTGCCCCACCTAACTACTGCTTGTGAGTAGTGCAACTGCAGTGGTTGTCAAGATTGCTGCTTTGATCCAATTCTGCCATATTGCTAGCCACTCATAGGATGACGTTCACTTTTAAATTAGGCTTGATCATGAACAACACGATTCTTGTTACAGGCGGTGCTGGTTTTATTGGTTCCGCACTCGTGCGCCATTTGGTATTAGACAAAGGAGTTTCTGTCGTAAATATCGATAAGCTCACTTACGCGGGCTCGCAGCTTTCACTCGCAAGCGTTGCTTCAAACTCCCTGTATCAATTTTCCCAAACTGATATTTGCAATTCTGCCGCAGTTAAAAAACTATTTTCAGAACATAAACCGCGCGCAATTATGCATTTAGCGGCCGAATCCCATGTTGACAGATCTATTGCCGGCCCAGCGGTATTTGTTGAAACAAATATTGTTGGAACTTTTACATTGCTCGAAGCTGCAAGAGAATATTGGAACGATCTTGATTCATCACATAAAAATAAATTTCGATTTTTGCATGTTTCTACGGACGAAGTTTTTGGTGAACTTTCTGACACAGGTTTTTTCACAGAAGAAACACCGTACCAGCCTAATTCTCCGTATTCAGCCAGTAAAGCTGCGTCGGATCATTTAGTGCGCGCATGGCATCACACTTATGGTTTGCCAACGCTCATGACCAATTGTTCCAATAATTATGGGCCATTTCAATTCCCAGAAAAATTGATTCCAGTGGTTATTTTGAATGCTTTAAAAGGAAACAAAATACCAGTCTATGGCAAAGGCAACAACATTCGCGACTGGCTGTTTGTAGACGACCACGTGAGCGCGCTTTGTTTGGCACTTGAAAAAGGGAGGGTTGGCGAAACCTACGCAGTGGGAACTCGAAATGAACGAACCACTCTGCAAATTACAAATGCTATATGTACCATTTTAGACAAAATTTGCCCCAGTAAAAATGGCGAATCGTACCACAAGCAAATCGCGTTTGTAACCGACCGTGCAGGCCATGACTTCCGATATGCAATTGACCCCACCAAAATTACAACTGAATTAGGCTGGAAAGCTGCTGAGTCATTTGAATCAGGATTAGAAAAAACTGTGCAGTGGTATCTCGACAACACGGCTTGGATTGAAGGCGTTTCTTCAAAAAAATGAGGATAAAATTGCAATGAATACTGCTCCTCGCATTAAAATTTTGATTTTTGGCAAAAGCGGACAAGTAGCAAAAAGCTTGCAAGCAAAGTCGGAATATATTGCTAATACTGTATCACTTGGCCGAGATTCCTGTGATGTGACAGACTTAAATGCCATAAAGTCGGCAATCGATTCTGTTAATCCCGACATAATTATCAATGCTTCCGCATACACAGCAGTCGATAAAGCTGAATCAGATATTGCCGCCGCAGAAAATTTGAATGCGCGCGCTCCGGCATTCATGGCCAGTATTTGCAAAAAGCATTCTATTCCATTGATTCATTATTCTACCGATTATGTTTTTGATGGCTGTAAAAAAGATGCTTATTTAGAATCAGATATTACAAATCCTGCAAGTGTATACGGCCGCACCAAGCGCGATGGTGAATTAGAAATATTGAATTCTGGTACCGCGGCATTTATTTTTAGAACCAGTTGGATTTTTAGCAACACGGGCAATAATTTTGTAAAAACCATGCAACGTCTTTGCCGCACACAAGAAGAACTAAAAGTTATAGCCGATCAATTTGGAGCACCAACTTCAAGTGACGCAATTGCACAAGCTACGCTTTTTATAATTGCCCAACGACTTGGTAATATTGCCAGCTTAAAACTACGCCGAGGTAGCGAGCTCAAACAAGCACTGTGCGAAAATTTCGCGCTATTCAGCGGCATTTACAATTTGACTTGTTCTGGTTCAACCTCTTGGCACGGTTTTGCTACAGCTATTATTGAGAAAGAAAGGCTTGCATTTGGCGACGCAATTAAGTGCAAAAACATTATCTTGCTCAGCACTGAAGAGTATCCACTCCCTGCAAAGCGCCCTGCAAATTCTATTTTGTCGAACGAAAAACTGCGCCAGGCTTTTGCCATTCACATGCCCACATGGCAGGACGAACTCAATCGACTCTAATCAATTCTTTGCGGTGGAATATTTTCCATCACCCAGTTCACCATGTGCGCATATTGGTCGCATGAAAAGCGCTCCAACGCAGCTTGCGTGCATTTTTTCGACCATTCCTGCATGAGTTCTTTGTCTTCGCTTTTGCGACCGGCCCATTCTAGCGCTTCAACAAATGAACTTTGTCTGCCAGCCTCATAAACCAAACCAGGAACACCTGTGAGAACCTCGGGAAGTGCACCAATATTTGATGAAATTAAAGGAGTGCCGTGGGCCAAAAACTCCACAGCTACCCGGCAAATCACTTCGCTCCCTGTGCTGGGAATAACGCCAAAAGTAGCCTTTCGCATGAGCTCGCTCACGCCATCGTATTGTTCATCTATTACAAACAATCGCCTAGATTTGTCTGGTGATTCCAAGCAAAATCTAGAATTTGTGCAAGCTTTTAAATTGCCGTGCCAATTCATACGTGCATAATTCACAAGTTCTTGCGCCGTTATATTTTGAGACTTACCTATAAATACCAACTGATGCAAACCGCTAAATTTAGAAACGCCAAATGCATCAATCAAAGACTTATGTCCTTTTACCGGATCAAAACGCGCCACTACCAGGAATATAGGTCGCGAAAAATCTAGCTCTGGAGCATTCTCTAATAAAGAGAGTCCAGAAATTTCATTTTTTTGCGCTGTTTCAGATAATTTTAATTCATCTAATTTACCCGCACAATTGCCATGGGAATACAAACAAACTCTTGTTCGTTTTTCATTCAGCGAAAAATGTATGCGAGCCCTAATAACGCCCGCACATAAGATAAGTGCGTCGGTTCTTTGCTGATATATCCAATGATTTTTCCATGTGTCCGTGAGTGCAGCAGCCTGTCCTCTCACACGAACCAAACGCAGTTTTTGCCATGCCACATCGTTCCAAATGCGGTGTAATATGCAAAGAGTATGTTCCCTGCCTTCAAATACCCACACACAACCAGTGTTTTCGGCGCAGCTGCGAATTATTTTGCTGAGTTCGCGCCATGCCTTAATAAAACGAATTGGGCCCTGAGGTAACAGCGACATTATTTTTGAAGGAATCTCTTTTTTAAGACATCTTACGTGTAAAGGACTCGTTTCGTGAGCACAATAAAGAACATTGGCGCCCGGTCTATTTTTTAAATAGAGCGAGAGTTGTAAACTGTAATCCGAAACTGCCGAAAACCATTTGTTGGAATTGAGCACTACATGTTGCTCGGTACTCATTCTGACTGATTCCTATTTTTCTTGGGACTTGTGAAAATCAACACCACGTTGCTTAATAACTGACCACTTTTCTCTGCCCTTGCTATGTTTTCAAACTGCAAATGAGCATCTTGAAACCCAGCAATGCGTCCTTCGTTTTCAATTTTTGCTTCACAAAAAGACAATTTTAATCCCATTTCTATTGCCCAATGAACAACATCCGTTGGTGAAACTCCTGGGTCTGACGGGTGCATAAATGCATCGGCCAAAGCCGCACCGTTCATTCCAATATAACGAAATCGATTGCGCAATGCGCTTCTTTGCAAAATGAAATTTGCGAGATGCCAAAATCGTAACACAAAAAAATTGCCCAAAACTTTTGCCAACAGTGAAAATTTAAAACGAGATTGCGACTTCCATAAATTCTGAAATCTATTTTGAATTCGCCTTTCGAGGCGCCTACCTGTTTCACTGTAAATCATAAGGCGCAACGTACCGCCCACTGACAACGAATCGGATAAACTTTGCAACATTGCCTTCGGATTTGGCTGATGATGCAAGACGCCGAAACATTGAATATGGTCAAAATGCCCTAACTTTTCTTGATTTAGGACCTCAGTCACATCTCCTTCAAGAAGTCGCATTGAAGATTTATTTTTGCCAAAAAACTGAAACAACGAATTCCATTTTAATTTTAATCTTGCCAATCTCAAACTTCTGCGGCTCAAATCAATTCCAATAATTTGGTGATTCGGATGTAAAACTTTAAATAAAAGCGGCTCATCTGTTCCACAGCCGGCAAGTAATATTTTTTTATCGGTAGAATATTCTGTTTCGAACTCATTTAAAATGCGGCTACGCACCAATAAATTAGCTAAGGTAACACTTGAATATTTTTGCATTGCCCAAACTTCACGGGCACGGTGTGGCAACGAGTGCGTCCAATGCGAAAATGCCGCATGTGAAGTTAAATTAAATTCTGCTTTGGGCCGAACAAAAAATGGTCTACCAGGATAGGGAAAAATTTCATAAAAACGACGCATTAAAATTAATGCGTTTGTTTCTTGATTCGCATGACGAGCCATAACATCAGTCTCCCGAGGGCGGCTCCACTTTTGTCAATATACAAGAAGAAATTCCGCCTATTCCCATGCTGAGCTTACCACAGATAAGACCATTTGGTGCTTCAACAGTTTCGTCAGAATCAAGTGCAACCCTGCGCCCCAAACTGGCAATAGAAGTATGCACCGCAGATTTTGCAATTCCAGAAGCAGGAATAACGTAACTGCCTTTATTTAAAGTAACGCCGAAAACTTGCGCAGTGACTTCCCACCCACCACAGCTCGACATTCCATGCCCAAAAATTCCTTTGCGGGCAGTAATTACAGCATTTTTAGGCACAAAATCTTCGATTAATTTAAATTCAGATGAATCACCCGGTGTGCCAGTGGCATGCATATCCCAAGTGTGAATATCCTTGGGAGTTATACCGGCTCTAGAATATGCTTCGCGAATACTATGCTTCGGGCCTTCACTTGAAGGTGTAATAATATGCTCGGCATCACTGGATAGCCCAACGCTTAAAACCCTAACTCCTTTGTGCTTGACTCCCACAGCACTCAGAGCATCTTCGGCGCCTAATATCCATAAGCATCCGCCACCAGAAACATGTGTGCCTCGAAGATCGCACAATGGAATTGCGACTTCGTTGCCAGCAGCGAGCACTTTAGCAGCATAAAATCCGGCAGTAATTTCTCCTGGAGGAGGTAAATCTACTGTACCTATAATTGCAGCATCTACCGATCCGCTCTGAATTGCATCTAATGCCTGACGCATAACCAATCCAAAAGTAGCACATGCCCCAATTGAAGCATACGAAACGCCATGAATTCCCAACAACATAGACACTTGTGACGCAGGAACATTGGGAATATTCCAAAGAAAATTAGCACTCACAGCATCCCAAGGAAGCGTAGGGCACCCGTATTTTTCAACAAGAGCTTTTTTTGCTTTTGCTTTCGCTCGAATTAAATTAAGTTTATCGGCAGCCACGTCTTTGCCTACATTTTGTTTTTCAATTGCGCTAAATTCAACCATAAATTCTTTGAGCTTACCGCTTTGTGGAGCCCAATAAGAATTCCATTTGTCCCACGCTAATGCGCGTTCCTCAGAATCTATTTCAAAATCAAGGGGATTTTGTGGAGCATTATTATCTGGGATTTTCTTTTCTAAAAAATTTTCGATAACTTCGTTTCGTTTGGGAGTTGCCCAAAATTTATCCCAACTTTTACGGGCTTTTTCGAGCTCATCGTGAGCCTGAAAAGACGCCTGCACATCGCCAAAACCTGACCCAATGCAAATCATAACTCGCGGGTCGAGCTCTTTGAGGCCTTTTTCAAGGCCCTCATTTCCGTTCAGTGCCTGAATGGCCATGCCGACGGCACACTTGACATTGAATCCTGCTTTTTCGAGCTGCGAAAAACGAGAAGGGTTGCAGCGCTCCGAAATCCAAGGACGGTACTGCTCGAAATCAAACTGTGGGTTTCCGACCATAAAAGCGCCATTGAGTGCGCTGCTCGTTTCTAACGTAGGAGTGTGCCGGCGCACATTAGCCAAAAAATCGGAAAGATTAGAGGCACCTGGAGCAACAACACCACACCCATACAAATAAACTTTGCGGCTGTTTTGAACGTGATTGACGGCATTTGATGGGGCCATGAGGAATCCCTCTCACAAAAAAAGATGCATTTTAATGTCTCGACATAACATAACTTTTGCATACTTCCCATTGTCACCTTGACGAAGTGCAATTAGTTGATTATCCCAACAGCTGCATATGGTGGCTGTAGTCAAGTGGTTAAGACAACGGATTGTGATTCCGTCATTCGCGGGTTCGACCCCCGTCAGCCACCCCATATTTTTAGATCTAAAATTTAAATCCGCCCGGAATGGGGCGGTTTTTTTTTGGCAAGGCATGGAAAAATAATTTCAGTAATTTATTTTTATCGTTTAACTGAAAGGTTTCTTTTAGTTTTCCCTGCTGCAAGTCAGCTTAAATCATTCAAAAAGTACTGCATGCGCGTACCTCGTCTGAAGCAATCCGGTGGCGAGGCTTTGCTTATTTTGATAATTATCTTGATTCCTTTTCTGCATACGAGGCAATTGACATGAGATTTTTATCACTTTGAAAAAATCCTCCCGAGCTTAAACGAACAATATGGAAAAGAATCGCGCTTCGCCAAATACTTTACTGAAGTGGTTGTCTGTTAAATTAGCTACCGTAGACTTTGTCGAATTTTTCGAAAAAAAATTTTATTTTCAAGCTTACTCAGCAATACCTCAATCAAACAATTAAATTTATTCAAATCTATTCTTAAATTTTTCGCGGCGGTATTCTTGAGTAAAATACACTAGCTTCACCAAAGCTCCCCAACGTTCTTCGATTTCCATACCATCCACAAAAAAACCAGCCTTTAATTTGGCTACTAGCACTGATTGATTGAATGGCTTGTGCTTGCTCGAAACACGTTCATAGCCTATTTCACTGAGATAACTCAAATACAACGCAAGAAAAGTCTTATAAATTCCCTTGTTTTGAAAATCTGGCAAAATACCCGTATTGCGCATGTAAAAAGTGATCGAATCTTGCCCTTCACCGGTGCTCCATCCAATTGGCGTATTGGCATCATAGAACATAATAAATTCTTTATGAACTTGTGCAAAATTTTCAGTTGTTCTTGCGGTAAATTCTTGTCTAAATTCTGGAATTTCGATATTACTCACACCACTTTTTCCAAAAACAGCAGAAAAATTATCACCAATAAATTCTCTAAAAATTTCTTCATTTACACATTGAGCATAAACGCCATTGCCAAAATTCATTGGAAAAAATTGTTTTCTTATTTCTATCGCTCGCTCAGATAATAGCATTTTATTTGGTCTACCCTGTTAACGTGCATAAATATGAAGTACAAATGTATCTGCAATACTGGAAAAAGTCAAAAGTTTGATCTGCAAATTAGGAATTTAGGCCCATGAGACCTTATTTATCATCTTACCGTCTTGGCAGCTGCCTTTCCCAATTGAATTCTTTGTTGAGGGGGCAAAAAAAAATTGCAGTCATAAAAAATGCTCTTGATATGATTCCCGATCAAAAAAGAAATGAATACGAAAAAAATGTTTACTCTCCAGTGCAAGAATTAGTACACTCTGGCTATGCAGCAGAAGACCTAGACCTCAGACAATACTTCAATTTCCCTGGCGAGCTTGAAGAAAAATTACTCCAATTCGATTTTGTGTGGGCAATTGGCGGCAACGCTTTTTTGCTGCGAAAAGCCATGAAATATTCTGGTTTTGACTCCGTTATTGCCAAACTACTTGCCAGCGATAATATAGCTTACGGAGGCTTTAGTGCAGGAGCAGTTGTTGCTGCGCCATCGCTGCGTGGCATCGAAATCATGGACGATCCCAATACCGAGGCTTCAAATTATGACTCAGAAGTGATTTGGGATGGCCTCAATCTCATAGACTTTCATATTGTTCCACATTTTCAATCGGACCACTCAGAGGCTCATTTGGCGGCACTAGCGGCTGCCCATTATGAGAATTTAAGGACACCATACCAAGCACTGCGTGACGGCGAAGTTTTAATCGTGGATGGTGAACAGGGACTTCGAAAAATTTGAATTCTGGCAATTTTGAGGAAATAATATTTGACTCAAAATGCTCTCTGACAGAAACCTAACAGTTCATACTTATACCAATCGCAGAAAATAAAGTCCGGTAAGGCGCGAGGAGTCGAGTCGAACGACGTGTGCAGAGAAGCACACAAGTGAGCGAGACGACGATGCAACGCAACCGGAGTTATTTTCTGCGGTTGGTATTACGACGAAGTTTTTGCACGGGAAATGAGCGAACGTATTGCAGACAAATACATGCCATTATTTAACGCTCTTATTGTTACCTTAGAAAAAGAACTGAACGAGGAGAACTCAAATTGAAGTGCGGTTCAGCGGCTGAAAAAAGAGTTTTACAATGGATTTCTCAACAAGCAAAAAATTTGGCTGCGGCTCAAAAAGTGATACTGTTTGGGTTACGCGCCAGAGGCGATGCCCTCGACAGGTCCGATTTTGACATTGCAATAGTCACTGAATTACCTGCACAACTCGGCGATTTAATCGAAGAAGCAGAAAACTGTCCTGTTACGTTATTAGCCTTTGATATTGTCGATTTTAATTCTACAACTGGTGACTTTAGGGAGCGCATCTTGCGCCAAGGCATAGACATCACTCATCTCGAAAATCCGAATCAATCAGCTGACCAGACAAAGTGACTGCAATTTTTCTGTTTCTTTAAATCCCAACGATGCATATATTTTTCCGGCGATTTCGTTCACGTCTGCCTGAATCACGAGAGTCAAATTTTCATTTTTATTAAGAACATCGCTGGCAGAATAGCTCACCAAAGTTTTGCAGATGCCCTGATTTCGAAATTCAGGGTGAGTTTCTACATTTTGAAAACGGCCCGTTTTTTTGTCGTTAAAAAGACGGAGATCTCCCACAAGCTTTTGACCTTTGAAAGCGCAATACCAAGAACCTAAGCCGGCCTCAGCCATTTTTCGATACTCACTGTACTTTTTTTCGAGGTACAACCGCGACGCCGCGGATTCAGAATTCGATTCATCCACCTGATATTGGAGATTTATAATATCGTTCCAGTCTCGAGTCGACTCTGCTTTCCGGATAGAAATTTCAGTATTTATAGTTTTTGGAGGATTTAATTTCTGCGCTGTCATGACAGAAAGTGTCTCGAGGGAACATCCGCGCTCTGTAAAGTATTCCAAGTTTGCAGGCAACGACTCAGAAACATCCCAAGCAAATGCTTTATGATTTATTCCACCGAAACTGCTGAATTCAGATTCAAAAATCGAAGTCCATTTTTCAAAATCTTGTATTTGTGGTGCATGAGGAAAAATCAAATAATTTCCCCAATAATAATTAGGGTTAGTAGCAGTGCAAACTTTAATATAATTATCGCGCACATCAACGCATCCCGAAAACTGATTGAAAATGAGGTCTGACTTGAGGCCCACGGAATGCAAAAACACTCTAAACCTCTTGTACTTGAAAGAAATAAATAGGACAATATCGCATTTTCAAGATAATTTCAAAGGAGTGGCAGAATTGATTCAAGAAAAGAATGAGCTTAATATTTTAAAAGAGCCCGAGTCATCTCATTTGCAGTCAGCTCAAAAGCTATGGAATCTCAACTCACCATGTATTTTTATCAGACATCTGGCCAATCACGTTTACCAAAGCACTCAAATAGACCAAAAAGTAATTCTACGGCTGAGCAGCACAAGCTACCGCAGTCGCGACGAAATAGAATCTGAACTCAATTGGGTTGAGTATCTGCATCAAAATAATATGACTGTTTCTCGCCCTATCTTGAGTGTTAATAATCAAAATATTGAACTATTGACTAATTCAAATGGTGAATATTATGCCTGCTTGTTTAGTTTTGCTAACGGCAAACCCCTAGATGCCACAAAAGAAATTTCGCAAGTTCTTTTAAATAAATGGATTCAAACAGCAGCCGAATTTCACAACCTGAGTGTGAATTATGACATCCGCCAATCGGCACACCGGTCGCAGTGGAACACAGAGAGTGTCTATCGCGATGTTGAATTGGCAATTTTAGGCAACGAATTTGAAGCAAATAATGCATTTGTAAATGATTTCAAAAGAGCATCACTTTGGCTCAAATCTTTGCCACAAACAAAAAGCAACTTTGGACTCATTCACGCCGATTTTCATTTGGGCAATTTTTTTGCCGACGAAACTGGAAATTTAAACGTATTTGACTTTGATGACTGCTGCTACCATTGGTACATGTACGACTTTGCAGTGGTAATTGTGAGTCGTGTTTTTGCCCTTGTTAATTTCGGTAGCAATATTGATTTGTCCGCATATTCTGTTGAATTTCTAAGAAATTATTACAATTATGCTCTTGAGCCAAGAGCCGATATAGACATACTTTTAAAATTCATCCGCTATAGAATGACGAGCGTTTTATTGTGGATTCAAAATAAATTAGAAAAAAAATTGATTCCAAGTTCAACGTCTCAATGGTTAGAATCGTACCAAAAATGGACTCGTTCGGAATATTCAAAATTGCCAGATTTTTTATAACAAATTATTACATATTTTTAAAGTACAAAATTTAACAGTTTTTTATCTTGTTACTTTTTGTAATATCAAACTCAGAAGCAAATTTGTCTTCGTGCAAAATTCAAATTACACTTGTTTCTTTAAATCATTGGAGCCTTCATGAAAAACAAACTAGTTGCGGCGGCGCTCGTATTTTCTGGTATTATTTTGAGTGTTATTATTGTAGGAATGACTCGCCCAGATCAATATCATGTTGAAAGAAGCATTGAAATCTCTGCTCCAGCTGAAAAAATATATGGTATCGCGTCAGATTTTCACCGTTTCGAAGAATGGTCTCCGTGGGCCGAGCGCGACCCTAATTTGAAGAAATCTTTTGAAGGTGCCCCAAGAGGAGTGGGAAGCATTTATGCCTGGGAAGGGAACAAAGAAGTCGGATCGGGTCGGATGATTATTTCAGACTTAAAGGCAAACGAAAGAGTCGATATTAAATTAGAATTTTTAACTCCCTGGAAATCGGAAAGCACGACTTCGTGGCAACTTCAGAAGCTCGAAAACGGCAAAACGAAAATGACCTGGGCCATGGAAGGGAAAAATGATGGTTTAATTCCAAAAATTCTTTCGATGTTTTTAAATATGGATTCCTTAATTGGCAATGATTTTGAGCAAGGCTTGGCCAAACTGAAGAAAATATCGGAATAAGACTTTGAATAAAAAGTCTCTCGCACTCATAAAAGTCTGACGATCACAAGAGAATGCAAACAGTGGAAAATGAATTAGAAGATACGAAGCCTAGCCCAGAAATAGATATGCTCAGATGCGAAATCGACGCACTGGATGATAAAATTTTAGATCTTATTAATGCGCGGGCCAGATTGTCAGAAAAAATCAGCGCCCTAAAAACAGAAGCAGGAAGCGCTCAATATTCCCCTGAGCGAGAGGCCATGATATTCGAACGGCTGAGCAATCATTCTCAAAATGTGTTGAGCCCTGAATCTGTTTCGCGGGTTTTTAAGGTTATCGTGCAAGAATGCCTGGCTCGCAATTTAAATTTGGCGAGAAAATAAAAGCACACAAATAAAGTAGAAAAAGTATCAAAAAAAACACTAAAAAGAGTCGTCCTTTATAAAAGGTACGACTTTTTTTCGAAGCAAAACACTCTCAACCGATCAAAATCGGTTCAGCAAAAATTGCCTCTGACTTAAAACTAAGCAAAAAACTACGCAACGTAGCTCAACCGCATTAAATTAGCGGAGAATACGAAGAAGGTCACCCTTCAAATAGCGTTCTGGAATCTTGCGATCTTTGTATGTACCGCAGCTCTCACAAATGGAGTGAGGCAAACGGGGTGCACCGCAACCAGCACATTTTGAGAAGTTCAACGCAGTCAACGCATCATGTGCGCGGCGCATATTTCTTTTAGAACGGGAAACCTTCTGTTTTGGCACTGCCATGGCACAACCTCAATAAATTCAATGATTTCAAAGCTCTTACACTTTGAGAAGCCGAAACTCCATTTAGAGTCGGCAGACCTGATGCCCTTTACGGACATTGACCAGAGTCCATTGCCTTTAGACCAGAAGTTTGGCCCATGTCAACGAAGAACCGCCTCTGTTTTTTTATTTGACGTTAAGGTCGAGGGTTATGGGCTGGCCATCGCGGATAATATTCACAGAAATCCGGTTTTCATCTTTGAGACCATTTAAAAATTGAATGGTTTTGGCGACGTTATTAAGAGGGGTGCCATTAATCTCTTTAACCATATCGCCGTCTTTCATGCCCAATTTTCCAAACATTGAATTTTGGTCGAATTGAAACAAGCGAAATCCCTTGATTTCACCGTTTTCCATAACAGGCTCACTAGAGGCCTGCATTAATATATTTGGGAGTTCTTCTTTTATCATACGGTCTTTGTAGTTTTTATCGACTTCAATTTTATTGCCTGTGCGGGCAAACCCGTCTTCGATATATTTTTCATCTGTATTAACCAATACTTTTGGCGCTTTTTTGAGCCTAAATGCACCGCCCATTTTAGACGAAACCACTGTGCTCAGCCCATCGTTTTCAAGCACAGTTGCCGAATCCCTGTCGATTGCCGTTACGGCTCCTGCACCAAATGCATTTTCGCCAACTCTAAACGCCTTTATAGCGCCCGTGTCTCTGTTCTTAAAAAGCACGACCGGTTTTGGTCCTGTTATTGCTCCAAGATGCTGCAATTTTTCGTTGGCATCTCCGCCAAAAGCACACAAAACCACAAATAGCGGCAACAGTAATATTGCCTGAAGCGGCGCAAAACTGCTTTTAGATTTAAAACCAATATTGTGACAAATCACACTCATGAATTCTCACCCTGCTTTGTCAAAAGATTCAGTTGCACTTAAATGGCCCATGCGCCTCACAACAGCTTTAAGTGCTTCGGCAATAGTCGCCTCCGTGGCATCGGTTTCTGTAGGAATAGACTTTAAAATACACCGTGCAAGAACTGACGCTTCGATGTTCCAGTCTTTGTTTGATTCCGTCGATTGCCGTTGCAAATTATGGACAAATTCTAAAACATAATTGAGCGCTATTGCACCACTTGCCGCTGCACCCAATTGAAACCCAGACGATTTATCGAGTTCAGAAACCAACGAGTCTCGCGAAGAATTTCCACCACGCTTGGTTTTCGGTATGGCCACTCCTTGATTTTCGAGCTCCGAAACGACCCTTAAAAGATCGATCCCAGCTTTGCGCGCAAAGCGGTGAGCTGTCCAGAAAAAACCTGCCTGTGCTGCGGTTTCAGCCAATAATGTCATTTTTTCAGGGTCCGGACTCGCTGCTTTGTCAAACCTGAGGTTTGATTCAATCGCAATGTCCCCGCTCCAGTTTTGTCCCCGCACCAAAGCCAACTGCTGGGCCCTTAATTCGGATCGTAAATCTTCATCAAATGGCTGCTTAGTTTTGGCATTTTTTGAAAATGCACTTGCATTGTGTTGAGTTTTAAGGCCTAATATTTTCAATAAATCGAACCTATTTTGCTTGTCTGAAGTAAATAAAATTATATTATCCGCATCTCCTGCATTTCCAAAACTAGATTTATTCAGTTCATCGAGTCGCAAATTCTTAAACTGCTCATCGCGGTCTAGCTGCAAATTATCAGCCGTGCGTTCTGTCCATTTTCGGGCAATAGTTTCGGGCATAAATTCTAGCTGCCGGGTTCTGTCTGCAAACCATTCTCGCGCACGAACATCGCGTGCGTCACTCACAAGCGTAGATGCAGCCTGAACTTGTCCACCTTCAATGCAATACCAAGTGTAAAGCAACAACTGATCAATTTTTTCTGAAATGATTCCAGAAATCAAACTTTCCTCTGGAGATTCCTTTAAAAAAACTCGTTTTTGCACATCGGCATAAACGCACATTGCCACATCCCACTTTGCAAGACCGTAGTCTTTCAAACGCGCCGCAATTCTAGTTTTTCTTTTTTGTAAGTCGCCAAGCTCTTCTAGCCCATGAGTTTCCATGTCTAAAATAAATAATAATTTATTACTGCACAAGCTTAAACTCTGCGGCAAATCGTTTGCACTCGAGTGCAAACTTTCTAAAGCTTTTCTTGCGTCAATCAAATTTCCTTCGTAAAAAAGATTACTCCAAGCCTTGTACAAAAGTGCTTCTGCCAAGGCCATTTCGTTTTGAGTGCGACTCGCCACATCTGTGACAAATTCAATGGCAAGCAATCGTACTTCTTTTTTAATATGACGCTCACCACACAAAAGCATTGTAAATAAGGCATGAGCTATTGTTGATCCATCTTCACTGTCTATAGCTAAATGAAGGTTTCTGATAACATGTGGAAAAATTATTTCATGCTCGATCCAACCAACGGAATTTCGCAAAAATTGTGCAAAAGTGGATTCTCGAATGGCCTTGCTGCGTGGTTGATAAGGAAGTCGCTCTGCCTTGGCATCTCCGCTAGAAAGCGAAACCGAAACCAAAGGAGCAATAGATTGAATATCTGCGCGCCCTGCTCCAATAGAGTGCTCATCCGCCAAGGCGGTGCGCAAACGTTTTAATTCAAATGCAGCCAATAAATTGGGATCAACTTTACTCAATTCTTCACTTTGCGGCAATAAACCAGATATTTCGGCAGCTTTTACCACAGCATTAAATTTATTATTTCTGTCTTCTCGCGACAATATTCGCGAAGGCATAAATGATTTAAGTGCGAGAATAGCTCGTCTTTTCGGGCTCGCTAAATTCCATTCTACTGAATCATAATATTTAGTCGCAACTTCAAATTTTCCAAGTGTGCGCGAAAGATCGCCAATATGCTCTCTTATTCTTGGAATTAAACTGTCACCATCTTGCGCTCTACCGCGCTCAAGGCGCTCTTCGAGACGCTGAAACCGACAAATGAGAAAAAGAGCAGAATGCAAATCACTGACTAATTCTGAAGCCTGAACAAGTGAAGCAAATGCGGCATGACCACAGCTATTCAAATCGCAATCACTGTAGAAATCTGACAATCGCATGACTTCTGTCCAAAGAATTGATTTATGTTCCATTTTGCTTGCAAGATCTTCAGCAATAATAAAAGAAACATCGGCACGCATTTCTTTATTTAAGAGCTTAGAAAGTGACAATGCCACCCTCTCTGAACTCCAATTGAAATCAATAAGTCTTCCGGTTACTAAATCGCGATTTTCGATCAAAATCCCCAAAGAGCGCGCGTGTTTGTAAGCCTCACTTACAGATAGAGCTAAGTCTTTTGGAACCACATAATTTCGATTTTTTGTTTTTTCATTCGATTCCAAAACACCGATAGAATCTGAAATTACGCTATTATTTAAACTCGTTTTACCTGTGTGATAATTGTTACCTAATAATTCTGGCACTCTGTCAAGTTTAAGACTCAAATGCTCTATAGAATCTAATCTTAATGACGACGATATATTGGTCCAAGAAGCAATGATTCTAGCAACTTCTGGTTTTATTGCATTTAGTTTTATTGCCCAAGACATATTTCGTTGGTTAGAAAGCACATCGCTAGAGTGATCTCCTTCTCTCATTTTATCCATTGATTCTTGGTGTTCTTTATTTGAACATTCTTCGCCCTCTCTGGTAGATAAAATCCATTTTACATTTAAATTAGAATTCATCGCACGCAAAATTGCAGATAAAGACGAAGAATCGCTTCTCTGAATATCGTCAATCACTAGAATTTCGATACCAGACAATTCAATTAATTTTACAAACAATTTGTCTAGTATTTGATGAAGGGTCTCATGTCGCGCATGCAAATCAAGCTCAGCAAGCTTATTTCCTGTAATATTTGTGCAATCAAAGAATGGTCGTAATTGTGGCAATACATGCACAATAAAGTGGGATTGACTAGATAAACTACTAAACAGTCCGTGCATTCCGGTAACAGAATTTAAATCTCGCCTGCAAGCCTCAGAAACTAAGCGCGCAAGCAATCGATTTATTGTAGCAAATGGAAAATTCCGATCGGAGTGACGGACTCTAAAATATTGAACATTTTTTGATACCGAATGCAGTCCTGCAGCTACTTTTCTTAATGCCATATGTGCATTTGAATTCAAATTGCGAGCCACGTACCAGAACCGCTGCGAGTTTTGACTTTTAGATGCCTCTAACATTTCGACGAGTGTCTCTGGAACTTCTAAAAGTTTTAACAGTTGCTTTCTGTATAAAGCTGAAGAACTTGATTGACTCATATTTTCGGGAGGAAAAGAGATTTCTGTAACTTGCGCATCAAAATCTGAGTCGTCTTTTACATCATTCAATCGATTGGACATCATCATCAGTTCAAAAGCAATTTCACGGGCTTTTGTAAGTCTTTTTTCTGGAAATGGAGAAATACTTCGCCCCAAAAGCACTCGAAGCTTACGAATAAACTCTACAACTGGATTTTTTTTGTTCCACTTATACCACTTGTTACCAAACAAAAATGTAGTGTCTGTTTTATTGTCTGCGCACAATAATGGCCAAAGATATTGAACCGCTCTCGTCTGACTCCCAGAAAGCGGCGCCCCATTTTTTTCATTTTGCAAAATTGAGTTGTCATTTTGGGCAATTTGAATGTCAGACATCATTCCAAAATCCCAAGCCATAATTGCAGCTAAGCCAAACAAATCAGAGGCTTCAGAATATGCGCCTTCAATGGGGCCTGCAATTTCGGGAGGCAACCAGAAAGTTTCGTTAAATTTTGCTGTTGAATTTTGCCCACGCTCAACCTGCTCAATATTCTGCTGAGATGCATTTAATATATGCTGATATCCGCCATCTAAAAATACGACATGCGGAATTGCTTCGCTCTTTTGAAAAAACTCACTCGTAAGGTGATTTAATACATCTGCGGTTAAATTTTCGCAGACAAGTAGGTTTCCTGGCTTCAGATTTCCATGCAATATTCCGTGGCCGTGCCATTGCGACAAACGTTCAAAAAACCTCACCCACACTTTCAGTTTTGCCTTAATGCGCCCTGGTTCTACGGGACTCACATGATGACGTTCGTGTTCTTGCAAGTCTAATAGAGTCTGGCCATCAATCCACGGCGTTAATATTTCCCAAGTGTCGCCTTGTGTCGTCCACTCCATTTTTTCGCCATAATCAAAAAATGACGATGTCCGCAAAGTTTCAAAGGTGTCCTGAAATTGCAGGCGCGACAACCTCGTATGAGAGCTGTCCTCCACCTTTAATGATTTTCGACGCAACTGCGTTACCCTGGGCGCAATTCGCGACACCACAGACTCTGCCTTCACCTGACCAACCACACGATCCACATGTGATTTGTCCTGCTTTGCTATTTGCGCAATGACTTTTAAATTTTCCATTCACGCCTACTCCACAAGTCGCATACAACACTGCCGGTGCTGCTCAGCGGATCTGCACTTTGGGTATCGGCAAATAAAACTATTCTTTTGAAGGAGGCTAAAAATTTGTGATATATTTTTGGTGAGAAAAATATGCCTAGGAGCTAAATAATGTCTGAGCTCGCTTCCTGGATTGAAATTGACAAACTTGCTTTAGAAAATAACTTACATTCTTTGAGGTCTTTATTCACTTCAGAGACATCTTTAGGTGTCGTTTTAAAGGCAAATGCTTATGGCCACGGCTTGCTCGAAATCCTACAATTAATTCATTCAAAAGTTGATATTATTCATGTGATTAATCCTCAAGATTCTTTTTTAATCCGAGAATGGGAGACTTCTCAAAAATTAAGTCAAAAAAGAGTCCTAGTAATAGGCGCAATAAACGCCACAGAAGCTGTTAAATGCGCTGCATTAAATATTGAAGTTGTCATAGGGACACCTCAGGCAAATCAGTGGCCAAATTCACTTCGCGACAATAAATTAAAATTAAAAACTCATATTCATATAGATACAGGCTTAGGGCGAGAAGGCTTTTTACCCACCGAAATCGAAACTCAACTTGCCTTTTTAAATACTTGCACGAACGAAATCAGTGTAGTTGGAATAATGACTCACTTTGCAAATACCGAAGACGTCACAGAGCAAACTTACGCCTTAAAACAACTTCAAAAACTTCAAGATGCGCGAAACGAGCTTTCAAAAATTGGAATAAATTCAAAATTAGAAACACATTGTGCAGCAAGTGCAGCAACAATCGTTTTATCAAATTCGCATTTCGACTCAGTTAGAGTTGGCATCGCAATGTATGGACTTTGGCCTTCTCAAGAAACAAGGCTTTCGTGCACCATTGTAAATAAAACACAACTACCCATAAAGCCTGTGTTGAGCTGGAAATGCAAAAGCCAGGCAGTTCGAATGTTAAATCAAGGCAGTTTTGTAGGATACGGCTGCTCATTTAGATGCGAACGAGAAACCCGCATTGCGGTTTTTCCGGTGGGATATTTTGATGGATATCCGCGCATTGCGTCGGGAAAAGCCTATTTTTTAGTCAATGGCATTCGGGCTCCCATAATTGGCCGCATTATGATGAATCACATAGTTGTTGACGTGACCAACGCAACGCGAGATGACTCACCGGTGACAGCATGCCTCATAGGTACAGACGGCTCAGAAACCATAAGTGCCGAAATGCTAGGGGCATGGGCAGAAACCATCAATTATGAGGTAGTTGCCCGCATTGGCCAACACTTAAAACGGACCATAATAGAATTGTGAAAACAGAGTTATTTAATTACGAATTACCGCCTGAACTTATAAGCCAAATTCCTTGCACTCACCGGGGAGAAAGCAGACTTCTCGTAGCAGATGCTTCTACACAACAGCTTACTGACTCTCAATTTTTAAATTTGCCGGAAATAATTGCAAAATATTTTAATTTAGATTCAACTTCAAAACATGCACTTATTATAATCAATGATTCAAAAGTATACCCTGCTCGGGTGCGCATTCAGCGCAGGTCTGGCGCGCGAGGCGAAGTTTTTATTCTCTCCACGCAGGCTATTGAAAGCAATTCGAGCGCATTAAAATATTCATGCCTTCTGCGCCCCCTTAAAAAACTAAAGCTGAATGAAATTCTGTTGAGCGAAACAGACGGAACGCCACTTTTTCGAGTGGCTTCGTTTAATCCTCCAACAGTAGAAATTATCGATAATTTACTTTCAAATGTGTTAAGAACATATGGCGAAATGCCGCTACCACCTTACATTGTAAGGGACCCTAAACTGGTGCCAAACAGTGAAACACTCGATAAAGAGCGATACCAAACCGTCTACGCCCAAGATGAAGGAAGCGTGGCAGCTCCCACTGCCGGATTGCATTTTACACCTCAAATTATGCATGAATGCAGAAATATTGGAATTGATTTTGCATCGGTTTCGCTACAAGTTGGTCTTGGTACTTTTTTGCCTGTTCAAACTGAAAGTATTCAAGATCACGGTATGCACCAAGAATATTGCTGTGTGCCAAGTGCAACTGCTGAAAAAATAAATGAAGCCGTTAAAAACAACTGGCCCATTATATATGTTGGCACTACAGCATTGCGAACTGTAGAAAGCTATTTCCGATTTAATGCTCAACCAGACCAATGGTTTCAAACTCAATTATTCATTCACCCGAGCGACGATACTTCTCGAACTTTTCCCACTGTGGGCAATGCATTGATTACTAATTTTCATCAGCCAGAAAGCACTTTAGTGATGCTAGTGTCTGCTTTGCTAGGCATGGATTTTTGGAAAAAAATGTACACCCACGCTGTAGAAAACAAATATAAATTTTTAAGTTACGGCGACTCTTCGCTGTTGCTTTTAAAGCCATCAGACTGGAAATAAATAAATATGTCTCAAAATTCACTGTCTTTTTCTGTTCAAAAATCGCACTCCATTCCCAGAAACGAAAATACTTCTAAATTATTAGACACCAAAGATTTAAAATTGAGCGCAATTGATGACGAATTTTCTGTAGCGTTGAGCAGCAATTCCTGCGACCCAAGAGATGCAAAATTGTTAGATTCTGTAGGTCCTCGCAAAGGAACACTTAGGCTGGGAAACATTGAAGTTCAAACACCTATTTTTATGCCGGTTGGAACTGTGGCTAGTGTAAAAGCGCTGACTTCTGAAGACGTGTCTGCAATTGGATACAAATTGATATTAGGTAATACTTATCATTTGTACTTAAGGCC
>JAYTOT010000077.1:0-23721 GCA_043747645.1 Pseudomonadota bacterium | reverse complement strand
TTTAACTTTCTTTTGCGGAGATGAGTTCATGGCGTATTCCCTGTACCACCCCAAAGTGTCCGTTTCAGAACTTGATCTTTCTAACGTGGACCTTTCTGGAAAACTCGAGAGCATCATTCTCGACTTGCGACCTAAAATTGAAATGGGAAAAGAATACTCCTGGGTGGCTGCATCTGTTTTGTGCGAAATATTAAGGCAAGAAACTCTTGCAACTCTTGGTCATACCAATGTTCAATCCTTGTCGGGTCCTGAGCAAGACAAACCCATGCCAACTTTGCGCGAAGTATTAACCTTCGGAGTTTCAGAAGGCCAAATTAACGAACGTCTTTTGTCACTGGATATCGATCGGTTGCAATCTGAAATTAAATTTGAACGAAACTCATTATTCGATTACCTTGGTGCACATACTTTATACGATCGTTATTTATTGCATAAAGTAGGTAAGCGCTACGAAGGTTTGCAGCATTTTTGGATGCGTGTGGCCATGGGTGTTTCTTTAGCCGAAGCGGATATTCAAAAATCAACCGACAAAGCAGTAGAGTTTTATCACTGCATTTCGCAAATGTTTTACGTGCCTTCTACGCCAACTTTATTTAATGCCGGCACACATCGCTCGCAAATGTCCAGTTGTTTTTTAACTTCTACTCAAGACGATCTCGCCGATATTTACAGGCAATTTGCCGACAACGCTATGTTGTCTAAGTTTGCTGGCGGATTGGGCAACGACTGGACCAATATTAGAGCTTCGGGCAGTTGGATTAAAGGAACAAACGGCCGTTCTCAAGGCGTAATTCCTTTTTTAAAGGTTCAAGATTCCTCTACAATAGCGGTAAACCAAGGTGGAAAACGCAAGGGTGCCGTATGTGCTTACCTTGAAACCTGGCACCTCGACATCGAAGACTTCCTAGAATTGCGTAAAAATACAGGCGATGAACGTAGGCGCACGCCTGATATGTTCACTGCAAATTGGATTCCCGATTTGTTTATGCAACGCCTCGAAAACGATGCACAATGGACACTCTTTTGCCCAGCAGAAGCTCCAGACTTGCACGACGCCTACGGCAACGACTTTAAAAAATTATACGAGTCTTACGAAGCCAAAGCGGACAATGGTGAATTAAAGAACTTTAAACGCATACCTGCAGTGCAATTGTGGCGGAAAATGCTTTCAATGCTTTTTGAAACTGGTCACCCTTGGATCACTTTTAAAGACCCTTGCAATTTGCGCAACCCGCAAAAACATGTGGGCACAGTTCACTCGAGCAATTTGTGCACCGAAATCACATTAAACACATCTAAAGACGAAACAGCTGTGTGTAATATTGGTTCCGTGAATCTTAAAAATATATTTGCTCAACCCAATCCGGCCGAAGTTTTGGCTAAGTCTATTGCCACTGCAATGCGTATGCTCGACAACGTTATTTCAGAAAACTTTTACCCCATTGCTTCGGCAAAAACTGCAAATGAGCGCCACCGTCCAGTGGGCTTAGGCGTTATGGGTTTGCAAAATTTATTGTATCGTAAGCGTGTTGCGTTTGCCCGCCCCGAAGCGCTTTATGTGTCGGCTAAAATTATGGAACACATTAGTTTTCATGCTTTTAAGGCATCGGCTCAATTGGCACGTGAAAGGGGTTCTTACTCTACTTTTGCTGGTTCTGATTGGTCGCAAGGCAAGCTGCCGCAGGACACTCTCGAAAATTTAGGCTCGCACGTTAACATTCCTAAGGTGCCACAAAAATTTGTGAATGGCAGTGGCGAAGAACGTTCTGTTGAAGAAATTCTTGCTGCAGAAGGCTTTGCATTGCCGTTGGCGTGGGATCAACTGCGTCCTGAAGTGCGTTCTGGTATGCGTAATAGTTTGTGCTTGGCCATTGCGCCTACGGCAACTATTTCTAATATTGCGGGTTGCGTGCCTTCTATTGAACCTTCCTATAAAAATCTTTTTGTGAAAACAAATTTAGGCGGCGACTACACAATTATTAACGAATATTTAGTCGACGATCTCAAACGATTGGGCTATTGGAATGCTGCTTATGCACGTTCACTCAAACGTGCCGATGGTTCTATTGCGCAATTCGATTTGCCACAAGAATTTAAAGAACTTTATCAAACGGCTTTTGATATTGAACCAGAACAACTCATACGCATGGCATCTGTGCGTCAGGTTTATATCGATCAAGCTCAAAGTTTGAATCTCTTTATTTCTACTCCCAGTGGCCGTCGACTCGACGAAATGTACCGCTTTGCGTGGAAATCTGGTTTAAAAACCACTTATTATTTACGCTCTAAAGCAGCAACAGGCGTAGAAATGTCGAGTTTAAAAACCACTCAATTTGAAGCCTCAGCTCCAGAACCCAGTGAGGTTAAAGCTTGCTCTATTGAAAATCCAGATTGCGAATCTTGTCAGTAAATTTATAAAATTGAAATCTCTTTGAGGAGAGCCGCTATTATGCTCATTAATTCCAACCGCAATCAGCTCATGCCTTTTGAATATCCTTGGGCTTGGGAAGAATTTAAGAACCTTTGCAAAAATCATTGGCTGCCTCAAGAAATTTCTATGGCATCTGACATTCAGCAATGGAAAACCAATGGAGTTTTAACTGATGTTGAGAAACATCTGATTAAAAAAATATTAGCCTTTTTTGCAAATACCGATTTGCTTGTGGGCGACAATCTCATTATGGCCATTTACAAACACTTGAGCGTGCCAGAAGTGCGCCAATATTTGTGTGGCCAAGCTTTTCAAGAGAGCATTCACAGTTGGAGCTATGCTCACATTGTTGAATCACTTTCTATGGACCAAGTTGAAGTTTTTGGTGAATTTAAACGTGTTGGTACCATTAAAGACAAACACGATTACCAAGCGCAATTCATGGAAGGCGTGTTGCATTCATCGTTCAACACAAAAACCTCCGAAAACAAAGAAATCTTTTTGAAGAATTTGTGTGCTTATTATTTGGGAATGGAAGGAATGCAGTTTTACAGTGCATTTGTTTTGTTGCTTAATTTTAAACGTCGCAATTTAATGGTTGGTACTGCAGAACAACTCGAATATATTGTGCGCGATGAGTCGTTGCATTGCCGCTTTGGCACGCGCATTATTCAACAATACATTGAAGAAAACCCAGAAATCTGGAACCTCCGTGTGAAAGATTCTGTGCGTAAAAACATCGAACATGTTGTTGAGCTCGAAGACGCCTTTGTAGCCGATTGTATGCAGCAAGATGTGCTTGGTATGAGCCGCACACAATTTGCAAAATACATTCGTTACATCGCGGACCGTCGCCTCGAAAGCATTGGTTTAGAGCCTTTGTATCACATCGACGAAACACCGTTTCCGTGGATGAATGAAATTATGGATCTTCCTAAAGAAAAGAATTTCTTTGAATCCCGCGTCACAGAATATCAAGCTGCCATTGGTCTTGATTGGAATTAAATGTCGGCGCTTATTCAAAAGGTCTTCGCAACACTCACAAAACTTAAAGCGGACCCCGTTTTGCGTGTGGCAGTGGATGGAGTCGACGGCTCAGGCAAAACAACTTTTGCCGACGCACTTGCTGCTGAGTTGGTAAAACGTGGGAGTAGGGTCATTCGAGCTTCTGTCGATGGATTCCACAATCCACGTGCGTTGCGGTACCAAAAAGGCCGCGACTCGCCAGCAGGTTTTTTCGAAGATTCGTATGACTACTCTAGATTTATTGAGCTCCTCATGCGCCCCCTTTCTCCTGGTGGAAACCTGCGGTTCAAAAGTGCGGCATTCGACCACCGCACCGATTCTGAGGTAAATGTTCCCGACGAACAGGCGTTGCTGGGTTCAATTCTTCTTGTCGATGGAATTTTTCTGCACGGAAACGAACTTCGCCAGTACTGGGATTTCTCCATTTTTTTAGACACTGCATTTGAGCATTCCCATGCGCGCATGGCGGTGCGCGACGGATGCCTGCCAGACCCAACTCATGTAGCCAATCGTCGTTATTTTGAAGGCCAAAAATATTATCTTGCAACTTGTACTCCAGAAGTCCATGCTTCGCTTATTATTAATAATAATAATGTTGAATCGCCAGAGATAGTAAATAAAAAGGCGATGAAATAAATTAATTATTTATCTTGGAGAATCTATATATGGACTCGCTTCTTTGGTCTTATATAGCGTAAAAGAGATCTTGCAGAGAATCTTCAGGGGCAATTTCAAAAAATATCGCCCACAATTTGGGCCCATTATAGACGAGGCATTTATTCAAATCTATTGAATCCCAAAATTGCTGTTTTCTATTTGACCGTTTTGCCACAATTTATCCGGCCCGCAGATAATTCGATAAACCGAGGATTTTTACTTGCAGGAATTCAAGTCGTTACTGCAAATATATGGCTTTCTATTTATATTATGTTTCTGCATTACATAAGGCCTTATTTGATGCGAGAAAATATTAAACTTAAGTTGGAAACACTCACAGCCCTGATAATGATTGCAATAGGCATGCGTGTCGCTTTAATTTATCTTGCAAAAAGTCAGCAAGATACACTAAATATAGAAGTTTTTGCGAATAATAATGGTTCTGAATAAAATTTATTGTCCTAACCCGCCGCCACCGATAAGAGTCTTAATATGTGATTTCATGTCGATCGAACTTTCGGAAATGTAGACCATTTCGCTGATTTTTGACCGCGAAGAATACAATTCAAAATACCTGATTTTGCAAAATTCTTTCGGTAAAAAATGCAAACAAAATCGCTTTACAAACTCTATTTCTGAAATCACAAAAGACCTTTTATAAGTGCTTGAATCGCTTTTAGAAGCAACCTAAACAGGTTTCACCAAGTAACCGAATCGAGCACAACTGTTGATTAATGGTGCTCCAGCTCCGCGCCTTATCTGTTGAAGCTAACACGTAATTTCCAAGGTCTTCGCTGCAAATTTTACTCGATTTTTTTTGGCCAAAGCGGAATTTTCAGGAAATTGCAGCGTCAATCCGTCAGTCCGAACTACCTTAATTATTGCAGGAGTATAATTCGTCAAAATTGGCTCAGTTGTGATTTTTGTGACTGTAAAATTTGGAATTTGAACGCGCCTGTTATGTTTTTGGGACGCAACAAAGTTCGATTTTTGCTCCAAAAATTCGAGCCATTTTCTAACTGTGCTGGGACAAATTTTACAAGCGGCTGCAATTTTTTCTAGGCTTTGTCTTTGTGCCAATGAAATAACTGTTAAATATAAAGGCCGAGGAATCGGTGCGATCCGCAATTTTCTGCTGCGAAGTGAAGCTAATTCGGATACGATTTCCTGAGTTTCAGCAAGCATAATATCAGCTATAGCAGAGTTTTAATGCTTGCAATCTATTAAGTTCAGTTTTTAAAATCTAGGAATGTTGCAGAAGGGACAAAATTAAATATAATTCTAGCTGTCACACCTTTCATGAAGCGAGAATGCACTATGACCGGTTTTGTGCGTTTTAATGATATTCGAGAATGCCGCTATGGCACCACTCTTTACAATAAAAATGACGAGTATGTTGGAAAATCATTTGAACTTTATGGCGAATATGGTGAACATGAGCTCAGCTTTTTACGTGCGTTTTTAAGGCCCGGCGATGTGGTGTTAGATGTTGGCGCAAATTTGGGCGCACACACGCAGGCCTTTGCTCAGGCAGTTGGTCCGCAAGGCGTTGTGCTAGCCTTTGAGCCTCAGCGCATTCTCTTTCAGGCCCTGTGCGCAAACGTTGCCCTCAACAGCTATACGAATGTTCTTACTTTTCAGCTGGCCGTTAGCGAAAACGTGGGGCAGATTCTCGTACCAGCGCTCGATTATTCTCAAAGAAATAATTTTGGTGGCATTGAGCTGGGCAGCTTGAGCGCCGTTGAGCAAGAGCGTCGTTCGTCCAGTCCCTTGGCCGGAGAGTCCTGCAATGTTGTGCCTCTCGACATCTTCCCTCTCGGGCGCCTCCGACTTCTTAAAATTGACGTGGAGGGAATGGAGCTGGAGGTTTTGAAAGGGGCGGACACGCAAATTCGCCAACATCAACCCCTCCTTTATGTCGAGTGTGACAGAGCCGATAAAAACGACGCGCTCGTCGCTCATCTTCGAAAATTAGGTTATTCGTTGTTTTTGCATGCTCCGCCTCTTTACAATGCCGATAATTTCTTTAAAAATCCAAACAATGTTTTTGGCAATATTGTCTCTTTGAATTTGTTGTGTGTTCTGCCTCAACACGAGGTAGGGCATTTGTGCGCTGGTTTACAGCCTGTGTAAACTCGTGGCTAGATCGAATGCGGTTCATGCAATCCTGTGGTAAAAAGAATTTTTACACTCAACTTGTTTTTCGAAATAAAAAGCATGCAGTCGCCAGACCAAGGCTCAAAACCGGCATTGCGACACTCATCCAGCAAACCCCCAGAAATGCCAGAACACCCAGTCACGCTTCAGCTTTTAAGTTTGCGACAGAACCTTCTTATTTGGAAACTCTGCGTGACTTCCAGCGTCGGCGCGCTTTGATCTGTGCCTGCGCGAACGGAACGAGGTTGAAGTCGCCAAGTATCCTCGCGGCCGCCAAGTTCGCGGATTGAATCGCCCCATTCATGAAACCCATCCATTCGTAGCTGACGTGCTCGCCCGCGAATAGAAGTTTGCCTTCTAGTTCAGGTTCTCGTTCGATTCCAAGGTAGCTCGTATATGCTCCTGGCGCAGGGCATGAATACGAGCCCTTGCTCCAAGGCAGTTGTGGCCACGCCTGGAGCACGTGGGCAACAGGCTTAAGCCGACTGGCGTCGCTCACCGAGTATATAGTTTTCAAATCCTTTAGAATCGTATCTAGCCTCGCTTCCGTAACCGTCGCACCCACTTGACCTCCGAGGAAGTTCGTCAGAATGCCGCTTTCAAAGCCCTGCGTCTGCAACCGTGACGTCTCCCAGAACATTCCAATTGGCAGGTCTGTGGTCACGGTGCCGATCATCTTCGGAATCGTACCGGAGCCTTCCCGCCAAAAACGGTTGTTAAACCCAACCATGAACTTAGAATTCATTCCGTATTGGAAATTTTTGATGGACTCCATTTTCTTACTTTTGATTCCAAGAGCTCCGATGCCATCGACGCCGTGCAGAGTGCTGAAGGGCAAACAACACACCGCCCTGGGCACTTGCACTGTTTTTCCCGAGCTGAACCCCAGCGTGAGCCGCGATCCGTTGGTTGCTATGTGGCTGAGCTTATGGCCGAGCTGAATATCAACAAGGTCTCTCTTGGTATGGAGGTATGCCAGAAGGGCTTTGATTATGCGTTCGTTGCCGCCTTTAATACGCATGGCTTCGTCACTCGCACCATACCAGGTGAATTCGGCATCGGTGAGATCCGTATCGGCGAGGAGAAGGAAGTTTAGTGCGGACTGTTTGTCAAGGTCGCCGCCGTATTCGGTCAAGTATGACCCTCGGAACGCATTGATGACCCAGCTTTCAGCAAGGTCCTTCTTAGAGTCGAAATACTGGGCCAAAGTCATGCGGTCGAACTTTTCCATCGCCGGTGAATTGTTTGTGAGATAGGTGATGGCGTCTGTTTGGCCGGAAGGAAACATTTGCTTAATGTCCTTGTCCACGCTTGCAATCAGGCCCCGCATGCCAAGGAAAAGTTCCCTGGCGGTTCTGACTCTGCCTCCAAAGTAGAACAGCTCCATCTCGTACTTCGTATCGGTCTCGTCCTTCACGAAGTCTTCTGTCTGAAGCATGAGTGATGGGAATTCCGGATGACTCTTGAGCTCCTGGTTGAGCATGTCTTTAAGCGAGAGAAGTTCCTCGTTCGTCGAATCCACCAGTTCTGCGCCAAGTTCGCAGAACTGGTTTCCTCTTGTCCCCTTTATGAAGTCGAACTTCGTATATATCCGGCCTCCAATGCGTTCACTTCCTTCATAAATTGTACAGCCGACGTTGTTCCTAGCAAGATGGAACGCAGTCGTAAGCCCGGCGACGCCACCCCCTAAGATTGCCACGCGGTCATCCGATTTATTTGATGAGACGGAAGAGTTGAAATCTCTCGACTTGCAGGCTTCAAGCGCGAGCAGACTCCCCACAAGTCCGACTCCTTTCAGAAACGAGCGTCGATTCGTGCGACCCTGCTCGGCCGACATTTCGAACGCCTCAAGGCCATGTTGTGCGTTCATGCCGAGCAGATTCGCCTCACGGGCAAGACGCATTACCCTAGCCATAGCTCGGTTTTGTGGGGTTCTTTTCAAAGTCTAATCTCCACTAAAGGTTTATGTTATTAGCTGACGTTACCTGGGCATCCATCGCTCGGCCGCCAGCGGTATGCGTAATCCAAACTTGGTCTACCGCACGAAGTTGCAGATGAGGTAACATTGAAGAAACAGAATTCACCCCAAGATTCTGATGCTTGACGTTGCAAACAAACGAGCGAACCAAGTTAAAGATATTGTCAATTGTCCAAAGTTGCCAAGCTAATCAGAACCGGCAATCGTCAATTTTTCGCCTTGTCAGTTAGCGCATTCGTAAATCCGACATTTAATGCAATTCACTTTGCAACGTACGCCTGTCGTTTGTGTCAACGCATTTGCAAATCGGTATCAAAATGAATGTGCTCGCCGCAATATTAATCGTTTAAGGCAATAATTAAATATTTCAACATAATAAAAAATTCTATCTTTTGTTCATTCATTATTCGAACTAGCGTGAATTTTTTGATCCAAAACGCTCAATAGTTGAATCGATCACCTCAATAATTTAGATTTTATTGACCTTACAACACAAGCTGATATATAAAATTAAAAATTCCAGAAGCAGAATTTTTTTAGAGGCGATATTTTTTAAACAATTTAAAATGGGAATGCAATATGGAAACTTGCGATAAGTCGACTGATTTTGAGAATTTAATTCAGGAATGCTGGGCAGAACATGCCACAAATACGAGTCAAGTGGCCGAGAAATTGAGTCAAGTCTCTCCGCAAGAAATCGAAGATAAAGATATTGCAGCCTATGTAAAAATACTCATTCATACCTACGGCAGTCATCTCAATCAATTCAATAAAGCCATCGAAATACTTAACACTATTTCTGAGCACAAAGCGCGCTTGGGCCAAGTAAACCATGCTCTTAATGTAGGGCTTGCAGTAGCAAATACTTGTGTTGGTAATCTTGAAGCGGCTCATGAATTCAGCCAAAAAGCATTTTTACGTGCAGTAACCAAAAGCGCAATTTTACAAATAAAGGCCTCTGCTGCTTTTGAAATGTCCACAGAAAACGGCGCAACAACGGAAGCAAGACGAGTGTTTAAAGAGGCGCTTTGCTTAGCAGAAGAGCTTAAAGAATTTGACAAACCCTTGGCGCGTAACCTTGCCATGGCAGGAAATGGCATCGCTTGTTGGTTGGAACAAAAAGAAACACTTTCGGACGACGAAACCCAATTTTTGCTTCAAGCTGCGGCGGCAGGGCGTCAGTATTGGGAAATAGCAGGCACTTGGCTTCAGGTAGCAAGGGCGGAATACCGTTTGGCCATGTCTCATATTAAAGCCAAACAATTAGATAAGGCTTTATTTCATGCGCAGGAATGTGCAAAAATAAATGTTGAAAATAATGCAGATAGCTACGAATTATTTTTTGCAAACCAGGCCTTGGCTTTGGTTTACCGAGAAAAATGCATCCATTTAAAGTCTATGGTCCATGAGGATCATCAAGAATTTTGCAAAGTTCCGTAAATTGCCCACGCTTTAATTCGAACCCAAATGTGTTGAAATTAAATAGTTTCTGATCGCTTCTAAAATTTGAGCATCATTTAAACCCTCTATTTCTATTATTTTAGAAGAAGATGACTCACCGCTGAAAATTGAGATCGATTTCTTATCGAGGCCTAATTGAGCAGCAATCAAATTTATTACCGCAGCATTTGCTTTGCCTTTTTCAGGCGGAGCCTTTACTTTAACCTTTAACGATTCACCTAGCCAACCTACAATTGAATCGCTCGAAGAACCTGGCACAACTTTTAAACTCATTTTACCCATTTATTTGATTCTATCGATGAATTGTGAGTCAAGAACTGCAATAAGTTTTTTAAATTGCACTGTTTTAATTCTGCTGTAAATACCGGATTGGACTTTTTTTTAATCTCATTCTATTTTATGACATTTAAAAATCTATCTGACAGATTATTCTTGTTTTAAGGCCGTCTTATTTATTTATTTATTTATTTATTTATTTATTTATTTATTTATTTATTTATTTGTGTGGGTGAATGATGTTGCCATCTTTGTTGTTAGAAAAATTCGAAATAACGAGCATCTCTGGGAAAGATTTTTGGAAGCATTTTAACTCCGGTTTTCAAGATTTTTTTCCACCGGAACTATATTTTAGTGAGCTGAGTCTTGTTACCGCTGAGCAAGCGGAGAAAAGTGCCACACTCGATTCTCAAATTCAAACTGCGGCACCTTTACTTTACTGGAAAGTCACAGATGGCAAAACATTGTAGGACTTTTTCACGGGTACCAAAAACATCAATCCACATTTCATTTGCAAACGTCAGTTGTTCACCCTGAATTTAGGCGCATGGGTATTTACAGCGAATTTATGATAGGAATGGAACAAACAATTAATTTTGGTCCTGGAGTTTGTCTGGCGTATTTTCAAGACGAAGAAATGAAAAATGCCTACGCGTTTCGTGGTCGACAGCAAATTTTAACTCCAAAAATGCTCAGTGCCTCGTCTGGGTTTGAACATTTTTCAAAAGCACTCAACGACGACGCCAATAAACAATTGTAAAAAAAAGACGAGCATGATTCAAAGTTTATTTGGTACATTTAAAATCCTAATTCCCGCCAAATTTTTGTGAACTCCGTCACATTATAGGTGCCTGTTTTGTGATCTCCGTCACATTTTAGGTACCTGTTATGTGATCTGACGAGTTCTGCAGCACAATGCTTTCTATTGAGGGGGACACGCAATGACCATCGACCGCAGTTTTTTTGAGTCCTTACAGGAATGGGCAAAGAGATCCAGCCGCAAGGTGGAGCAAGGTTGAAGCTTTATTCATTCAAATTATCCCAAATCACCCTTTTTGCATTTTTCCAGAACAGGTTATCAATTATTTCTGCAGATACGCCACTGAAATTGAGTATATTTGCAAGTAAAAAAAGATCTTTGCAATCCGAAATGCCCTCGAAATAAAATGGCGAACCATCGAAATCTGTGCCAATTGCTACGGCTTCCACGCCGACTTTATTGATGGCGTAATCTAGGGTCCGCTTAAATAACTCTAGGGAAGGACTTGCAAGGGGAGAAGGGAATTCTGAGAGAAGCATTTTAACTTCTGCGGCACGATTTACATTATAGTGCGGTGAAGCCAAACTTTTCAGCAAGGAATAATCTTTATAAAATGCTTCAAGAGCTCCCGTTTGATACTCAATTATTGGTGTGTGATGGTGTGGAAAAAGTGACAGTCCAATGACACCACCGGATTTTGCAATTTCACACATTGCGCGATCAGACACACCGCGCGCAGATTGAGAAAGCTGCTGAACTCCTCCGTGGCTGTAAACGATTGGTTTTGAAGAGACCAAACAAACATCAAGCATTGTTTTTTCATTTGCATGGGCAACATCAACAATAATTCCAGCGGAATTCATTTCACCGACTAGCTCAATTCCAAGCTTGTTGAGTCCATTTTTTGTTTGATCGTTGTCTGAATTTGCCCATTCAGGCGATTCAAAATGCGTCAACGTATACCGCATGACTCCAAGTTCTCGAAATATCTTAATGTTATTAATGTCTGAATTCAAAGCAAATCCGCCTTCAATTCCAAAAAAAGCAATTGGTTTTTCCTCGTCCCAAAGTTTTTGAACGGAGGCGCGGGATTGACTTGCAATCTGGTAGCCTGCTTGAATCAAATATTCTTTCCCGATTTTAAGCCGAGACACAGTGTCTTTAAATGAAAGTGCTCCTGGAAAATGAGGCCCCGACCAAACAGAAAAAACGACCCCAGACGATTCAAAGTCCCTAAGTTTGTCGGGTGTAATAGCGAGAACAGTCTCATCTCTATTTTTATCAGAATCACGAATTAATTCTAATTTCATAAGGGTGTCTGCGTGAAAATCTATAAAGTTCATTTTGCAACCTTTGTTTTTAAATGCACGATGCGTCAATAAGTGCTACTCAAAGGGTTCAGTTGGTGCAATAGCTCCGAAGCTGGAATTGAAGTCTGTTTCGTTCGAGGAAAATGTGATTCTTAAATTAATTGTAGCACTCATTCTTTTTGCAATGCCATACACTTTGCCCTTTTCTTGGAAATTTTTTGTACTCACGCCATTGTTTTTGATGGTGGGTGCGAAAATATTTGGAGTTAAATTTGCCGTCAATTTTAATCTGAAAGCAATAATATTTTTTGTCGCAATTTCTTTGGCATTATTTATTGCATCGTCTTTCGCCATAAATAATGCTGTTTCTAAAGCTGGCTTGCAAACAATTCAAAATGGCAGTTTGTTGTGGGTTATTTCGCCAGTGTTTCAAAGCTTGCACGAAGAATTTGCAATACGGTCGCTCTTATTAAAGTGCGCCAACAAAATTGGCCCACTCGTTTCGGCTGTTTTGTTGGCTAATATTTTTGCTTTAACTCACTATGTGCTTTACGGATTCGGATTCGAAAAGGTACAACTTGATTTTTCTGTTCTTGTTACTTTATTTAGTTTTGGCTTGGGAGCTAATTTACTATTCCTGGAAGGTCAAAATTTATTTTTACCTTATTTGTTTCATGTGTGTTGGAATCTGGCGCGGTTTCGTAATTTATTATTGCGCGATGGCGAGATTTTAAAAGAAGGTGTTACTTTCAATCTTATTGAAGGCTCCACGCCGGTGCTGACACTGAGTATTTGTTTTTTGGTGTTTGGATTGTTATTTTATTTTAGGAACAAAAGTCGCATTCCGGCCGGCGTTGCGCTTTTGGAAAACACAAATTAGAGACTCAAATCTATGCATGCAGAACAACGCCACGACACAAATCAATCAAACGTCGTGGTTTTTGATTTCGACGGAACTCTCATGGAAGGCGATGCTGGCAAGGAGCTTTTAAAAGCTCTTTATTTAGGTAATCATTTGATTCATTATTTGCGAATTGTTTTTGCCATGTTGATTCTTTTTTTGTGTCTGCCCTGGATAATTTGTCATCGCAAATTCATTTTCACAAGGGTAGGGACCCTCTTATTGTGGTCTGGTACCTTTGGCCTGTCTCAAAAAGAATTTTTAAAAACAGCTCAAAAAGTTGCGGCATCAATTTGCCGGCGTAATGAATCAGGCATTCTGGCCCATGGAAGGCCTGCTATACCAATAACGTAACCGATATACCACTTCTTAAAAACAGTGAACTAAAGTATCTCATCAATGCCAGTCCGAAATTCATTGTTCAAATGAAGAGAGCCGGTATTGAGGATTTTGAGTATTTAAATTGGAGCAACAGTGGGATCTGATGCAAGGAGGCAAGGGTGTGAGTCTATTTATTCAGTGCTTTTTAGAGTCAATAGAAAATCTTAAAGCCAATGGAAATTTTAAGCTTGAGTTGGTGAGTCCTTTTTGTTGGATTTTGAATCCAGCGAATGCGCGGCAGTTCGGCGGCCCACGGGATGTGCCTGTTACCGTTCTGGCATTAGTTCACGGAGATGAGCGGTGCGGCGTCGATGTTCTGAATGAGTTTTTGAGGCTGATTTTAAATGGAACTATTGAACCGAAATTTTCTGTGGGAATTGCCCTTGGAAATGTGCCAGCCGCTATGAAAAACGTTCGCTATAGAGATCAAGATTTAAACAGATCTTTTGGCACAGAAAAACTTTCAAATTCAGAAGATAGACGTGCAAAAGAAATAGAGCAACTATTGAAGCGCAGCATGTATTTAGTCGATTTGCATCAGACAATCACGCGATCAGATTTTCCATTTTTCATCTTTGGCTACGCTGAGCGCACTGCCGCATTTGCAAATTTGTTGTGTCCAGATCTTCCTCTTGTTACCTTTTTAAGTGGACAGTTTTCTTGCCATGGTAAGACTACAATCGATTATATGCGTTCGAGCGGAGGTACTGCTTTAACGCTTGAAATGGGGCAAATTGGTTTTGATCGATATCAGCGTGACGTCGGTGTGCTTACTTTAATTCGAGCTCTTAATTGCGTGCAACAGCTTACTTTTGGTGGTGCATCATTGGTTTTAAATCGGAGTAATTTTTCGAATGAGATTTATACTTTCGCTGAGACAATTCAAGCAGACGACTCTTTGGCAAAATTAGACGACGGATGGTATAATTTTCGCGAATTATCGGCCGGAGAGCGATTAGGAACTCAGTCAACAGGAGAAATAAAGGCTGCTCAAGATGGCTGGATGTTATTTCCTAAATATTCATTAAATGAGTCGGCTCGATCATTGAGCACCAGTAAAGTAACTAAAGTCGAGCTTGGTCGCATTTTGCGGCGTTCTTCACCCGAAGAATTACCTCAAGACATTTGTTAATTTTAACTCGATTATGTATATTATTTGTGAACTCAAAAAATACAAATGTGCTCTTTCCATGGGAAAGTCATTTCACAATGTTGCACGCAGGAATTTTTTAGCTTCAAATTTTACTGGTGAATAAATTAACGAATTAACGAACTTATAAATAAATAATTTCATTTCGAATGTCAAATCCAACGAGAATTTACGAAAGAAATAACATAGTCAATAGCAAAGTTTGCGAATGCATAAGCGACTCCAGCCACTGATATCAAATATGCCCAACTTGCCAGATGAATACAATGGCCAATTATTGCTGCCAAGCCGTCTTTCATCAGCAAGGACAACGATAAAAGACAAATAGCCAAAGCAGGAAGCGTATTTGTGAAAGGTATAATTGGTGGAATTGGCAATGCAAGGGCAAGGGCAGAAGAAATTATAGCAAATGCAGACATTAATTTGCCAGACTTCGCCACAAAAATCAGAAACCTGGGTCGCAGAAATTTCTCAATATAAGATATGAATTTACTGCCTTTTTCGCCAATGATATGAATTATTTCGCCACGAATTTTCAATTGTTTTAAAAATTTTGGCAAGTAAACTCGCTTTGGAAAAATGAGTCCAAATGTAAAAAGGATTATTGCTAATCCAAAAAGCGTGGAGAGTCCGGGAATTGGAACAGGAAATAAAAAAGGAATGCACAGGAATATAATAATTATGAGTGGTCCATCTTCAGACAAAAGAGCATGAAGTTGGCCCAAAGAAATAGACTCTTTGCGATCGATTTTTAAAAGTAACAAAAAACTCTTTGACAGCATTTCTAAACCTTTGTAAGTTTTCTATTTTGTCGATTGCAATACCAGTTTCCGCAAAGTATTGTATTTTTGAATTTGTTCTGCATTTAATGTTTTTGTACTTTGTTGTAATGCAAGTTTTTCTAATATTTGAGCGCGCTCTGTAGACATGGGGTGAGTGCTGAATAATGACAGAGACTTTTGGACTAAAGCGCCGGATAGCTGCTTTTGATTTTTTTGCTTATCGAGCTCAACAAAAAAACTGGAAAGTCCTGAAATAGGATACCCTGATTTTTGCAATAACTCAGCTCCTAAAGTATCGGCCTCACGCTCATTATTTCTAGAATATTTAAGCAATCCAAGCTTAGCAATGCCTGTAATTGCCCAGTCAGAAATTCCACCAAAGTCACCCACAAAAGCTCCGACAATCATAGAAGTAGCTGCCGAAACTCCAGTTTGAAACAGCATAGATTTTACACCATGTTTGGCAGCCACATGAGCGACTTCATGAGCAAGTATTCCTATGACTTCGAGCCCTGATTCTGAAAATTGCACGAGGCCAGAATTTACGGCAATGGTACCGCCAGGTAAAGCAAATGCATTGAGATCTTCAGATTTAACAACGTGAAAATCCCACTCAAAAGCAGGGGTGCCTTTAGCTACAGCAGCTTCAATGAGCGGAGCTACCAAAAAACCTAGAGCTGCTTTTATTTCTGGTCCTTCGACAGTTTTAAGACCCAATTTCATTTGATTCCAGCTTTGCTGGTCTAATGCTTCAATTGCATGAGTGGGAATAAGATCTGCAGCAAAGTTAGTAGCTGTTTCTTTAATAGAAGCAACGCGCTCGCAGCCAAATTGCGCTACGACAATTGAGACAATGCTGCACTTGAGAAGCATCAATTTGCAGCTGAAAGCTTTTGTCATGTCTGTTTTTTTTCTATTCATTTCTACCGGTCGTCGCCAAATAGTCCGCCTAAAAACGACGAAGAATTAGAGCCACCGGTGGTTGGTGCCTTGGCCACAATGCGATCTGCAAGCCTAGAAAAAGGAAGGCTTTGAATCCAGCAAGTACCCGTGCCAGAAAGTGTTGCAAGAAAGAGTCCTTCTCCGCCAAAAAACATAGATTTTAAGTTGCCAGCGCGTGCAATATCAAATTGAAGACTAGGGGAAAATGCCACCACGCATCCCGTGTCAATTCTCAGTGTTTCGTTTTCAAGTTTCTTTTCAACAATTGTACCGCCGGCATGAACAAATGCCATTCCATCGCCCTGAATTCGTTGCAAAATAAAACCTTCTCCTCCAAAAAAGCCAGCTCCTAGTTTTTGACTCAACATAATGCTAATTTTTGTGCGTAATGCCGCAGCTAGAAAGGAATCTTTTTGGCAAATAATTTCGTGCCCAAGTTTACTTAAGTCGAGGGGAATGATTTTACCCGGAAACGGTGCTGCAAAAGCAACTTTTCTCTTCCTCAATGATTCATTGGTAAAATGTGTTAAGAAAATAGATTCTCCGGTAAGTGCTCGCTTACCAGCAGAAAAAATCTTGCTAAAGAAACCAAAGTCTGGCTCCGATCCGTCTCCCATCTTGCTTTCAAACACTATTCCTGCTTCTAAATAGGTCATGGCGCCCGCCTCGGCAATTACGGTTTCGCCAGGATCTAGTTCTACTTCTACAAGTTGAAGATCGTTGCCTTTAATCTCATAATCTACTTCATGGCTTTTCATGTTCAAACTTCCTTCTGTTTTACATCTCAATTTCAATTCACATTGAAATGGTATCGTAAATATTTAATTTTACCAAGCCGTTCTATATGATTTTTATGCATATCTGAAAAATAAATATTCTTTATCGTTTTTTTTGATGCAAACAGTTTTCATTTGCGATCTGGAATCGCCAGCAATATTCCTGAGTCTAATAAACGCAAAATAATTCTATTGACTGATGCTGCAGTGACAGTGGGTATTAAATTCAAAAATTCTTTCGAATTTGTTTTATCAATTTCGCCATTAAATACGATTGCCAAAATCACTGCTCTTTCTGTGCTTGAAAGATGCGCAACTTGAATGGAATACACAGATTCAGATTCAAAAATAAAAGTTTTGAGCAATAAATCTATTTCATTTGATTTTTTTCACCAAATTTATTGCATGCAAAATATTTTACCGCGAATTCGCAAATTTGATTGATTTGTTCTGAAATATAAATAATTTTTCGCTGCAATAAAGCAAATGCATCGTTTGAAAGCTAATTTGACTGACAATTCATTTTTTTCAAACACTAATGGCAATTTTCCCTCGAACCTGGCGCTGTCCTACCTGACGAATTGTATCTGCAATTTCGCTGAGTGGGTAGGTGCGGTCAATAAAAGGCACTAATTTTCTGGCTTCAATTAAATTGCGTAGTATAGCGAGGTCAGATTGAACTGGCTTCGAAATGAGGCTTTTTACATTGCGGCCTTTTAATTTTGAAATCAATGGGCCAAACAACATGACGAAAAATAGGCGAGGGGTAGAGCCTCCCACAAGCACATAATTGCCATTGTTTTTCAAAATTGAAAAATACGAAAAAACCGATTTAAGGGCAGCGGCATCAATTATCGCATCGTAAATTTTATCCGATTTTGTAACATCAAGTTGGCTGGAATCAATAATATGATCGGCTCCAATTGTTTTCATCATTTCTATTTTTGCAGTGCTGCAAACTGCCGTGACTTCGGCGCCCCAAGATTTTGCAATTTGCACCGCAAATGAGCCCACTCCGCCAGATGCTCCCACAATCAATATTTTCTGACCTTTCTGAACACCGGCACAATCTCGCAAAGCCTGCAAGGCAGACAGAGCAGCTACGGGCACTGTGGCAGCTTTCTCAAACGTCAAATTATGAGGTTTAATGGTCAGGGCCTTTTCTGCACAGCAAGCATACTCAGCAAATGCGCCAAAACCACTTTCAGAAAGTTCGCCAAACACTTCGTCACCAATTTTAAATTGAGTGACATCTTTGCCGATTTTTTCTACCATACCAGAAATATCTCCACCCAAAATTTGTATTTTTGGTTTAAAGAGGCCTTTAAAAACCAATCGTATGAGCAACGGAGTTCCTCTTAATAAATGCCAATCGCCAGCGTTAATTGAGGTACCGCGCACTCGCACCAGCACACCATTGTCGTGCACGGGAGGCACGTCGACTTCCTGCATATTTAAAACATCGGGAGAACCATATAGAGTGCGAACCATAGATTTCATATTATCCTGCCTTTTTAGAATTATTTTCACTAATCATGTCATGAGAATTATATTCTGTTACTTTAATATAGTCCAATTGCCTTTTCAGAAGGCCAGTATCTCGAGTCGGTTTTGATTGGGCATTGGAGAGTCGAGTTCACCGATCTGTAGAGTTGATTGTGGATTGCGTTTGGTTGATCCCTTTTTTCCCAGTGTTTATGAGTAAAGTCAAATCAATTAGAACTTTTGGGAAAGCAACTCCTCCATGTGATGCTAAATAAATAGGCCTCCATTGAGGTTCGTATTTTTCTTTATAGGCTCTCAAGCCTGAAAAATTAAAAAATCTTTTACTATTTTTATAAAGAAAAGAAGCAAATTTATTCCATTTAGGAGCAAATGGTCGGCTTTCAATTCCTGATAAGGGTGCCATTCCTAAATTAAACTGAGTGTATCCTTCCTTTTTACCCCATAAAATAACTTGAACCAATAAATAATCCATAAGTCCTTTTGGTGCATCTTCTGTATACCGCATCAAATCGACCGACAATTCAAACTTGTTAAGTTGAGTCCAAATATTTGCAAATGCTATGATTTTACCCGATTTATCTGCGACTCTAGCACACGGAAACATTTGCAAATAAGTTTTGTCAAATTTCCCTACAGAAAATGATTTTTCTTTAGATTTTACTTTTTTGAGCCATTGGTCAGATACTGTTTTGAGGTCAGAAATAATTTTTAAGATATCTTCTGCCGCAACGATATCAAACTGCCATCCTACGGCCTCACCTTGGCGGAGCGCTCTGCGAAAATCTTTGCGTCGCACTCCTTCTAACGTAAAATTTTGAATGGGAATAATGGCTTCTTCTCCAATTTTTGTCAGAATCAATCCTAAATCAATATAAAGCTGTGCGTTTGAAAGTTGAACCTGGTAAAAGACCACTTTGCAGCCTTGTCGCTGAGCAGCCTCAAAAAATTCCCAAAGGAGGTCAGGAATTTCATTTGAAAGTCCTACAGGATCTCCCATTGCAATCCATGATTTTCCTTGCACGCGATACATAATGAAACTTTGTTTTGAATCCGATGGAAAAAATAATTTATCTTGCGTCATTGCGAGCCAGCCATGGGGCGATGGAGAATTATGTATGGCGGCTTTCAACTCTGCATTGCTTATGGTAGCGAAAGTTTTTCTAGATTTTGAAAAGGACAAAGATTCCCAAAGTAAAATTGCAACGGTAATTAAAGCTAAAACTAATGTTGTTCTTAAAAATCGCGGGGCATGTGAGTGAAACGAAAAATCGAACCAATCTTGAGAATTGGAAGATGGCATTCCGTGACTCAAATAACCCACTAAAAAAGTTAAAGTGAGTCCAAAAGCGAGCAAAAATGCTAGTGTAGCAGGTTTTAAATCAATGAGTTTCTCTATTGCTTTGCTTCTTCGGAAGAATATTTTTCTACAAGGAAGTAATGCGCCAAGCTGAATTGCTAAAACGATAGATTCTTCAAAATCTGCACCTTTAAAAAGACATGCGAAAATTCCGGCAATAAGCAAAAAAATAGTTAGAATCCAGGCCAAATCGAGGCGTCGCGCGAGTCCCCGCGAAAGTACAATTAAAAAAACGCCAATAACGCTTCCTGCCAGGTGTGAAATTTCAAATACTGGCAAGGGAAGAAATCGTTCAAGCAATATTAGTCTTGCCGATAATGTTGGAGTCGCTCCTGAAAATAAAAGAATGATGCCGCAAATAAAAACTGAAACCGAGAAGAAAACTGGCACCATTCCAAAATAAGCTGCTCCAGCCCAAGTAAATACGAGTTTTATAATGCGTCTTTGATTTGTTATTTCATGTTTTATATATACTATAAATGCTAATGATAAAGGAATTAAATAGTAGCAGAATCGAAAAATGAGTACAGAGGCAATTATTTCATGATTTAAACTAAATTGATTCAAGCCGAGAATAAGAATGCTTTCAAAAACTCCAAGCCCCCCGGGTATCTGGCTTATCATTCCGACCAATTGAGCGGCTAAAAATACTGCACAAAAGTGCAACAAATTTATACTTAATTGACTTGGTAATAAAACATAGAGACATGTAGCTACCAGAATCCAGTCAGTGCATGAATAAAATAAGTGCAAAATAGCTAACAAAGGATGGGGAAAAGAAACTTTCCAGCCAAAAAATCTAAAAGTTTTACTGTAAAATAAAACTACGGATGCAATATAGAAAAATACCAAGCTGATTAGAAAAATGCCAATATAATGGGAGTGGGGTATTCCCAATTGCTGTCCTGTTTTTAAAATAGAAATTCCACCAAGACTTGCAAGGCCAAGCCAAAATGAGATGGTATTAAATCCAACTATTTTTGCGATATCTTTTGGCCCTAAGCCAAATAGCGAATAAAATCGGTATCGAATAGGAGCTCCAGAAAGGAGAGATAATCCAATATTGTGGCTCACAACATTTGCAACAAAGGAAGCCAATGAAGAAATTTTAATCGGAATTTCGGAATGTTTTGCGTATTTGAGTGAGAGTCTTTCAATGCATGCCAAAACGCAATAACTCAAAAGAGAGAACGCAATGGAAATTGCAAACGAGACTGGTTTAACCAAGGATATTTGGTGAAAAACCTCTTGAGAGTTTATTACTTTCAATTGATGTTTTAAGAAAAAAATTGAAAGCCCAAAAAGCGTCAGACCCAACCAGGGAATTATTTTACCAATCCACTTCATTAACAATCCTCAAGCAATATTTTGGGTATCAGATGTTCTTTGAGTTCGAATGTTCAAGCTTTGAATCTCTCGGGCTAGAGATTTCAATAAGTCGCTGACATTGTGCCTTTACACAATTGAAGTCAATAAAGTATGTTTCGATCTGAAAATGATTTTAGTGCAAAGGAAACTTTATTATGAACGAAACCCCACAGGCAAGACCTGAATTTTCCAAGCGAGTGGTAGTCACCAGCGGCATGCCCTACGGAAATAAAGATCTCCATTTTGGTCATATGGGGGGTCTCATTGTGCATGCCGATGCCTTTGCACGGTTTATGCGCGATCGCATTGGGGCAGAAAACGTTTTATTTTTATCGGGCACGGACTGTTACGGTTCGCCTATTGTCGAATACCACCGCAATGCAGTTCAGTCGGGCGAATTTACCGGCAATTTACAAGATTTTGTCACGTATTATCATGAGCTGCAAAAAGACGTTTTAAATTCATTTCAAATTAGCATGAATTTATTTTCTGCGTCTGGCTTAGGCGAATCGGCAAAAATTCACACGCAAATGTGCGGCCAGTTTTTCACTCAGTTGTTTGAAAATAAAAATCTTAAAAAGGCCGATTCGCAGCAGTTTTTTGATGCTAAATTGGGCGTGTTGTTAAATGGAAGGCAAGTGCTGGGCAATTGCCCAGTGCGTGGCTGCAAGTCGGAAAAAGCTTATGCTGATGAATGTGCATTGGGTCACCCTTACGAGCCCAAAGAGCTCATTAATCCTAAAAGCACTCTTACAGGCGATGTGCCAGAGCTTAGATCCATTCAAAATTGGTATTTAGACCTGGAAAAATTTAAGCCACTTTACGACAAATGGACAGAAAACATTGAGAGTCAGAAAGGTCATAGGCCTTTTGTGGTAAGTGGCATTCGGGAATTTTTAGATGCTCCATCCGTATTTTTAAAGCAAACAGAAGAAGATTTAAAAAATTTCGAAGCGGTCTGTCATTTGTTACCTCCTTATGAAAAACAAATTAGTAAAAATGGAATTGTTAAAATAGCGTTTCAAAATTTGGTACAGCGCGACGCAGCTGAAGTGTGTTTGAACCAAAATAATGTGCGTTTTAGAGCTGGAAAAACCCTTGTGCCTTTTCGCTTGAGTGGAAATGTAGAATGGGGTGTTCCCACTCCAGCACTAGATAAATCTGAAAATGAGTCGGCGATTAAAAGCACTTTTTGGGTTTGGCCAGAATCGTTGTGGGCACCAATATCTTTCACGGCCGCTCATTTGCAATCGCAAGGTTTGCCGCGCGAAGACTGGAAAAAATGGTGGGCATCGGTTGACTCCAAGGCTTTTCAATTTATTGGTGAAGACAATCTTTATTTTTACTCTATTGCAGAAATGGGAATGTTTTTTGGCAGTCAAAATGGAAATCCGCAATTTCCTGTTCCCGACGGACAATTGCAAGCACCTCATTTGGTGGTGAACAATCATATTTTATACTTCGATAAAAAAGCGAGCAGTAGCGGCAATATTAAGCCGCCTATGGCACGGGAACTGCTCAGCCACTACACTGCAGACCAATTGCGCGCGCACTTTTTAGCACTGGGTCTAGGAGTTAAAAGTGTTGGATTCAAACCCAAACCATTCAACCCTGCAGCCAATGCCAACGAAGGTGACCCTGTATTAAAAGACGGTAATTTGCTGTGCAATGCATTTAATAAAGCATTGCGTACGAGTTTTTCAAATGTGCAAAAATATTTTGAAAATGTCATTCCCGTTGGTGAAGTGAGTCAGAATATTCTGGACGAAGCAGCAAAAACCATTTTAAGTTACGAAGCTTCAATGGCGCGCCAAGCAAGTTATGAATGCATGGCTTTGCTTGACACCTACATTCGCAACATCAATAAACTGCTAACCACTGTGGGAAAAGCACCAGTTATTGAAAATGCTACAGACAATTCCATTCCCAAAGAATTTACACAGTCTGTAATTGATGCTTTTCATATGATTCGCATTGCCACAGTTTTATTGCACCCCATTGCACCTACGGGATCTGAACTTACGGTGCAAATGCTCAATTTAAAAAATGACTTTTTTTGTTGGGACAATATTTTTAAGCCTATTTATGCTCTTATGAAAGATCCAGCCAAGCATGAAATTCAGAAATTAGAATCGCGTTTCGACTTTTATCCGAAGCATCCAAGCCAGTTTTAAATTCATGCATTGTGCCTTCAGAATTTTTCGAGAGTGCAATTATCAGCAGCGGTTAGGGGTGCTAAGTAGGTTGATGCTTTTAATCTGATATTTAAATCCGCTGGTTTCAAAGCGTGAATAGGGAATATTTTATCGCGCACGAAGCCTTCAACCCCACATCCATTAGTTCAAAATTTCAAACTCCTAGATTAAAAAAGACATAAGTATCTATCAGTTACATGATTTTACGTATTTTAATTTGACAATTTAAAAAAATTTCCTCATTTCTGTTTCTAGATTGGACATATGTAACGAGGTGCGTTTGATGTTTGGAAAAGTGCTTGGCAGT
>JAYTOT010000076.1:0-32479 GCA_043747645.1 Pseudomonadota bacterium | reverse complement strand
AGCCTCGGGCGGTTAAAAGGAGACCCAAGCCCTTCCTAAGACTTCAATGCAAGAGAAGTGATTGGCACGCAAACATAACTTCTTAACCTAGCGCCATTATTCTTTAGATGTCATTTGTTCCGGTGTTAATTTAGAATTCGATTTTTGAATTCCAGCAGCAGTGGTCTAAATTGTTGTGTCAATTGTTCCGTTATTATCGGTATCAAGATAGGCGTAGGCTTTAAGCGAAAAGGCATTTTCAAAGTTAATTTTTGCCACAGCATATTTTTCATATGCTACTTTTACGCTTTAAATCTACCGCGAAACAATGGCCTGCACCAATATCCAGATGCCTTCGGGCTTCTTTTGTATGAGACCTTTGACGGCTATTTTATGCCCGGCACTTGCTGCCTGCCAAGGCACAGCCGTTGGAGAAACTAAAGTAACACTGGTTCCGTCAGAAAGTGTCCCATTTGTGCGGCAAGGGGCGCAATTTTGTGGAATATCATCGATTACAATTTCGTCTACCGACAAAACTTTAAATGCATTTTGCATTAATACCGATCCTGTAGTTGCCATGGGCTTTGGCCAATTTGCTGGCACAGAATTTGTTTTTGGCAATGATTTTTGTACTTTCTCGCTATGCACCACATTATTTTTTGTTTGATTTTCTTGCTTTATTTTTTTAGCTTCTGCAGCACGATTTTCTTCGTTTGCAACATTTTCACGCCGGGCGTTTTCGCGACGTAAATTTTCTCGGCGTGCATTTTCGCGCCGCATGTTTTCGCGTTTAAGCTCTTCTTTTTTCATTTCTGCGCGCTGTTCTTCTTGTTTTTTTTCTTCCATTCTCATTTCTTGCGCTTGTTTTTCTTCCATGCGACGCGCTTCGCGTTTTTTTTCAGAAATATTATTCTGGTTTGTGTTATTTTTATTATTCATACCTAGCGTACCGGTATCTATGGCCATCCCACCATCAAAAACTAAATCATTTTTAGGTTGAGCCTTAGATGTGGCACTATTCAAAATTTGCCTTCTGATATTTATTTCTTCAATATTACCTTGCCGTTTTACAAGTGCAACAACAATGAGAATAAAAACAACAAACGCACAGCCAATTCCCACAAAAATAGCCGTGGGCGAAAGTTCATTTTTTTTGTTTGCCCCAAGGCCATTTCGAACTTTATCGAGTGTTGGCTGCACGCTTGCTATACGCCGCTGAATATAGCCACCTGCAGGAACTGACTGAGGATAAGTGGGATTAATTCTATTTTTTTGCCAGGCGAGCTTGCCTTTTTTCGTATTAAATTGTGCGTCACTTGCGATTTCGGGCAATTGATGAAAAACCAATCCAGGGTCTTCAATTTTTTTCAAGCCGTCGATTTGTCGCTTTAAGTTCTCAATTTCTTTTTTAAGATCTTCAGACTCTTGGCGATTTCCAACATCTTTTTCTTTTTCGTGAATGAGATGTCTTTTTAAAACATCCAGGTCTCGTTTCGGATTTCCTTCTAGATTTTCAACAACGCGACGTTGATCTGTGCGTAATCCAAATTCTTTAGGAATTACTTTTGAAGTGCGTAAGGGCGGTCGTGACGGAACCCTGCGCTTTGGCGCCAAAGGAGCTACATCTTGCAAAGGTCCTTTTATTGCATGAGGTTGCTCTTTTGCCACAGCCAACGGCACTTTGGGCGCAACTACTTGTGGCTGCACCGCAATTTCTATTTTTCGTTTGCCAAATGAAAGTGATTGTGGTGCCTTGCCTATAATGGTATCTCGCGATGTACCTGATGCCACACCAGCACTTGGCACTGCATTTACAGTAACCCGGGGACTCGCAGGTCGAGGACTTACGGCTGGTCGCGGACTCGCGGCGGGCCTTGCAATTAAAGTGCGTCCATCTTGTGCTGCCTCCACAAACTGAATGGAGTCGTCGTCTTCTTCCTCTTTAAAAAGTTGAGCCAACACATCGCCAAGCCGTTTTTTAACGGGCGTACCTTCGCGCACGACCACAGAGTCCGGCGAAATGCTGCCCGACTGCATGCGTTCTTTAAGCTGTTGTGACGTCAAAGGTCCCAATTTCTCAGTACCTTTGACTAAATACCATCGCAAGCGAAACCTCCGTGTGTCGCCTGCTATGTTATCGGTTAATTTTTGGGAAAGTTTTGGAAGTTATTCACAAACACTTCAAACTGCAGCAGCTGGCCCCCGGCGGCGGCTGGTTGCTGTTGATTTTTGAAAGCCTTCGGGCCTTCTGGGAGCTGGGTTTCCAGAAATTTCTGGTTCATCGTGTTCTATGTGCGACAACATTTTGTCTGCTGCAGACAAATCAACATAAGGCACCCATTCCGAAGGAATATTTTTACGGTGCATTCCGAATCGCACAGCAAAAAGAGTAGCAGGGTGAAACTGCGGGCGCGTGGGCATGCGCGGGAGCCTCAAACCAAGTTCCTCTAAAGTTCGAGATCCCTTGCGTAAATTACAAGTTTTACAAGCTGTAACAATATTATCCCAAGTTGTACGACCACCTTTTGCAGAAGGAATAAGATGGTCAAGTGTGAGCACATGAATAGGCCCGCTCCAATTACAATACTGGCAACGGTAACCATCGCGTAAATACACATTTTGTCGGGAAAACCGAGGCCCGTGCAAACGACGGCCTTTTGGTGAACAATTATTGAGCCGTAGTATCCAGGGCACAGTAAAAGTTTGAGTTAAACTGCGCAGTGCACGGTCCGATTCGACCACCACAGTGGCGCGATTTGTGTACATTAAAACAAATCCGAGCTCTAAAGACACAATTTTAACGGGCTCGTATCGAGAATCTAAGACCAAAACTTTCCGTTCAAAGTGAGACATGGCACTCCCCTCTCTACGAAACTATCGGCAATTTGGGGCAAATATTGAATCAGCATGTTCAAGATAGGCAAAGTTGAGGCGAGAGGCAATGGACTTTTTGGCTCCTTGGTCAATTATATGCGTGCAATTTAAGCTTCACTCACCTGAAAGCTACGATATAAAGCCCTGAAATCAATACAGCTAATGCTAATCCTGCCACAATGGTCAAAAGAATAATTCTGATTGTCGGATTTTTTTTTCTGTCGAGCCGGTCTTGGTATTTTTTCCAAAGTTCGGCAGATTCTGGATTGTCGTTGTTTTCATTTGTCATGGGTTGCTTTGCCTCCTGAGTAAATCCAATCGTAGCAGCTTTTGTAACTTAAGCGCAGGAGTGGCTCTTGAGAATAAAAATCAATGGGTTTGTTTGAAGCGGAATGGTTCAAAGTTTCCAAATATTTTTCAAAACAACCGTTAATGGCTGCTAAAAAATCGGGGAGTTGGCGCACTCTGAGAACTGTGGGTTCAAAAAAACATTCTGGAAGTGCGCTACGCAACGAATTCCACATCATTTTTATTTTTGCTAAGGTACCAAGAGAGCAATTTATTTCTTCAAACTTAGTTTCTGATTCAAAATGCAATGCAGATAATTGTTGAAACAGCACTTTCCATTTTTCAAAATCAATACCAGGCATTTGTGTAAAAATTCCATTTTCGATGGCTACAAATAATTTTTCTGGACATTTTTGGTAGATTTCCTGCAATAATGCATACACTACTAGTGATATTTGCACTGATTTAAGACTAATGAACAATTCTTTTTTTTGTCGTATTTCTTCAAATATCCAAGGGTTCCGTAGCGCACCTCGACCAATAATCACTCCATTTACGTTGGGTGCTTTTTTCAAGCGCTCTTGAGCCGACAAAAAATTGACCACATCGCCCGAACCCACAACAGGAAAAGAACTTTGCGATGCTAAATCGATGGGCGCCCACCGTGCTTGACCTAAATAACGATCTGTTCGCGTGCGGCCATGCACTGTTAAACGATAAATATTCAAATTTTGAATGGCGCTTAAAAGGGCCGGAAATTCGCTTTCACTGTTAAAACCCAAACGCATTTTAATTGAAACATTTTGCGGCCCCAAATTTTGACACAACTTTTCTACGTACGACGCAAAAAAATCGACTTTTTCTAAAATGGCGCTACCGGCTCTGTTTCCTACAACTGTGGGTGCTGGGCATCCGCAATTAAAATCAACAAATGGCGATGTTTTTAAAAGATGCTCAGCAATGGGAAGCATATGTTCAACTTCTGAGCCCATAAGCTGTGGTGCAACGGAGTAAGTGAGCAATGAAGGACTGAACGAATTTTCAGGGCAAAATGTTGATGGGATGCGTTTGGCCGGGTAGTCTCGGGTCACCCGCAGAAATGGTGTGGTGGCAAATTGAGGCTGTGAGCATTGGCTGAACCACAGACGAGTCGGTAAGTCCGTTACTCCCTCCATGGGGGCTAAACCAATGGTCTGATTCACTCTTTGATTCACACTTTTTCACCTTTGAATTGCGGTTTCGGTTTGCAAAACCAATATTTGAAGCTTCGATTTAGCAAAGGCCCAGAGGAATATCTACATGGAAAAAATAGGAATGACAGGCGGCGCAGGATTTTTAGGCGGTCTCCTGCTCAAAAGATTGTCCGATGTGCCAAGCATTCGCGAAATTCATGTGTTTGATGTCAAACCGCCCGAAGTTCCGTCGTCTAAATTTATTTTTCACAGGCTCGATTTAACTCGCGACAATGCCGATTCTACCTTAGCGGAACTCCTTATAAAGCACGAAATTAAAACCTTTGTTCACAGTGCACTATTTTCGGGCCCAGGGCGTAATAAATCGGCGCACCGCGAAACAGAATCTATTGGCACTTTTCATATTTTAAATGCCGTGGCCGAAGCGGGAATTGAAAAATTATTAGTGCACAGCGACACCTTTGTTTATGGCGCACACCCACAACATCCTAATTTTTTAAACGAAGACACACCGTTGCGTTTGCAAGGCCCACATTTTGTGCGCGCACGGGTCGATGTCGAAAAACAAATTCAAGAATTCGCCCGCGACTACCGCAATGTTTCGGTTACAGTGCTGCGTTTTGCTTCTGTTTTGGGGCCAAATTCACCAAATATTCGCGCGCGCTATTTTTTAGTGGGTCTGGTTCCAAAAGTCATGGGCTACGACCCTTTATTGCAATTTATTCATGAAGACGACGCCGTGCGAGCTTCACTACTTGCGCTCACTCACGAAGCCCGAGGTGTGTTTAACATTGTGGGACGTGGTGTATTGCCCCTCAGCACCGGAATTCATTTGTCTGGAAAAATTCCTGTGCCTGTAGCCACACCCATATGCCGCAAAGTTTTTTCGCTCGGATTTTACTTGCGATTGTGGGATCTACCCGCCGAAATGGTACCTTTTTTTCAGTATCTTTGCGTTGCCGATGGGCGCAAGGCCGAACAAATGTTAAATTTTAAAGCGCAATATTCGAGCAGACAAGCATTACGTGCCATGATTGAAGCGGACCGTTTGCGCAATGTCGGCTTTGCCATTCCGTCGTCAGGCCTCGGCGAAGACGAATCGAGCACCCCTGACCAAGGTTTTGAAAGGGTTTATTAATATGGCAACCAGAGCAAAAAATTCGCAAAGTAACGGCACACCGGGTGACATCATCGATTTGTCGAGCACTTTGTTTAGAGTGCGACGCACATTACTCGATCAATTTAGCCGCATTGAACGGGATCTCGAAAATAAATTTAAAGACAAACAAGACAAATTCGCTTCAAAAGATGAACTACATGCCGTTATGGATAAAATGCATCAGTTCAGATCCGAATTAGACTCTGTGCTTATAAATGTTGAAGAAAGACTTTCAAACCAATCTTCTTCTCGCAATAATTCCGAAAATTTTGGGCCTGAAGTCTTAAGGCGTGCAACAGGTAGCTTGGCAAACAACGCCAATGGCGCCGATGCAGACGATGTTTTTTCAGGGCTAAATCCTTTTAATTTGAGGCGTAAGTACCACGAATTTTCGTTGCATGTGCGCAGCGAAGAAGTAGATGGTTTTGGTTACGACCCCATATTCGACCGCTTTGTGCGCCCTATTTTTCAGTTTATGTACGAAAAATATTGGCGCATTGAAACCTACGGAATTACAAATATTCCGCGTTCAGGCCCAGCATTATTGGTTGCAAATCACTCTGGCAGCCTGCCCTACGATGCCACAATGTTAAAAATGGCTGTGCTCAAAGAGCACCCCGAACGCCGCGATTTGCGATTTATGGTTGAAGATTTTTTGTTTCACTTTCCCTTTCTGGGCAGCCTCATGAACCGCTTTGGCGGCGTGCGCGCCAGCCAAGAAAACGCGTCGCTGTTGCTTGAAAGCGGCTCCCCCGTGGTGGTATTTCCGGAAGGCGTAAAGGGCCTTGGCAAACTTTACCGCGACAAATATCATTTAGCGCGCTTTGGCCGCGGTGGTTTTGTGCGCCTTTGTTTGCGCACCCGAGCACCTTTGGTTCCAGTGGCATTTATTGGCCCCGAAGAAATTCATCCTATGCTGTTTAAAGAAACATTTTTTGCAGGAATGCTTGGCGTTCCATACATTCCTATTACGCCGACTTTTCCGTTGTTTGGCCCCTTGGGTATGATTCCCTTGCCGAGCAAATGGAGCATTCACATTTTGCCACCCATCGATTTTTCAAATTATGGGCCCGGTGCCGAAAAAGACCGGGTATTAGTATACAAAATGGCCCAAACAGTGAAAAATCAAATTCAAGAAACAATTGTCGATAAATTAAAAATGCGGCGCAGCATTTGGTTTGGATAACTCAAGGAGTTTTTGTATAATGTCTGAAACTAAATTACGTGTTATTTTCAATCAAAAAGGCGGAGTTGGCAAAACAACTCTTGCTGTTAACTTGGCAAGTTGTGCAGCATTGGCGGGCAAACGCACACTTTTAATTGATGCCGATCCCCAAGCCAATTCTACTGGTTATTTGCTTGGCGACAATTTTACTCCCGAAAAAAACATTGCCGATTATTTTGAAAGCTGCCTGGGACTCAATTTATTTCGCCAAACAATTTTCGATTACGTCACCACTCAAACTGGTATTGCCAATTTGCATTTAGTGGCTGGCACACGCGAACTCGAAAATTTGCGCAACAAACTCGAAAACAAACACAAAATAAATAAACTCAAAGATGGCTTGCGCAACACCACATACGAACATGTTTATTTTGATCCACCTCCAGCAAACGATTTTTTTAGCCTTTCGTGCCTCATTGCTGCCGACGAAATTATCATTCCAATAGACTGCGATGCCTTTAGCGTAAAAGCAGCGAGCGAAATTTTAAAAATAGTTGAAGAAGTCAAACAAGATCACAATCCCAATCTCAAAATACTGGGTATTGTGGTCAATCAGTATCAAAAAAACACCAAGCACGCTTCTGGAATTATCACTGAATTAAAAAATATAGGTTTAAAAGTACTTGAGCCCTACATTCCAACTTCGGTAAAAATTCGAGAATCGCATTCCGAACTCAAACCAGTTGTTATTGGGCACCCTACCCACGCCGTTTCGTTAGCCATCATGGAGCTTTTTAAAGCCATAGAAGGCCCCCAAGCACAAGTTGCAAAATCCTCAGCCAAAAATGCATTAAAATCCAAAGAAAACGTATTGGAGCAGGCTCAATTATGAATCAATTGGGCATTTTAATGCTCCCTTTCAATTTGTGGTTTAACTCGCAAATTGTTCAACTTTCAAGCCTTACAGATGGGTCATTTGAGCGCCAACTCGACATGCCCGTTTTTCAAAATTTAGAACCCGCCACTCCTCTTATGGAAAAATCTCTTGAAACCTATGCGCAATTACCCTTTGATGTGGGTGAACGCATGAAGTTTCTCATCACATATATGGGCGCAAAAGGCGGCACTGCCGAGGTTAATTTTCGCACGCCCATCCGCTGGAAAAACACTTGGGCGCACCGCATTACTGGTGAGGTTAAAAGTGCCACTTGGTATAGCTGGATTATGAAAATTCACGATGGTGTTGAAGGTTTAATGGACGATTCAGCAGAGCTCTCACCCTTGCATTTTTACATCAATCAGCGTGAAAACAATTTTATGCAATCTAAAATTGTGCATTTTGAGCCCGAAACTTCAAAAATAAAGCAAATTACAAAGCGCAAAGACAAACCAGAAAAAAACGAAGAATTCAATTTTGTAAAGGGTAGTAAAGATGCCCTTGGTGCGCTTTATTTCTTCAGAAAACATGTGCCCACGGGCGAAGGCATTGCCAAATTCGAAATTCCTATTTTTACCAGCGAAAAAACCTGGACCGCCATTGCACAATTGCAAGGTCAAGAAAAAAAAGAAGTAGAAGGAATTGTTTACGACACCGATGTGTACCGCCTGACCACGCACTTTGGCGGTCTTATGGAGCAAAAAGGCGACATCCGTATCTGGCTCACGCGCGACACCCGTAGGCTGCCCGTTTACACGGAGGCCGCTATTCTGTTTGGATCCATTAAAGTTGCGCTGGTAGAATGGGACCAAGGTTATGCCGACGGCAAGCGCAAAAAGCTTTTCGAGCCCATCCGCACCGGTTCGCACCCGTAATTCGCAAGTTTTAGGCTTGACGCCTCATTTTGATTGGGTTAATGACCGTCACTCTCATGACTCATGAGATTATCAACGCTGCGTCGGGCTGTTGCCCGCCGCTGCTGCCCAACAACGCACCCCATAGGAGTGGTCCATGGCAGTAACCGCAGGCAAGAAAAAACGCCGCTATTCACGCCCCAAACGCATTCTCGATCCTAATATTTCTTTCGATTACAAAGACACGCAATTATTGCGCCGTTTTGTAACAGAACACGGAAAAATTGTTCCCCGTCGCATCAGCGGTGCCAGCGCACGTCAACAGCGTGAACTCACCCTTGCTGTTAAACGAGCTCGCGTTATGGCTATTTTGGCTTACGGTCCTAATAGCGAAATGCGTTAATCGTCTCAGAGCGTTCCCTCACAGGAGCGCTCGCAAAAAAACGCTCAGTGCCAATCTTTACCGATTTGCCCTGGGCGTTTTTTTTGGTTTTTTTTTAAGTCGAGTGCTGCGGAGTTACTTGGACGAAGAGCTATCAGCAATTTGAGAAGAGCCATCACATTTAATTGCCGCATCAACAACGTCGCCAGTTGCAAAAAAGGCATCGGGTCTCAGGTCAAATTTGAGCTTACCTGCTTCACAAAGGCCCTTAACAATACCAGCCGCAAGAGCTGTATTAGACACAATTTGAGGAATTTGACCTTCATCACTTAATGGAAAATTTGTCGTAATGTATTTGTAGATTTCGCCCTTGCTTTGAAGGTCATTATTCAAAGCAATGAGGCTATTAAAAGTAGTTGGCGAAATATGACGAATTTGTTGAAGCATTTTTGTTGATTTTGCAAAGTTAGCGTACTCGACTCTGCCTCCGGCATCGTTATCGCCGAGTTGCGTGCGCTGCAAAAGAACAGGCTTCATCGATGCCAGATCTGAAGGCACTGGAATAGACGAAATTTTTGAGCGCGGCAGATTTTTAAAATTATCTTCTTTTACGGTTCGGTCTTTCACATCTCCAGTGGCCGGATCTAAATATGTCCACTTCCAAACAAAATCGATATTACCAATCCTGTCTTGCTGACTAAAAATGTAGTCGAAAATAACAATTTCAGAAAGCTCTTTCATCCAATAAGCCAATTGTTTCGGTGTAATTTTAGCTACAAGTGAGGCAAGCGTATCGATATCACTCTGAACCTCACTGTTATTTGAACGCTCCCGAAGGGCGGGAATTACGCTTGACTCATAAGTTTTTAATGTTTTGTCTATGGCTTCTTTAATGCCAGCGGTATTTTTGAGAGCTTCATAGGCAGGAGTGCGCTGAAAATCTTCGTTGTCGCCTACTCCCCAATCCGAACGAATTCCATTGATTTCAGTTCCATACCGCTCACCTTTACTGCGGACTATTACGCCATATATTTTGTCTTTTCCTTGGGTAAAAAGTTCAAACACAGGACTGTAGGAGTTCGGCGATTTTTCAGCGTCAGAGAGAGCATCCCAACCACCTCCAATCATTCCCGATCCGGTCAGTGCCTGGCCTTTTTTTGTCACACGCCTAAAGTGTTCGTCCTTGTCCATTTCTCGATAAACACTAACAGGAACATTTACTGATGCGTGAAAATATCTCGAAAAGTGATAATATAAAAGCGATGAAGTCGAAAAAGTTCCGCTCGTATTTGAGCCGTTCATTGTTTGCTTAAACGTTCCTACTTTTTCGATTATATATGGCTGATCGCTTTTTTGATCACTGCAGTATTTTTCTTCAAATTTAGCTTGCGATATTTTTGCTGGGTCAATTTTATACACGATTGTCCCAGGACTTGTGCTCCATGTCTTGGGGCAAAGGCCAGCTGTTTCCTCATAAAAATTGAGGCCACAATAATTATTTTCATCCTGAATGTCACCACTGCTATATTTACCCCGAGGCATTTTTGGAAGCACAATGCATTTTTCAGAAATGCCGTTCGGACTTCTGAAAGTCTGAGTTCCGGCAAGCTTTTCAGGAGCATTGAGACTTTGCACATCTGAATTTGAATTAAAATTTCGGCTTTTACAGCCCGCAGCGACTGTAGATAGCAACAACCCAGAGATAGCAGTGACAGAAGTTGATCTCGAATAATGCATAGAATAAGTCTTCCTTAGCCAAAAAGGACCGCCGCAAAAAAGCACACAGGCACATTCTCTATTCGGTTCGAATTTGATTTTTGAGTGACAAAACAATTCAATATGTCAAAATTGACGCCAGTCACATAGTTTAGCGAGCTACACGTCAGAGCCTCGATTTTTAAAAAAATACATTTCACTTTCATAAAAAATATTTCACTTAAAAACTAAATTGGCGTATCATTTTAGAGCTCAATGACAGAGGAAATAAAATGCTTGAATTGGGACATCGAAGTTGATTTGTCTAAAAATCTTTCTGAAATCAACCAATTTAATACAATAGAAAGGTATCCCGAAGTTAAAACAAGCATTAAAGCTAAATTTAATCAGGAATACTCTTTCCTGGCATTTGTTTCCCGTGATTTTGGTGCCGACAGAATTGCAGAGGGTGCCTTATTGGGACACCTGCTTTTTAGGCGAGGTCCCAATGCCGACGCCATTCCTGTTTCGTTATTCGATTTTTTAAGCGTTCAGCCCGTTTCACCACTTATTGCAGAAATCAAAGCCCATTCAATTACGCTCATTTGATTGTAGCGTGACTCTTTGGCAAAATTCCAAGCATTTGAAGTCTGACTCACCTCAATTTCAAACATGATTCCACTAATAGATGTAAAAGTAACAGAATGCCATTGAATTCAGCTGGAGCATCAAACTACATTGTCAGTTATGTTTGGACCCAATAAAACAGCATCTCTGCACATCTGAATAAAATCAACAATGCGCATTATTTAACGACTTTATTAGAATTCGAAAGCGTAAAAAAATCTAAATCAGAAAAATAGATGTCCAGGAATATTTCTGTAGTGACACAATTTTCGAAGCGAACAACTAAATAACTAGTAATTGTTCCGAAAGGAAATAGCTATTAGAGATGTTTTTGTAAAAAATACATTCAATTTAAATCAGTACTCGAAATATCTTTTCTTCCATTTTATGCTAATTATAATTTCAAATAAGAAATTATCATATAATATGAGCCCTCAGTTTTTCGAACAAGGGCTTTCAATTGAAAGGATGTCAACGCATGAAAGTGTTTGAAAAATCTACTGAGCTTTATCACCAAATCAAAAATGCGGATTCAGTAAAATGCGAAATTCTTCTGCCCACTGGAAAAATTCCAATACAATGGAAAGTAAACTTTTTGAACTACAATCCCCCAAGCGAAATGGAGATCAATCCCCTTACAATTTTCGACTCGTGCAAGATTAAACTTCCCTGCAAAATCGCAAATGAAATACTGAAGAGCGATTTGGATGTACTGTCCCATTTTACGACATGCGACAGTCAAAAATCACAATTGAGTAATGATAGACTCGAATGGTATTTTTACATTGACTGGTTTCTTGATTCAGAGTGCATTTCTGAGCAAAAAAACCTTGCTGAGTGTGTACATGACCTTTCTATTTTTTTGAATAATCCAAGTCACAAATCAAAAATAGAATGGGTGAATAATGCAAATTCACTTTTAAAGTATGTGCTTCAAAAATCGAATTATGCAAAATATCAAATCGAATCTATAATTGAGGAAATAACTTCTTATTACAATTCACTATTGATTGAAAAATCGAAAATGAATTTCTCGAAATACATTTCGAATCGAATCGGAAGCACTGGCTCGGCATCAGAGCTAGAATGTTGTTTTGGATATAAAAATGTCGCGCTGAGCCATTCTGAAAAAATGCACATAGCTCTATTTAAAAATTTATTTGGACAATGTCAGATACTCCACAACGACACTCTTTCAGCTGGAAAGGAATTTTATGAACAAAATGGAGCACGAATTTTTGACTACTTTTCAAATCACGACAGTTTTTCGAATTTTGTTCAAGAAAGCTATAGTAGATTAATCGATACATTTATTTCACTTCAATCTCAAGAACATGAAAATCTTTACTGGTATTGGCAATCAGTTCAAAACTGGATTTGCGGAAGTTTAATTTGGCATTTAAATTCAGGGAGATATTCTAATTATGTTCAAAATATCTTACCGCGCTCAGATACAAAGTTGAGCGCCAATGGAAGATTTTCAAGTCTTGAAGGGCAAAGTAATTATAAATTGAGTCATTGACTCGAAACTTGACACGTCAATTGTGCCACTATGATGCCTAATTAAATTGGCAAGCTGACTCAAGCCTAACCCCGTTCCTTTTTCTTTTGGCTTAGTGGTAAAAAATGGGTTAAAAATCTTATCTAAGTATTGTTTAGGAATTCCTCCAGCATTATCCTCAATTATAATGCGAATATCTGACATATTATTATTTTTATTCACAGATATTTTCAAATACCGATCGTGTTCTACTTTGTTCGTAATAAAAGCTTCACAAGAATTTTTTAATGTATTTTGAAACAGACCGTCTAGAATAATTCGATCAAAACAATACTCTACATCGAGATCTAAATCGACTATCAAATTGACTTGATTTTGGGCCAAATATGAACCAAAAACGATTTTAAATTCTTCAACGGCATCAGCAACTGATATTTTTTCTCTCTCATTTAAAGAATCAGTATTTCGAGTAAATCGCCTAATAGATTCTAATTTTCTAAGCATATTCGCTGAAGACAATTTTATTGTTTTTAACGGAGTCAAACTAGAAAAAGCTGGATTCTCATCTTCTAAATCTCCTATAGACTGCAAAATAATATGCATTGGTGTAGCTATATCATGAATAATACTAGCAGTAATCATGCCTAGTGATTCTATTTTCGCCTGGTGAATAAGTTTTGATTGGGTAGAAATCAATGCAGAATTCAATTTATCTAATTCTAATGATTTCTCAAATTCGTTTAATATAAGATTTTCCATCCGCAAAGTTTCATAGTACAACGAAACGGCAACTGCCATTGAGGTAAGTAGAAAAAATATTGATTTCTCAGGAACCTTTTCTAATTCCTGCAGAGAACTGAAGAGCACAATCTCAGATAAAAATTGAGTTGCTATGCAAAAAATTGTAGCTTGCCTGAGTGACTTTTTTTCAAGAGTCAGAAATCCAAACGCTAATACACCAAAATAAGAAAATGCGAATGGCCCATTTGAACCGTTGAATCGCAGAGACAGCAAAAAAACAATAATTATCAGAACATACTGATGAATTATATTTTTTTTGAAAAATTCAAGATTAAAAGAGCAAAAATGAAGGCAAATACAAAATATTCCCAAAATTGCAAGAACCAGTGAGAGACTAATATTTCCACTAAAATAACTAAAAATAGCAGCAATTTCGGCTGACAACCCGGTCGACAATTTAACGAGAGCAGACACTTTTTCCTGGTAAATTCTGTCCTGCTTCATTTCTTGAATCTCCGAATACTCATTTACTCTCGTGACAGGTTTCCAATGATCGGCGCCACAATTGAAATCTTAAATTTTTTATTAGCCTAAAAAGCCGCCAATATGATTAATTAAGACAACAACTACAGTACTCATTCGTTTCACATCGCGTTTGAAAATTTGTATAAAATAAGCAAAATATCGAAACATAGAAACGCATTGCGATCTTGATTCATTATATTTTTTGTCGATCAAAAGTTTAGAATTAAGTTCCAATTGTAGACGCGAATTTACCAGAATAAATTTAACTGCCTATTCGCATTTTTTGCAGAATCAACCTGAATCGTTGCCTGCGGGCATCGACTGTAAACTCTAGGTACCTCAAGATCCAAATTTCCCCAAGGAACCTAGCCAATTTGCACATCGAGGGCAAATTAAAGCGAAGTTAAAATAAGAGTGAAAACTCACAGAATCCTAGAAAAATATAAATATTAATAAGAATACACACTCAGCAATATCAATAAACCGAATAAATGACACTTTAAGCGCTTTTTCAAAATTTTAAGAATACAATTTGAATAACTAAAGAAGCATCATGCTTATTTAGCCAATAGCGCCTGAAACGCGCCTGCAAAAGCTTCGGGAGTTTGAGGCCCTGTGTAGGGTTTTCCACCTAAAATAAGCAGTGGTGTGCCCTGAATGCCAAGTTTTTTACCAAATTCAATGTCTTCTTTTATTTTGGCCATTTCAAGTTTTGAAGTGAGACATTGTTGAAAACGAGGCTTATCGAGACCCATTTTTTCGGCTTGGGAAATAAAGCCATCATTTGTAAATAGTTTCTCTTTTGCTGAGTCAGAGGCTTCAATATTTTCAAAAACCCATTCTTTGTACTTCCAAAATTTACCTTGCTGCCCGGCGCAACGTGCGGCCATGGCTTGTTCGCAAGAATATTTGTGACCTTCGGCGCCAATGGATGCATTGCAATGATTTGAAAGTGGATAATTGCGATAAACAAACAAAACTTTATCGGGCCCTACAATAGACAAAGCCGCATCGATGGCTTCGGAAGCGTGTTTGCAGTGAGGGCAACCAAAGTCGGAATACATAAACATAACAACGCGAGCATTGTCGTTTCCTTTGCGGTAGTCTTCGCCGTTTCCGACAAAATTACTTTTAGAAAATGTCAGTGTTTCAGCCGGTACAGGTGTGGTATTTGGGGCAGGTGCTTTAGGAGCGCCAGAGGCTTCGTCGATGTTTTTTCCAGCTACTGAAAACAACGTTGGTGCCAACGAAGGTAAAATAACTCCCGCAATTATTGGCGGAACAGACAATGCTAAGGAAATAGACATGAGTTTCAAAAATGCCGAAGGGTGTGCCATATTTAAACCTTTTCTGTGTTTGAGCCAAGAAATAAAAACAACTCCAAAATTCAATAGTGTAATGGCGTGAACGCTGGAGCAGACAACGCAAACAGCCCCAATTTTAACATACGAAAGGTAACCTAATGCAGCAACAACAACAACACCCATAATTGCAACAAAAAAGCGCCATTTAGCAATCCACGTTTCGCTGCATTCCGATAGTTTTGGCAGCAGAGCAGTGCTCATGACAATTCCAAAATAAGCCATACCCAAAGCGCCTAATGGTATGCCAATAAATTCGCCGTATTCGCCACCCAAAACCTTAGTGCAGCTCACTAAATCATTCACGTCGCAAGATAGAGCAGCAGTACCTGTTTTAGATTTTAAATGCAGTGCCAGTGCATACAATGACGCACAAAAACCAGCAAAACCTAATATTAAACTTAAAATATTCATTTTTGCTGGAGTGAATTGCGGTTCAGATTCGGCAGATGCGGGAAGGTCTTGCGATAATATTAAACCACCAGTGGGCAACGTGGGCCGTAACATAAGAACTCCAAATTAAAATGCGCCGATTAAACTCCGAAGAGCATCACCTTAGCACTTTCAATTCGAGGGAGCGAGTGCCCGTTGAATAAATTGCAAATTTTGTCTCAAAAAATTAGAATGTCAGCTGAGAAAACGCACGAAAGCTATATGCCGTTAAAGGACGTTGGCCTATATAAAGGCCGCTTTCTTTGGTAAATGTAGAAGCCTCAATTTTAACGAGAAACAAATCGATAAACACTCCCACCGACGGGTAGCCAGACTGCAAACCGGCATTGAGACCGAATGATGTCTGGGTGCGAATGGGCAAGTGGTATAAATATTGCGCCGCAAACTGCCACCGGTACCAAAATGCACCTTGTTGATTGAGTGCAAGCATATCTTGCAAGTCCGTAGCTCCATTTATTTTATGCGAACCCTTTTCAAAAAGCATAGAAGTCGCGCCCAATGAAACTCGCATGGGATACGCGGGCGGCTTATCGCCTTGAATTTTAGACAAAGAACCTGCGCCACCAAAATCTTTCATCACCAAATTAAACCGAACTATTTTAAGAGGAGAATATCCTAAGCCTACGTCTAGGGGGAGGTAAAATCCTACACCGGCTTTTGGATTGAGAGAACTACTGGTAGATGTGCCAGTGCCAGCAGCAGAAGCCGTGGCAAAACCACCCACGTCAGAAACGCTTCCTTGCACATGGGCGTAAGCGCGCACACCAGGTCGCAAATTTCCACCTAAGGTAAAACCTTGTGGTAGCTTATGTGCATAGCCGAAACCTAAGCCAATATACCCATCGCCAACGAGGTCGGCGCGGGGCCAACTGGGAACATCAATTCCACCTTCAACACTACCACTCGCATATGGAATTAATGTAAAATTTCCAATTTGTGTTGCCAAAATAGCGGCATTCATTTCACCACCCAAGCGACGGCCAAACAAACTCCGTAATTTATCGAGATAATTCACCACGCCTGTGCCAGCACTAGAACTTGAATCACTTTTAAATGCCGACGAAAAATCTGATACGGTATTGGCTAAATCTTTAGTATACGTCACGCCCAAACTGAGCCAGCGCAACTGAACCGATTTTTTGCTTTCGGCAACAAGCGATGGATCGGAAAAATATTGATCGACAAAATCGTCGCTCAGACTTCCAATTCCACCCAATGCGTTTATTTGAGAGCTGCCCCATTCGTTGGAGGTGGAATGGGAACGCGGATTTGTTGCCCACGCCGAACTTGATAAATACGTTGATCCTATTATTGTAAAAACAGCAAAAGACCAAGAATAATTTTTAAATTGGCGAGCTAAAATATTATTTTTAAATTCGAGCATAAGAAAGGCTCTCTCCTTGCGCGGCAGACGCGCTCGCGACGACAAACTCACAATAGAGTTTGAACCGACATGGTGACTCTGCGAGAGGATATTTTCACCTATGTCAAAAGTGATTAGAGCCTACGCGTTGCAAAAATTGCTGCAAACGCTGCGACCGCGGATTTGCAAAAAGACTTTGAGTTAGTCCTTGTTCTACAATTTCTCCTGCATCAAAAAACACACAGCGCTGCGACACTTGAGCTGCAAAAGACATTTCGTGAGTCACAACAAGCATCGTTACACCAGAACGCGCAATATCGCGCAAAACGTCGGTCACTTCGCCCACAAGTTCTGGGTCTAGGGCACTGGTAGGTTCGTCGCAAAGTAACACACGTGGTTCCACCGCTAACGCTCTGGCAATGGCAACACGTTGCTGTTGGCCACCCGAAAGTGCCCGTGGAAACTTAGCCGCATGGCTTTTCAAACCCACTTTTTCGAGCAACTGTTCCGCTTTTTGAAAGCCTTCTGCTGCAGATAATCCGTGCACATAGCGCGGACCTATTGCCACATTTTGCAATGCCGTAAGATGCGGAAAAAGTTCAAACCGCTGAAAAATCATGGCCGTATTACGCCTAATTTGAAGCGTTAAAGCTCTTTGTTTAAACCATTGCGAAATGATATTTGAATTTTTGACTTCGCCATAGCGAATTCCGCAGACCTCAATTTGTCCGCCCGAAATAAATTCAAGCGCATTAATTGCGCGCAAACAGGTGCTTTTACCGCTACCGGAGGGGCCAATAAGAGTTACCACTTCGCCCGGAAAAACTTCGAGTGAAATGTTTTTAAGAGCCGCAAAATTGCCGTGCTTCGTTTTAAAATTTTTAGAGACATTTGATAATTTAACAATTGGTTCTGGAGTTTTTTGCTGCGGATTAATTTTCGAATTTCCTTTTTCAAAATCAACATTTGACAATAAAATATCGTTCATGCATGTAAACTTTCGCTCAATCGATTTTCAAGCCAACGTCCGCAAGTTGAAACAATAGTATTTAAAACCAAATATAAAAACGCAATCAAAAACCAAGTTTCAAAACTTCTGAAGCTCACTGCTACCACGTTTAAAGCAGCTTTTGTGAGTTCTAAAATAGAAATAACAGAAACTAAAGATGAATCTTTTACCAAACTCACAAACTGCCCCACAAGGGGTGGCAACATGCGTCGCAATGCTTGTGGCAGAACAATGAGTCTTGCAATATCAAAATCGTTGAGACCCACTGCCTTTGCAGCATCGCGTTGGCCCACATCAAAATTAACAAGAGTTCCGCGCACAATATCGGCAATGTAAGCAGAACAAAAAAGAGATAGAGTTAAAATCCCAGCGCTTTCTGCCGACATATCAAAGGCTGTACCAACCACAAAATACATAACATAAAGTTGAACTAAAACAGGCGTGTTACGAAACAAATCGACGTAACAAAGGGTCGCTATGCGGGTAACGGGTTCTCGCACTTGCAGCAAAAACCCAACAGCTGTGCCTAAAATGGTTCCAATGCAAATTGACTGAAAACTAATTTTAAGCGTGCCCCAAAGGCCTTGCATCATAATACCAGGACGATTTGCAACGGAATCCCAAATATATGCACCTAAAAATCGAAAATCCCATTCGTAGTCGAGCGATTGAAAACTTTTAACGACTAAAAAAAAGAGGCCAAGCATAAACAATAGCGCTACGAACGTAGGAAAAATCGACGGTTTAGATTCTGGCATTGTGCAAATTACCTCACGTTACTTTAGGTCGGGAAAATCTTTGAGCCATGGCATATCGACAAAATTAGATTTTATTGCCTTGTCGTACGAACCTGTTTCGCGCCATTTTTTAAGAAAAGCGTTAAATGCCAATACGAGATCTTTATCTGCTTTACGCGCAGCAACGCCTAAGTCCTCGTCTGTGATAGTGCCACTGAGAGCAGTTACCTTAGCCGCATTGCGGCTTGCGAAGAGTTGAACATAGGGCTTATCGTAAATAAATGCATCAACTTTGCCCAGTGCCACTGAGTTTGCGCAATCAGATTCGCTGTCGAGCTTTTTAACATTTGCCTTAGGCAATGTTTTGCCCACATAAAAATCGCCGGTGGTTCCCACTTTTACTGCAACAGAAAATTCGGGTGAGTTTAAATCAGATACTTTTTTAATTTTTAAAGCTGCTTTTTGAGTCAATAAAACATTGAGACCCGCTTTATAATAAGAATCGCTAAAGAGCACTACTTTAGAGCGTTCTTCGGTGATTGTCATACCCGATACAATGAGGTCAAATTTTTTGGCAATAAGGGCAGGAATAATGCCATCCCATTTTGTGTCCATAAATTTAACAGAAACGCCCATTTCTTTTGCAAATGCAGTCATCATTTCAATATCAAAACCAATCCAATCGCCGTTTGGTTTTTTCATTTCAAAGGGAATAAATCCTGGGTCGAGACCAACAAGCAATTCTTTTTTTGCTTGAATTTCTTTTACGCCAGCAGCAAAAACTTGCGAACTATACGAAGCTAAAAGCAAACTCAAAACAACTAATTTTGTTAACATCGAAATAAAATTAGTTAATAAACTACTACTTTTTTTAACCAAAAACAATTTCATATTCAAACCCTTCTTAAAAACTATTTTTAAAATCAATCACTAGAGCAAGTAAAAATCGACCGGACTTTACACGACAGGTAACTCTGACACAAGGGAATGAATTTGCCTACAAACTGCCATTAACTCTGCGGCGCAAAGCCTGCCTCACTATTAAGCGCAATTGCCGCTACATTTATTTTATCTCCCACAGAACGCCAAAAGGAAGCACAACTATGATTCGTGTTCCAAGACAATTCACTTACTTTTTATTTTCAGTTTTTTGCATAAATTGTGCTGGAATGCCAATGGATACTGCCAAACGAGGAAGTCTTTTTGGCGGAACTTCCCAAGCTCCCGAAGGTCCCGATGCCGACATGCAAAAATTTATGGCCCGTGCCACTTTGCCATCTAACGTAACAAATAGAGTAAATACACCTACGTCTCCTGGACCAGGACATTATTCTAACCAACCACAGTCGGCGAATTCAGCTCAAAATAACTATGGAAACGCTAATAAAAACGAGCTTACTCGTGTTGAAAATAACGTTTGGCGAAGCGGAATTTCTGCATCTCAAGTTTTTAATATGGTTGCTCGTATTATTTCGCAAGACTACATTTTAGCAACGGTTGATCGCCGTAATCTCACACTCCAAACGGATTGGGACAAGTTTTTTTTAGAGGGAAGGCTCTTCAGAAATCGACTTTCAATTAGTGTATTTCCTATTTCACCGCGACAAACAGAATTGGTGGTTAAAAATATAGTGGAATATTTTGCAGGCAACCCTAACAAACCCGAAGACATGAGCACAGCAGCATGGATGCCCGCAGCAGACCTCACAGACGAAATTTCGCGACTCGTAGATTCATTAAATCGTCAAACCGCCTATTTGAATCAGGGGCGGCTCAATTGAGCAGGGCCAAAAAAACTGCGCAGTCGGAAAAAAATTCTCCGTTTATTTAAAACTTCAGATGCCGTTAAGCACAGTGAGAATTTCAATCAATCTCCAATCCTGTTTCGAGGTTGCTTGATAATTTTGTGGAGTACATCTGTGAGACTATTAAGTTTATATACAATAAAGCTGTGCAGCATTATAATCATCTTCATGACAAATATTGCTTTTGCCCAAGGTAAATTTGTGGATATTTCACTTAACGGCAGTTATTCCAAATCTCACGCTGTATTTTCAACTACAACTCGGAACAGTTACGGACTAGAACTTGGCCTGCCTATTTCTAGTTTTTTTGAAGTCGCTTTGGGCCACACTGTGACAAACGACACCGAGTCATTTAATTCAATTTATTTGTCTTTATTAAAGGCTAAAGGAATAGATTTACCAGAATACCACCGCAGTAGTAGTGTCACGGATTCAAGTGTAAACGGTTCTATGGGAGTGGTTGTAGGACCTCTCAAACCTACTGTTTTTGCCGGCGTACTCTGGAGAAAACAATGCGGAAGTGACTCCCTTGCTGTTTCACCATGCCAAAGCGCAGCAGGACCAACTTGGAATGCCGGACTTGGCGTTTCTGTACTTGTAACATACGCACTGCGGTTAAAAATTACCTACAGAATTTCACCTTCATATGACTATGTTAGAAATAGGAAGGCTTACGATGAACTGATTTCACTTGGCTTAAGCTGGGGCATATAGATGGCTGATCCGAATGCCACCCAAAAAATGTTTTTACTTGCTGGCGCACTTATAGTTGCAGGCGCTGGATTTGTCTATTTCTTTTTTCAAGAAAGAAAACGATCCAAAGTATTAAAACTGCGAAAAGTTGCAAAATCAGCAAAAGAAATAGCCCAAGAAGAGGCCATTATTCGCGCCTCGGACCAACTGCGACTTAACCCAGACGACGAACGAAAGAAAAAAATAGCCGACGACCTTATTGCCTCTGGCAATATAGTGGAAGGCGCAAGGCTTTTAGAAGATATGGGCCTACAAAGAAATGCCATTAATGTACTAGAAGACGCTGGTAAAATTGACGAAGCGTGTCAAATATTAATGCGGCTTTCGCGCCCCAATCGGGCAGGAGTTTTGTACACTCGAAATAAAATGTTTACCAAAGCTGCACAACATTTTTTAATTGCGGGCCTTCATGAAGAAGCGGCCAAAGCTTTTATGGAAGCAGGACGCACCAATCCAGACTGCTATGTGCAAGCAGCAAAACTCTTTGAACAATTTGGCCACGAAATGAAAGCTCTGGAAGCCTATTCCGCTGCAGGAAAAGCAGAAGCCGTAGTGCCCCGCTGTGTTAAAGGCGATCACTGGATTTTCTTGCGCGACTTTATGTCAGATAGTAAAAACACAAAAAGCGCTTTTCAAGTGATGGACGCTCCCATATTTATAAAACTGATTTCTGCGCTTCCAGTAGACACAAGTACAGCACAAAGTCTTGCACTTTGGAGCACAGTTGTGCGCAGGCTAGATGTTGTAGAACTCTCTCTGCGACACCTCGATTCTGCACGCCAACTGGGTTCGCTTTTTTGGTCGCTTTTACCCGAAGATTTATCGAATCAAATTGTCAGAGCACTTGCTCAAGCGCCGCAATTAAAAACACCAGAGGGTCAGCCCTTTTTGGCACGAATTGCGCATTCACTTTACGATTTGCGCCGCCTGCCTTTGGCTGCTGCAATTTATGAAGCATCTGGCAGACATTCTATGGCTGCAAAATGCTGGGTTTCAACCGGTGAGCTCGAAAAAGCATTGCATTTGTTAAAAGGAAAACTAGGCGATGCTGTATTGGCAAAAGACCTCGACAGTCTAATGCGCAAGTTTGGGGATCCCAAAATAGACATTAAAACCCAACGCCAGCACTGGCCCCGAGAGCTCTTAATATCGGCCGCTCGCATACTCGAAAATGTAGACCCAGATGGCGATGAAAGACATTCTGAAAGTCCTTTTTCAATCACCAGACATGACTTGGCGAGTTAATTCTTGCTCAATGGCTTTTGGCAGCACCAGATCGTTCTCTAAAAGACTCCAATTGCGAATGGGTTTATCTTCGAATTTAGTTTCGGCCAATGAGACGAGTCCTGCATAGCGCGCTAAAGAGTCCCTTTTTGAATACAAAAATTGAACAAATTCGTTAGCCAAAGTTTCTTGGGCTGTGTCTGCAACTATTGCTGCTCCAATGCGCGTAAAATAGGTACCAGAACGCGGGACTTCGAATTCAATATTGCGCACGAGTTTTCTGATTCTTAAAAAATCGGAGCGCCACAATATTCCAGCAACAACACGATCTGATAAAAAATCGAGCTCCATTTGTGCATGATGCGGTCGCGCTTGCAATCGCGCTTGCTTTAACCAATCAAAAGGCGGAGCAGCAGAAGCAACAGTATCATTGGCCACAGATGTTCCAATTTCTACAATAGATATCTCTGCATTTTTGGCAACTGAAGTTGCTTTTTTTGCAATTAAAAACTGGACTTTCATATCGTAAGGTAACAATGTGCGATTTCGCCAATAAGGATTTTCGCTCATTTGCGAAAGCCAAGTCCAGGCCGGTACATTTTTAGATGTGAGTGAATCTTGCTTCCAAACCAACCCCATAGGGTCGGCCATTAAATTAAGATAAGCACGCCCGTCTTCATTTACTTTAGGACGAATGTCTAAACCCACATGCGATGCATTTTTTGAAACAGATTCGGGCAAAGGGCGCAAAAGTTTTGAATACACGAGTCGAATAAGCTGGCTTTCATCGGCCAAAACCACATCCCAGCCACGCGGACTGTTGCGCAAGCGAGGTTCGTATTCCGACGGCCCACCTACGAGCTCCATGCGCACATTGACATGGCGCTTTTGCTCAAATTCTCGGATGGCAATGGCATCAACCATTCCTAAAGGCGCTAAAACTGAAAGAATAATTCTCCCAGATTCTGCATAAGTTGTAGAAAAAATAAAATTTGCGCAAAACAAAAAAGCAAGAATGGCGCTGCGCAATTGATCTCGCGAGCACGATGTGGCAAGACCATATGACATTTTAAAGCACCCCCAAATGTTTGGACAAGGGACGAGAAGACCATGGCTAAGTTTCACTATGTTGACCCCGAAGATACCACCCGTGATCCTTTCGCGCCAGAACAAGACGCAGAATCGGACTTCGAAAAACTTTTAAACTCCGAAGCAGCACCTACTGGTGCCCGCAGATTTCGCATGGGCGAACAAGTGAGCGGCGAAGTTGTTCGGGTGGGCACTGAGTTTGTATTCATCGAATTGGGTGGTAAAAATACCGGTTCTATGGCATCAGACGAGTTTACAGCTGGCGGGTTGCCCATGCCTAAATTAGGCGACACCGTTGAAGCCTATGTGCGCCAAGACAGCGGTTCTGAAATTATTTTAACGCGCACACTGCGCCGTGGTGAAGTCGATTCTACTCTTTTGCAACAAGCACATGAATCCAATTTGCCTGTTGAAGCCAAAATTGAAAAAGTAACAAAAGGTGGTTTTGAAGCCACTCTTTCTGGCAAACGCGCATTTATTCCTTTTTCACAAATGGAATTGGGTCGCATTGTCGACGAAAATGCTTATATTGGCCAAGTTCTAAAGTTCCATATTTCTGAATTTAAGCAAGGTGGACGCAATATTGTTTTATCGCGCAAACAGCTTTTGCGTGAAGAACGAGAATCGAAACAATCCGAAATATTAAACACTCTCGAAGTGGGCCAAACACTCCGTGCCACAATTACGCGCACAGCAACCTTTGGTGCTTTTGCCGATATCGGTGGAATTGAAGGCTTAATACCCATATCCGAGCTCGCCTGGAAGCGGTTAAAATCGCCAGACGAAGTGGTAAAATTGGGCGATGTAGTTCAGGTTCGTGTTTTAAAAATCGAACATGTTCCTAAGCTTCGCATTGCTTTGTCAGCTAAAAATGCTGGCGAAGACCCCTGGATGGGAATTGCTTCTCGCTTGATGCCCGGCACTGTTCTAGATGGCGAAGTCACCCGATTGTCTGATTTTGGCGCATTTGTCAGCGTTGCTGAAGGCGTTGAAGGCTTAGTCCACATCAGCCAGCTGGCATGGGACAAACGCGTTGCGCACCCCCGCGATATAGTCAGCACGGGCCAGGCTGTAAAAGTTCACGTCCTCAATGTTGAACTAGCAGACCACAAACTTTCATTGTCTATTAAGGGCCCTATGCCAGAAGAAATGCAAGCACGACTCAAACACAAACGCGAAGGCACAACTGCTTTAACTGAAGAAGAAAAAGCTCAAATGGCAGAATGGGAAAACTTCCGTAAAGCTGCTGTTGCCCGACCTTCTGCCGAGCAAGCCAATGTATTTGCCGCAGCATTTGCAAAAGCTGGGCGCCGCAAGTCTTAATTTAAATGCCCTCGTGGCATTTCAAACTAGTCAAATTCAAAAAAATATGTTAACGCGGGAAACCAGTTCGTAGCCTCCTGATCCGTGTCGTGTTGCATCCATAGTGGTTGTACACAAAGTACCGGCATGTGCTCCGAACATTCGAAAGGTAATTATTTCAATGGTTAATGTTCATTCCGAAGCTTCCAAGAAAAAAGCCAATTACAAAAGTCTTGAATGGCTCGACGAAGACGTCGATTTTGCCACTCCTGAGCATGACATTGAAGGCGGTTTTGCGGCTCTTTTCAAGGACCAGGAAGCTATTTCTGGAAGCGGCGCGACAGTTAAAGAAGGCCAAGTTGTTCAAGGCCGCGTTGTCGAACTCCGTGACGATACAGTTGTAGTAGACATTGGCCACAAATCTGCTGGTGAAGTTCCTAAATCTGAATTCACAAGCATCGACGGCATTTTCTCACTCAAAGTAGGCGATTTGGTTGACGTTTACGTTGACCTCTTTGAAGACGACGATGGCGAACTTGTACTTTCTAAAGACAAAGCCGACATGCTCAAAGCATGGGACCGCATTTCTGACGCTTACGAAAAGAACGAACTCGTTGAAGGTAAAATTGTGGGCCGCGTTAAAGGCGGACTCTCGGTTGATATTGGCGTTAAAGCGTTTTTACCTGGTAGCCAAGTTGATTTGCGTCCTGTGCGCAACCTCGAAAAACTCTTGGGCCAAACTCTTTCTTTCAAAATCATCAAATTCAACAAGAAACGCGGGAACATTGTTCTTTCTCGCCGTGTACTTCTTGAGCAAGATCGTGAACGCCTCCGCACAGAAACTCTCAAAAATCTCGAAACTGGCGCAATTATGGCCGGCGTTGTTAAAAACATCACCGACTACGGCGCATTCATTGATTTGGGCGGCATCGACGGCCTCCTCCACATCACTGACATGTCTTGGGGCCGCTTGAATTCTCCTGCTGAAATCCTCAACGTCAGCGACGAAATTCAAGTTAAAGTTCTCAGCTACGACGCCAACACTCAACGTGTTTCCCTTGGACTCAAGCAACTTCAGTCCGACCCTTGGGTTTCTGTTGCTGAAAAATACAATTCTAACCAACGCCTCCGCGGTAAAGTTGTGAGCCTCACAGATTACGGCGCATTTGTTGAACTCGAACCTGGCGTTGAAGGCCTCATCCACGTCACAGAAATGACCTGGAACCGCCGCGTTAAGCACCCTTCAAAAGTTGTTGCCATTGGTGACGACGTTGAAGTTGTTGTGCTTTCCGTTGACCTCGAAAACCACCGCATCAGCCTCGGCATGAAGCAAACAGAACCAAACCCATGGGAATTGGTCACACAAAAATACCAAGTTAACGATGTTATTCGCGGAAAAATCCGTAATATTACAGACTTTGGCGTATTTGTTGGTATCGAAGAAGGCGTTGACGGACTCATTCACGTTTCCGACATTTCTTGGACCGAACGCGTTAAACACCCCCAAGATTTGTTCAAAAAGGGTGACGAAGTTGAAGCAAAAGTTCTTCAAATCGACATCGAAAACATGCGCTTCTCTTTGGGCATCAAGCAATTGATGGAAGACCCTTATGAAGCGGCAAGCAAAACCTTTGTTCCTGGCACAAAAGCTAAGGGCAAAGTCACACGCGCTGCTGAATTCGGCATGTTTGTTGAATTGCAACCTGGCGTTGAAGGCCTTGTTCACCTCACAGAACTCGACGATCCTGCAGTTTTACCTGAAATCGATGCCGTGCTTGATTTTGTAGTTCTTCGCGTAGATCTCGCAGAACGCCGCTTTGATCTTTCTCAAAAAGCTGCAAGCCGCGGACTCGACGAAACACACAAAACTGCAATTCAAACTGCACTCAATGTTTCGGCACAAATCGCTGCTTCTGGCGGCGGATTTGCAGAAGCTTTTGCACGCGCACAAACTCAGAAGAAAAAAGAGGACTAAAGAATTATGGCTGACGCTCTACAAAACCGTCGGCCCCATCCTTTACTCGTCGCATTGGCCGTGGTTGGAGTTCTTACTTTAACCGCGGTTTTATTCGTTCTAGTAACAGTAGGTTGGGCGCTGAAATCTGTACCCGAATTTGCTCGTTCTGGCTTTCACACATCTGCAAAAACTCATACTGAAAAGTTTATTGCAGGAATTAAATTAGACGGAGAAATCAATTCCCACACTGCAGATACAGTGGTTGAAAAGCTCGAAAGCGCTTTAAAAGACTCCGAAACTGTTGGTGTTCTGCTTGAGGTCAATAGCCCGGGCGGCTCTGTCGTTGCTAGCCAAGAAATATACGACACGGTCAAAAGGGTCAAAGTCAAAAAACCAGTGGTGGCATATGTGCGCGAAATGGCTGCCAGTGGTGCTTATTATTCAAGTGCTTCTGCTAGCAAAATTGTAGCCAATAGGGGTTCACTTGTTGGCTCTATCGGAGTCATTCTTTCAACCGTCGAAGTTTCAAAACTCATCGACTGGTTGAAACTCAAACCAGTGACGCTCAAAACCGGCAAGCTGAAAGATTCGGGCTCTCCTACCCGTGAGTGGACCGAAGACGACAAAAGCTATTTGCAGGCCCTTATTAACGACACTCGTGGGCAGTTTATTGGCGACGTGCGCGCCGAACGAAACCTGACCGACGCCGCAGCAAACGAAATGTCTGATGGCCGCGTGGTTTTGGCTCCTCATGCGCTGAGTTTAAAGCTCATCGATGCCGTTGGCGCCAAACAAGTTGCGCTACAAGAAATTGCCACAATTGCAAATTTAAAAGACATTCCAGAGCTAGAATACTTGGAAGATAAAAAAGAATTTCCAGATTTTATCGGAAACTTATTGCGCTCAGAAAAAACAAACTTGCGGCAAGAAATTGAGCAAACACTCACATCTAGTGTTGCTACACCGCAAATAAAGCTTAAATAAATACCTAGCAAGTTCGAAATTTTGGGAACTTGAAGGCAATTCCACAAATCAGTCAAAGTACAATCAATGTAAACGCTGCAGTGGCAGATCTTGTTTCGAGAATCGTTCCAGATTAACTTAAAATGTATATAAAGTTAAATCAGGAGAGATTATGTCTTCGAATTTGCGTTTGTTTTCTTGTGTGCATTCGCTAGCATCAATGGTAGTTTTTTCTAGCTTTTCTGCATGTCGTTCACGATCCTATAATTCTTCGCCAAAAAACACCTCTAGCGCTACTTCTAATTCAGATGCCGCCAAAGAATCTCCACTCGTGTTTTCTTCAATAGAACCATTGAAAGGAATCACACTAAATGCTCCTTTTGCGCAGATTGAAGCCAATGGTAAGTTACCAAATAGCAAAGAAATTATATACCAAGGAAATCTCCTTTTTAAAGGTGAAGACACTCCAGTTAATATTCAAGTTAAAGGGATAGGAAGAGCTTCTTTTTGTAAGCTGCCAACCTTAAAAATTGAGAGCTTAAATAACGAAGAAATACCTTTCCTTGGCGTTAAATCAATTAACTTGACCACCCCGTGTTTCGCTCGCGAAAAAGAAACAAGCTCATATTCAGATGTTTATGAACCGGGAGATGTAGCGTGGCGCGAGTGGATTGTGTATCGAATACTTGATATTTTAGAACTTCCCAATTTTCGGACGCGACTTGCTGACCTCACGTATGTAGATTCAGACAATAAAACAGAAAAAACGGGCCGTTTCTTTTTTATTGAAAAACCTAAGTCAGTCGCAAAAAGATTTAATGGAACAATTGAAGACGCCGAATTCCCTGGGCCTAGCGTTATGGGAGATCCTATCGGGACAGGGTTAAACCGACAAGAAATACTTGAACAAGGGATGGTCGAAATTTTTGCTGGCAATTGGGATTGGTGTTTTAACAGGAAATTTAGGTCACCCGAGGGCTTTACTCCAGCTGCTTGCAAATACCGAAACGCAAAATTTATATATGTCGAGGGTCAAAAAGAAACAAGAATTCCATTGATTCACGACTTCGATTTATCTTTGTTTGCAAGAGGAGCATCGGCCAAATTCAAGCCATTTGAAGAAAGCGAAATTATAGATTTTCCAGAGGAAAACGATAATATTCACTTTAGGTCACAATACTCTCCAATGAAAAGATGGCTCACAAAATCGTTTGAAAAGAGCGAAATTATTTTGGCAATCGAGCATTTTATTAAAGTCAAATCGCAGGTAACTGAACTCCCAAATTCGATACCCTTGGGAGCAGAAGGCAAAAAGCAAATCGCGAGTCAAATAAATCAATTTTACAGAATAATCGAAACAAAACAAGATAAACTCCTGAATAAATAGCTTGCTTTTTAAAGTTTTATTTCTCAAATAATTTTGGGAAATTCAATTTCTGCTCAAATTTCGTGTTTGCTTAAATTCAAATCAAAGGATCTTTAAAATAATGAAGCCATATTTTTTACCTTTCTGTTTTCTTGTTATATTTTTCAGTTGCAAAAACAGAAATTTTAATCCGAAAAGTAGCGCAAAGGAATCGGCAAAACATACTGAAGAATCCCAAAAACCTGCACTTTCTAGTTTGTTCAATGGCCCATTTATTGACAGAAACGGAACAAAGTATGTTGAAGTCAAATCACCAAATATAGTCGTTTTTCATTACACAAAGCAATCAGTTCCAGCGGATTCTACTTGGGAATACATTCAAAAAGAATCTGACTCCGCGGGGATTTTCTTAAATTCCCTCATTTCAGATATCGCAAATAAAAAATTAAGCGAATCTGCAGCACTGCTAAAATTAGAACAAAAAGGAGGGGGAAATGTTGCTGGCCCTGGTTTGTACCTTGCTCCAGATGCGTTCGTTTCTAGAGAATACGGCGATACCCTTGTGATGAGTTGCTTGTCTGTAGGCACTAAATTGGCACTTTCGCGTGTGACGGAGGCAGGTAACCTCGCAATGATTCGCAATTATGGAGGGGTTATTTATGACTGGTATAAAGGAAAAGCACTTGTGGTTCGCGATTCAAAAGTGCTTCAATCGCAATCGAGTTTTGCATTAAAAATCTACGATTCTACTCCAGTAGAAGGCAGTCTAGACAAAAAAATTCCTGCAAAAAAAAATCCGTATAGCGACTCTACGTTTATAAAAATGGCACCGCATTTGATACAAAATGCATGTTTGCCAATTCAAGAAATCGTAAAAAATATATCTGATGCAAAATTTGACCCTATGCTGCAAATGAATGGCGAAGCTATTCTTGCAGCCAAAGAAGCATTGGCATTTCAAAAAGCTTTAAAACCCCATCTTGCTGATTATCTGAAAGTTTGGCCATCTGAAATAATTTTCAACAGTGACGATGGCCAAGGTGGAACAATTTCAGAAACTATTCAATTCGGAAAACCAAACGAGATGAGAATTGCAAGGTGCCTCTACGATATGTGGAAGCCCTCCAATCAAAATATTTTTTTTCCAACTCCAGTAGAAGATGGAATGTGCCCTTATGCAGATGCATTGCACCCCGCAATTAAATCATTAAAAACATTTGATTCAAAACTTATTCCAAAACCAAACCCCGAGGGGTTTACAAGCCTTGAAATTCACCCCTCCAATAAATTTATGGATTCATTCAAATCAAACTTGGCTCCTATTTCTAATGAAAACCTAGAATTTAAAGAAATTTTAAAAGCGGTAGGATATGAAGAATTGATTTTTGCATATGACAACGGGCCAGACCATAAATCATATGCTAAAAAAAATTCCCAACTGTGGGGAATAAATCAAAGAATTAGCCATTCAAATTTCGAGAGAGTTGGAGAATGGTGGGACATGACGCCTGTTTTGAAGTAACAGAAAAATATACACTAACTTTCAAGGAAAGGCATTAATAGCTATTATGGATTTAAAACATAAAAATTTGTCTTATTTTTTAATTTTTAGCATTCTTATTTACAATATTAGTTGCAAAAGTCGTTCGTTTAATGACTCAAAAGCGTCAAGCACGAACGTCGAGAAAGTTCGAAGTCTTAGAAACGATGTTGAAACTGGAAAAATTCTATCAGTAGAGAACTTCCAAAAACGGCTACAAGATTACTATAGTATTCTTGTATTTAATTCTCGAAGTAGCGTTCAAGCAGCATCTATAAAATTTCCTCGAATTATTAATTTTGATCGCTCTGGAACCGCTTTTTATGCCATAGGTGGCGACCCTCAAAGTAAAGGCGGTAACTTGCTCGAGTCTATTGAATATGACTCTGAGAAAAAACGATTTGATTTTTATCTTTATGACTTTGGTTCTACAATTCCAAAAATTACAAAAAACCCTTCAAACTGTTTAGAATGCCACAGCAGTGACCCAGTTCCAATATGGGAAACCTATCCGACTTGGCCAGGTGTCTTGGGTTCTGAACACAGCCCAATTGTAAATTCAAGAAATACAGAAACCAATCAAAAAATAGGCTCTGAAATTGCATTCTCGATTTTGGACAATCCGCGCTACGCAAATATTCATATTTCAGATAAAATGGCGGCTGGAGTCAATACTCTATTTGGAAAAGTCATTTCACGCATGCTGGTTGAAAGACTGAACCGCATACTTACAGATCACTTGAGAACTACTGGAGAAAAAAATGCCTTAGAGGCACTAAAATATATTCCTTTTGGCTCTCATTCAAAGTATTATGACACTGCAGAATTCAAAGAATTCGCAGAAATTTTTGATCAAAAGAACACCAATACAGTTCTATTAAAGCTCAAAGAATTATATTCCGAACAACTTAATTTAAATGACAAAGCGAAAGAAAATAGAAAAAATTTGCTAAGTAAAATGAACAGTATTCCTGATGTTTCAGATATTACTTATTACAGCGACTCTATTGCTGCGCAGATTTGTTTGAAGTTTATATTTAAAGAAACGAATTTAAAAATTCAGCGTTTATCGTCGTCTTTCAATGCATGGGAGGCGCAGTTTGGTGATGGAAATATGGGCCTTAGAAATTTTGAATTATTAATCAGAGGCCAAAATATTTCCGACTACCCAAAACCAGATAAATTTGATACTTTGCCATTTTAATGTACCGGATTTTATTCACTTCGAAAACGCAGCAATATGTTCTAAATATAGATGTTTTTACGAATAATAATGGTTCTGAATAAAATTTATTGAACTCACCATCCGCCACCTATCAGAGTCTTAATAGGCGATTTCATTTGGGCCGTACTTTCGGAAAGCCGGACGGCCGGACTGTCACCCACAAACAAATTCTCAAGGCAGTCTGGTTGCCAAATGCAGCAAATCAAAATCAATATCTGAGAGTTTATGTGAACCATCCCACATCCATTAGTTCAAAATTTTAAATTCTTAGATTAAAAAAGACATAAGTATCGATCAGTTACATGATTTTAGATATTTTAATTTGACAATTTAAAAAAATTTCCTCATTTCTGTTTCTAGATTGGACATATGTAACGAGGTGCGTTTGATGTTTGGAAAAGTGCTTGGCAGT
>JAYTOT010000075.1:0-17544 GCA_043747645.1 Pseudomonadota bacterium | reverse complement strand
AACTTTTATTTGCATGAAGCTGGACTACAGAAAGAAATAAATTGGAAGCATTAAAAGTTCTTGTTCTTGTCTTACTTTCACTTTTTTTAGAACTCTTTTTGATTCTATATAAACTATTGAATTTTCCATCAAGATTCGGTATAATTAGCGACTGCTGGTTGGTTACATTGCGATATATTCAATCTCCGCATGATTAACTAAGTTGAGTTTATTTATATATTAAATTAATCTTTAAATCAAGATATTATTGTGCTTATTTTCTTAAATTAAGAGCATTGATTCGACCTCATAGAACTTTTTCCTCTTTTCAATAATGGCGATGCAAACCAATTGGTGAAAAAATCTGTCGAAAATTGCGCAGGATATGGCGTTCTGGTTGAAAAAACAAAGTATCCGTATTGCCTCAGAGTAGACGAAATTGTTTCACTCGAAAACGTAATTATTAAACGCACAGGAAATAATATTAAAAAAATTCCAAATGTTTCAGGAATGACCCAGATGCAAAATGGCGAATTAGTCTACATTCTATACCCTGAAGGATGGTCGGCGCAGGTTTATAATTTGGGAGTGGGTCATGCCAGCTGAAGAACTCAAATCAGGGTCAAAAAGTGGTGAAGAAGAGCTTTTTTCGGACAATAAATACCTGCTGTTTAAATTACTCAATGAGCCATTTTGTGTTGACATCGGTCAACTTTCTTGTATTTCGTACCCACAAAAAATTCAAATTGTGCCCATGGCAAAAAAACACGTGATGGGAGTGGTTTCTCTGCGCGGACACCTGGCAGTGCAAATAGATTTGGCGAGAAAATACAGCATTGATTCGCGCGATTCCCACGAAATCGACTGCATTCTGTATGTAGAAACGTCGAGTGGTCGTATGGCGATTCCGGTGCAAGAAGTTATAGGTGTATTAACGGTACAAGACACAGACATTTTAAAAGACTATCCAAAACCCTATGGCGTGCCAGAAAACCTAATTAAAGGTGCACTTAGGTCTGGTGAAACACTGTATTTATTATTAGACCTAGTAAAAAGCTTAGATGAAATTGAACTCACTAATATTTCCGAAACCATTGAGTCTGCAAAACATTAAACAAGTGAATGACAAGGAGAGGCCAAAATGCTTCAGAATTTAAAATTACGGACTCAATTGCTGGTGATGGGGACAATTACGACATTAATTGCTGTGCCCTGTGGAATCAATTCCATATACGAAGTGTCTAAAATTGCAAATACTGTGGATGAAGAGTCGGCTCTCCACGTTCCACTCACTCGTAATTTAGCGTTAACGGACATGATGCACGATGGCATTCGCGCGCATGTGTTAAATAGTTTAGTGGGAATGTACGAAGGAGATGGAGCACGAATCGATGAATCAATCAAAGAAATCAATATATTTTCTAAAAAAATGAATGAGCTTATGGCCGAAACTGCCAAACTAAAATTACCAGAAAAATATGTCAAACTAGTATTAGAATCTGAAACAATAGTGAAAGAATATTCCACAATCGCAGCAAAAACCGCTGACCTTGCGAAAAAAGGCAACAAAGTTGCTTTAAAGTCAGGGATGCTTGCGTTCGATGAAAATTTTAAACTCGTCGAAGCACGCCTCGAAAAAATTGGCGATGAATTAGAAAATTACTCTAAAACCAGCCTCGAAGCAGACAACGCTGCCGCGCATCAATCTAAAAATAGAATTCAAATTATTGTTGCATTAAGCCTTTTGATTTCAGCCGCTGTTTCGTATTTTTTAAGTTCCGCATCTGCGCATAAATTAATTTTGTCGATTTCTGAACTTCAACGCATTATGGATACTCTTACCAAAGCATCATTACAAGTTGGAAATGACTCGCAAGATATGTCTGAATCTAGTATACAACTGGGCTCTGAAATTGAACAAAGCTTGGCATCAATTACCGAAATGTCGGCAATGCTGAATCAAACCGCTGATGGCGCAAATCAATGTTTCGAAGAATCGGTGCATGGGCAGCGAGAGGCGGAACATGGCCAACAAGTGGTGCATAATTTAATTGAATCAGTCGAAGCTATTGAAAGTTCGCACACTGAGCTCTCGCAGATGTCAGAATTAATATCTGAAATTTCTGCCAAGACACAAATTATTAACGAAATTGTGAGCGAAACTCGCTTGCTATCCTTTAATGCCAGCATTGAAGCCGCGCGTGCAGGAGTTCATGGTCGAGGATTTGCCGTGGTGGCTGAAGAAGTTGGAAAACTAGCGGTAATAAGCGGCAGGGCCGCACAAGATATTAAAATGTTTTTAGCAGACTCCACTAAACGCGTCGATAGAGTAATTACCCTCACCAAAGAACGGGTTGGCGCAGGTATGACAAGCTCTAAAGACTGCCAGTCGGCATTCAGCGGCATGAAAATGTCATTGAGTAAAATTGGAGAGTCGATTCAAATTATTTCACGCGCAACTAAAGAACAACAGACTGGTGTTAAGCAAGTGAATTCCGCGGTTTTAGAAATTGAACGCGTAGACACTAAAAACACCTCTACTAGAGTCTCTTGCCGCTCAATCGAAATCTTTAGGCAAAGAAATTGCTTATTCTAACCAACAAGTCGAAGCTATTGCACTGTTTGCTGGCGCACGCAAAGGAACTGAACGCAAGGCCTACAATCAAAGTAACAACGAACACTACGATACCCACAGACGCAATTCACAATCGCACAGTTCTCAAAACAGTCATTCTATGCATGCAGACCCCACATCAATTCCTCCCCATTCGCCATCGCGCACCGATAAGCGTTTTGGCGAGAATTCTTAATACATGCAAGTTGCAATTATCGAAGACGAACCAGAAATATCTGAGATAATTGCGCAGCTTTGCTTGCTTAATGGGCATGAAATATGTGAATATCGTTCTGGCGAAGACTTTTTAAAAGCGTTGCGGGTTCAAGAATTCGATCTTATTTTAGCAGACCATTATTTATCAGGCATGAATGGCCTGGACACGCTCAAAAACGCACTCAAATTCAGTCCTCAGTTACCTTACTGGGTTTTCGTTTCTGGATCTGCAAATATTGAACTTGCCGAAATTGCACTGCGCCTGCACACCATTGATTTATTGCGCAAACCTTTTAGCGCCATTCAGTTCAACGCTATGCTCGATAGGCACAAGCATTTTTTAAAATTCCCCCTCGAAGTGATTTTCCAAAACATTCAAACTTTATCAGGCGTTCGGCTTAATCACGAAAATAGAACTGGACTCGAGTCGCGGCTCATGCGTAGAGCGCGGGCAAAAGGATTTCAAACTGTCCAAGAATACGTCCCCTTTTTTAATGCAAATAGAGCGACAGAAATCGAAATTATTCTGGGAATATTAACCACACACACCACAAGTTTTTTTAGAGAACCAGAACATTTTCAGTTTCTTGAACAAAAAATTCTACGAGATTTTCTGAATCGGAAAACAGATATTAAAATATGGTCTGCAGCATGTTCTACAGGGCAAGAAGCTTATACAATCGCAATTATTTGCCAAGAGTTTTTGAGCAAACACATTTACAGCAAAAAATTTGAATTTTCTATTTTAGGTTCGGACATCGATAAATTTTCTGTTGAAACTGCACAAGAAGGTATTTATCCTGCAGCAGAAATTGAAACACTATCACCACACATTAAAACGAAATATTTTAAAAAAGGGCAGCAAGAACTCTCGCATCTTTTTCGCACCAATGAAAATATTTGGAAGCACTGTCAATTTGTGCGTCACAATTTGCTCTCAGAAATGACCTTAAACATCAGTCCAGATATTGTTTTTTTGAGAAATGTTCTCATTTATTTTTCGAAGGATGACATCAAATTAATTGTTGCGAGTATTGCAGAAATGATGTCTCCCGGAGCCTATCTTGTTGTGGGACATTCTGAAGCCGCAGCCATCAATCACCCCCTATTTCACCCAAAAGCGCCTGGCGTTTTTCAGATGCAAGATGGTGAATTCAGAAAAACAGAATTGCCTTCCATGCCTTGCCTCATAGCCATCGGTTCGTCCACAGGCGGCACTCAAGCGTTGCGCAGGGTGCTTGCGCACCTCCAAGGAGGGCCATTTCCGCCAGTGCTTGTGGCTCAACATTTTGCCGAGGCCTATTCTGAAAATTTCGCAAGCCATCTTGCATTGTCGTTAGGCGTAAAAGTAAAAATTGCACACAATAATGACGAATTATTAAATAATCGTGTGTATGTTTGCCCGGGAGGACACCATATGGCAGTAAATAAAAGAATGCGCATTGAAATCACCAAATCAGATGCTGGAGATTCGCTGACGCCAGAAATCAACCGACTGTTTCATTCTTTAGCGCAATATGCTTTAAAAACGAGTGTGTTTGGATTAGTTTTAACTGACATGGGAATTGATGGAGCCATGGGGCTTCTGGAAATGCGCAAAAGCATTAAAGACATAATTACTGTTGCTGAGAGCGAAGAATCGGCCATTGTTTACGGCATGCCCAAAGCCGCCGTAGAAAACGGAGCGGCCATGCGCACAATGGCTTTGCCCATGATTTCACTTTTTTTGAGGCGTTGGATTTCAGAAAAAATGAAATAAACAGCGCCTTTATCCAACTTTTTAAAATGGAACTTCGTCGTCAATTTCAGAACCACGGTATGAATTTTGCGCGGGCTGAGAATTAGTGCGAGGCACAGGGTTGTCGAAACCATCTCCTGAAGAACTGGGTTGCGAATAAAAGGGATCGCTACCCGCGTCGCCAGCATCAGGGCCTTCGGAGTTACGGCCAGTGCCTGTGTTGGCACCTCCATCGATGAAATTCATAACAGAGCCAACGATTTCAGTTGCGTAGCGCTTTTGTCCCGATTGTTGGTCGTCCCAGCTGCGGGTTTGAAGCTTGCCTTCAATATAGACATTGCGGCCTTTTTTAAGGTACTTGCCAGCGAGTTCTGCCTGACGGCCCCACAAAACCACCTTGTGCCATTCGGTGCGTTCTTCTTTTTGGCCATCTTTGAGCCACGATTCGCTCGTTGCAATGCTCATAGAGCAGACATGTTGCCCACCAGGGGTCATACGGACCTCGGGATCCTTACCTAACCGACCTAAAATGATAACTTTATTAACACCTGACATGGCTACTCCTCGTGACAAAAAAACAAATATTGCGTTTGCTTCTCAGAATTAAAACGCCTCACCCCGGAGGTCAATCACTTGACGAAATATTAGTCAAAATCTGCAAGACTGTTCAAAAACAGAACACCGTACTTTTAACAACACGCGCCTTCAAACAATCAAAAATAAAACAATTCCCCTTAAAATCACTCAGAAAATTATAATAAAAGTGAAGTTCGAAAACCCTTTGCCGATACATGAAGCATTGGCAAGCTCTGTGCTTGTGATACGACACCTCATCAGCAAGTTCCACTTGACCAAAGTTATGGCTTGCGGCAGCTACCGGTGCGGGTTAGAATCACAGGCGATTCGCAATTGCGCTACGCATTGAGGGCACAGGTTAGAATGCAACGAACGATTAAAAATGCCGTAAGTTTCTCGGGTATTGGCCTACACAGCGGTGTCATGGTTGATGTCGAAATTCGCCCTGCTGCGGCCAATACGGGAATTGTTTTTTGCCGCGAAGACCTCCCCGGAAGCCCTTATATTGCTGCAAAAGCTGACAATGTTCTCGACACACAATTAGCAACTCGCATTGGCACCAAAGACGCCTGGGTTTCAACCATTGAGCACCTCATGGCTGCTTTTTTTGGGTTCGGAATCGACAACGCCATTGTTTCATTGAACAATTACGAACTCCCTATAGTCGATGGCTCTGCAATGCCGTTTTTAGTGCTTTTAGATGAAGCTGGCATTCAAGAACTCACAACTCCACGCAAATGGATTAGAATCAAAAAATCTATCGAAATTGTTGATGAAAAAGACCCGACCCGATTTATTCGAGTGGAACCTTCACGCATTCCAATGCTTTCTTATGCAATCGATTTCAAAAATTCTAGGCATATTGGCATTCAAAATATTTCGACACCCCTTACGGGTCAATCCGTTTTTGAAGAACTGTGTTTTGCGCGCACCTTTTGCCTTGCCGAAGAAATTAGCTACATGCAAAGCAAAGGTCTTGCGCGGGGCGGATCTCTCGAAAACGCAGTCGTAGTTAGCAACAAAGATGGAGTGTTAAACCGCGAAGGACTCCGCGCCCAAGACGAATTTGTACGCCATAAAATGCTGGACTGTGTTGGCGATTTAGCACTCATTGGCATGCCAATAATTGGGCATGTAATTGCCCATAAAGCAGGTCATGACCTTCACACAGCCCTTGCAAAGCAAATTTTACAGAACCTTTCTCAACACGAACTGCTCCAAAGCGCGCGCGAAATCTCTAATTACTCGGCACTTTTGAATTTCCCCAAATCTCTTTCGCAATTCGATGGGCTTCCGAATTTCAAATGGGCCACTGGTTGAATTTTTTTTGATTCACTCAGCATCAATGTTACACTCCTGTGCTTTCGCCGCTTGACTCGCCACCTCTACTGATTAGGTTGAGTGGGTCTATTCATTCTCGCTTGACAGGAATCGTTCATGGCCACCAAACGCGACTATTACGAAATTCTAGGCTTACAAAAAAACACCAATGCCGACGAAATCAAAAAAGCTTACCGCAAGCTTGCAGTGCAGTTTCACCCAGACCGTAACCCTGGCGATAAAGCAGCAGAAGATAAATTTAAAGAAGCAGCGGAAGCCTACGAAGTGCTCAGCGACTCCACCAAGCGAGGCCGTTACGACCAATTTGGGCACGCTGGCGTGAGTGGCCCAGGCGGAGGCGGTGGGTTCAACAACGTCGACGATATTTTCGAAAATTTTGGGTCTATTTTTGAAGACCTTTTTGGCATGGGTGGCGGAAAACGCCGTGGAGGCGGAGGCGGAAACCGCGCAAGACGTGGCGCCGATTTGCGTTACGACCTCACAATTTCTTTCAGAGATTCCGTTTTAGGCATAGAGAATAAAATTCAAATTCCTCGTAAATCTGCATGCGGCACTTGTACAGGTACCGGATGCGCAAAAGGTTCCCAGCCTGTCACTTGCAAATCGTGTCGCGGCCACGGACAAGTTGCGGTGCAACAAGGGTTTTTCAGCTATGCAGCAACATGCCCCGATTGCAACGGCGCAGGCAAGAGCATTTCGAACCCTTGTTCCGATTGCAAAGGTTCTGGAGCACAAACAAAAACAAGCAATATTACCGTAAAAATACCTGCCGGAATTGACTCTGGAATGCGCTTGCGCATTTCTGGTGAAGGTGAAGCTGGTGGAGCAGGGGGCCCTGCTGGCGACTTATATGTGTTTATTGAAGTCGCACAAGATGCTCAATACCAACGAGAAGAATTCGACCTCATATTCAATTTAAAACTTGGTGTTGCACAAGCCATTTTAGGCACCGAAGTTATGATCGACACCTTTGATCCCGAACCCCGACGCATCGAAATCCCATCTGGCGTGCAACCGGGCCAACGCATTGTTGTGGCAGGCGCAGGCATTGCAAAACTCGAAAAATATGGCCGCGGCAGAGGCGATTTAGTTATAATTGTAGCAGTAGAAATTCCAAATAAAGTAAGCAAAGAAGCCGAAGAACACCTCCGCGCATTTGCAGCTAAGCACAACGAGCAAGTCAAGGGCGGCTCCGGATTCTTTGACAAAATTTTTGGCTGATTCGCACTAATTTTGGTATTCTCTGCAGTGATCCCGATAGGTAATTCGGGAATTTTGAGATGCGCTGCAGGGGTGATTTATGAGCATCAGTTTTTTTAATACTATTTCTGGCAAAAAAGAAGAATTTAAACCGCTCAACGATGGCAAAGTAACAATGTATTGCTGCGGAATCACCCCGAGCAATAGTGTTCACATTGGCCACTCTCGTACTTTTTTTACCTACGATTTGTTGTACCGCACATTAAAAGACCACGATTACGATATTCAATGGGCGCGCAATGTTACAGACGTGGACGATAAAATTATTGCAAAAGCCAACTCCGAAGGCGTGAGCTGCGAAACTATTGTCAACCGTTACGTTGCCGAACAAGACTCTATGTTACAAGAATTCCATTTGCTCAAACCACAACACGAACCTAAAGTAACAGAACACATTGCGCACGTTATTGATCACATTAAAAAACTTATAGCCAATGAAATGGCCTACGCAAGTAGCACTGGTGTGTATTTTAGAGTGCGTAAATACGAACAATACGGAAAGCTAAGCAAAAACCGCATCGACGAATTGCGCATAGGCGTACGCATTGATGTCGACGACTCCAAAGAAGACCCCCTAGACTTTGCTCTTTGGAAATTTGCAAAGCCCGGAGAAATAAAATGGACTTCTCCTTGGGGCGAAGGACGACCAGGTTGGCATATTGAATGCTCTGCCATGGTTCATGCGTTATTTGGCGACACCATCGACATTCACATGGGCGGGCGAGACCTTATATTTCCGCACCATGAAGCAGAAATAGCGCAATCGGAAGGTGCCAGCGGCAAAGAATTTTCTAAAATTTGGATGCACGCTGGTATGCTCACTTTAAATAACGAAAAAATGTCTAAAAGCACCAATCATTTTGTGAGCATTACCGATTTTTTATCTAAATACCCCGGCGAAGTTTTGAGATTGTTTTTTTTATCGGCAGGGTACACGCAGCCCCTAGATTTCACCTTCGATTTAGCAGATCAAAATCTTAAAAAACTTTCGCGCCTTTACCGGTTTGTTGACTTAGTCGACTCCTATGCCAACACGAAAGCAAATAATCTTCCACCATTTGAAGATTCTGTGTTTCAATCACTCGAAACACTCATAGTGAAAATGCGCAATTCTTTAGCCGACGACCTCAACAGCGCAGCTTCTCTTGCAGTATTTTTTGAATTCGTGCGTGAAGTCAATACGAGCTTTTCAAAAATGGAAAAACAAGGAAAATCTTTAAACAGCGAAGATATTAATTTAGTCAATACATATTGGCCCACATTAAAAAATTGGCTCGCCAATACTTTGGGCATTTTAGTTCAAAAACCAGACGAGTTTTTTAAATCGCTGCACAAATACAAACTTGGCACTGAACTTTCTAGCATTCAAATTCAACAAAAGATTGATTTGCGAAAACAGGCTCGCGACAATAAGAATTGGAAAGAATCGGACACCATTCGCGATGAATTGCTTGCGCAGGGAATTCAAATTCAAGATGCACCGCAGGGAACAAAATGGACCGTGCAACTCTGAACATTTAAATTCAGAATTGCACGGCATATTTAAATTAACATTTAGAATAAATTAGTCTTTAAATTAAATTTAATATTTAGAAAAATTCAGAATGCTAATTTATCTATTATTTTTTATTTAATCGCCGCAATATCACCCTTGCCATTGAGAGCTTCAATTGTAAGATTTGACATTAATTTTACGAAGTCTGCGTCGGAATTAAAAGATTTTTCTACTACTACTTTAGTTCCGGGGCGGGCTTCTTCAATAACGGAACGTTGCTGGACGTTTTGGTCATACATTGTTTCAATATTGTCTACTGTAAACGAGATACGTCCGTTGATTAAAACATTGGGGCAATCTGCCTGATCTGCCAACCATTTTGCCTGCACATTGGAATCTGGAAGAGTCCATTGAGTTCCAAGTTCAGAGTGATTTTGAAAGCCCTTTACCACTAAATTATCTGGAAAACGAGACTTCATGTCTTCGTAAGCAGACATCATCTGACTCACTGCAGGGTCGCCGTTTTCTGGGAGGGCCATAGGCAATCCGTGCGTAGGCAAATAAATACAAACATCAGCAGCAGGAGTGCCGGCAAAATTTTCGTCAATCCCCTTTTGAATCGACTTAGCAAGCAAATCGCGAAACCGCGGGTCCTCGCTAAAGCTATTCAAAGCGATAGTGTTGGGAGTGAACTCTTTGTGCTTTGCCAAATAAGTTCTCACTTCGCGAACGTTAATACCCTGTGTTACCTTAGAATATTGAGCGCCTTGGTTGATAACAATTAAATCCGTAATTCCGTCGGCCTGAATTTGCGCCATTGTTTCGCGGATATAAGGATAAGTAAAAACAAAGCCAGTATATGTTTTTGCATTTAATCCAGATGAAATTAATTCTTGTTGCACTAAATCTGCCTGCGCGCGCGCAGTAGCACGGTATTTAGAACCACCAATTGCACGATATTCTCCTTGAGCTTTTTTACCTTCGAGCAACCAGCCTAGATTAGAAACAAGGCCTTTTAAAAACCATGGAATGGGAGCAACATCGGGGTCGCGCAATGCAGCTTTTATATAACCTTCAACTTCATCAGGGCTATCAACGTCACCATAGGAAGAAAAAAGAACTCCCACTTTTCGTTCTGCTGCATTTAAGGTTGTTTGGAATCCTATCACTGACAAAAGCGTCGCAATTGCAAATTTTTTCATCTCGACATCTCCAGAAATTTAAAACAAAAATGGCACACATGCACCATTTTCGGTATACCTAAACAATCCAAATGTGGCAAATTAATTTTTACGCCACATTTCGTATATAGAAATGGACCCAATTTGTACTATTTATATATTGATGTTACCTATTTATTCGGGAATAAAATACCAAATGCTACAAAAAAATATATTTTCAATCCTCGAAATGAGGGAATCTTGATAGGATGATTCGCTCAATTTCAACTGCATTTTCTTCTAGTGCTTTTTCAGTAACATCTAAAACTGGCCAACGTTTATTGCGTTTAAAAATGCCACGCGACCACTCAAGTTCTTCAAAAATATGCGACTCGTCGGCATAGTCGCCCTTTGTGCCCGACCCCAAAGCCTCCATGCGTGCGGCTCTAATTTCGGCCAATCTTGTGGGGTCAATAACAAGCGCAATGACTTTATTTTGATCCATAGCATAAAGCTCTGGCGGCAAATCGACTCCCGGCACCAAGGGAATATTTGCAACTTTATAACCCTTGTGACCCAAATACATACTCAATGGCGTTTTGCTTGTGCGCGATACTCCTATAAGCACAATATCGGCTTCGGCCAGATCGTGTGCAGCTAAACCATCGTCGTGCCGCACAGTGAACTCAACAGCCCAAACACGCTTAAAATAATCGCCATCGAGCTGCCTGAGTAACCCCGGAATAGCACTTGGCTTTTGCCCCAATTGCTTTGTGAGAGTGTCGAGCAAAGGAAATAAAACATCTACAACATTCACACCTAGCTGCATCGCTCGAGATATTAAATAAACCCGCAATTCAGGGTCTACAAAAGTTGCAACTACAGTTGCATTCACTTCTAGCGCTTGGGTTAAAATTTCTTCGAGTCGTTCTCTGGTTCTAATTTTATTAAAACGCTCAATGGGGATATCTACATTTTCAAACTGCACTTTAACGGCGCGAACTATACTTAAAGCGGTCTCGCCCGTTCCGTCTGAAACAGTAAAAAGCGTTGGGGAATGAATCAATGCAGGTTCCACAATATCCTCGGTCTTTAAATTGTTTCAAAATTGTTTCAAAATGTCGTGAATATCAATGGTCGGAAGAGCGCATCCTAAATGAGAACAAAATAACATTTTTGGTTTATCAATGTTCTTTAAATCCGAAATATTAAAAAAACTATCTGCATCAAATTCGTCTGAAACTTTATTTCCTAAATAAAACTGAGTTTTTCCTGCCGACCAAAATTCTTTAAAAACATTTGCCATTTGTTGAAATGACGCTCCTTCGTCTGCAGAATTTTTCTGCAGGAGCAAAATTCTACTTGTGCTCATCGTTTCAAGTTCCGAAAAAATTTGAGCACATGCCAAGGGAGTATTCGCAATCAAAGAATCAACATTCGCCAAACAAATAATCTGGAGCGCTTGCAACATTTTTAATTCACTATTCGATATTAAATCGACTATTTGGGTTGCATTTATAAAGGTTAACAATTTTTGAACTGAAGTAGAAATAATATTTTGCGCAGAACTCATTACTCCGTCTTCGGGCTTAAAGGCCCTCACGGGCAGCTCATTGCCAGAAGTCATGTATAGCATTCCGCTTTGCGGATCGACAAATTTTCTGTGAATCATGCGCACAACAAATAGAATATCGGTGAGATACTTTTTATGCCCTGTCATTATTAAAGCAGCAATAAGTGCGTCTAATAAAAACCCGGCATCGTCGGCAAAGCTAGGCCCGTATGCTTTATCATCTTTAAAATTATGACAATAATACTGTTTGTCTGCGCTCAAAAAACTGATCAAACATTTATCTAATAAATCAATTCCTGCTTTGCCCCATTCTAGTTTTTGAAGCGCTACAGACGCTTCAAACAAAGATTTTACCAAAATAGCGTTCCAGCCAAGCAGACATTTGGTGTCTACACTTGGTTTATCTCTGCTCTGTCGCAATGCAAAAAGAAATGGCTTTGCCTTACTCCAAAGCTCAATTATTTCTTTCTCTGTTTTTGCGACGCGTTTGCAAAATGATTCGAGATCACTCTGCCACGACAAAACATTTGCGCCATCAAAATTTCCCGCCTTAGAGACACCGCACAAATGCACAAGGGTTCTTACATTTTCATTTCCTAATGGCTCAAGTGCATTTTTGAATTCCGCCTCAGTAAAAGAATAGTATTGGCCTTCTTCGCCACCACTATCGGCGTCTTCGCCACAATAAAACAGTCCCGATTTTTTGCATTTTAGTTTTGAATTTAAATAATCAAAAATTCGCTCAGACATATTCTTTAAATGGTCTGCAATGCCAGAAGTGCTCTGGCTCATTCGCGCAGCAGCCATTGCAAAAAGAGGCAAAAGTTGTGCATTGTCGAAAAGCATTTTTTCGAAGTGAGGAATATTCCATTCACTATCGACACTGTATCGCGAAATGCCGCCCTCGACCTGATCAGATATACCTCCACACATAATTCTATTTAAACTCAATAATCCGTGCGCAAAATGCGAATTAATCGGCGACATCACCAATGCCCGCAATTTTACCGCCTCAGGAAATTTTGGAGCGGTGCCAAATCCACCGGCCGATTTATCGGCAATGGACATTAGCTGAGAATAAAATGCCTCAGATTTTTTGGTGTATTTGTCTATAAAATCAGCTGGTATTAAATTATCTTTTCCTATTGCAGCCTGTGCCTGGTGCAAATTAAATCGTTGCGCATGCTGATTTAACGCTTCGACAAACATTTTACCACGGGCATCTATTTGCACTCGCCCTTTTTCAAAAGTTTCTTTTATGGCAATAATAAGTTGCTCAAAAGAGTGTATTCCATTGCGCGGAGCAGGTGGAAAATACGTGCCGCCATAAAAAGGTAATAAATCTGGCGTTAAAAATACATTCAATGGCCAGCCGCCAGTGCCCTGAAAACTCAAGAGCGCCTGCATGTAAATTTCGTCGATATCGGGGCGTTCTTCGCGATCAACTTTAATGCAAATAAAAGATTGATTTAAAATTTCTGCAATTTTAGTGTCTTCAAAACTTTCATGCGCCATCACGTGGCACCAGTGGCAAGTAGAATACCCAACCGATAAAAATATAGGCTTGTTTTGCCTCTGCGCAGCGTTAAGTGCCTCAGAATTCCAGGCATACCAATGAACGGGGTTATTTTCGTGTTGTTTTAAATAAGGGCTCGATTCGACACTCAATCGGTTCATGACTCACTCCCAATGGCCCTCGTGCACAAATTCGCAGGGCTGCATGGGGTGAACTAACACAGTTAGGCCGATTTTTCGCCTAGCACCGATTGCGGCACCATACTTTGTGGTTCTTGTTCATCTTCGTTTGCAGTAAAAATGGCATTCAAAACTTCTAAAAACATTTCGCGTGTGTCTTTTTTGGAAAACACAGCATCGGGCGAATACCCCTTCGATTTTACTTCGGCAACGCTTTCCAGATTTCCCATTGCAGAAACAAACACTATGACAGCCTTATTTTTGGCTTCTTTTAAATAGCCAAGTGTTTCGACACCATGCATATGTGGCATCAAAATATCTAAGGAAATAAGATCGGGCTTAGTTTTTTCGGCGACTTCTAGGCAATCTAGGCCATTTTCGCACTCGCCGACGCACACAAATCCCATAGATTCGTAGAGCTCGCGCAACTTTTTGCGTTGAAGGCGGTTGTCTTCTGCAATAACAACCCTCTTGCCATAAAGAGGATTGTCGGACTTATTCGATTTCGAACCTGCATTGCGGTCGAGACGTGCCAATACCGTTGCCATAGCTTCCCTCATTTTTCCACTAAAACGCACCATTCACAGTGTCGCTACTTTGGAATCGGCAGCGGATCAAAGACCTTTAGATTTTTTTAAAATGCATTTAAAAATGCGAATAATATCAAAAGTTCATTGAAGCAAGCGAGGCATCCGAGTATGTCTCCGTTGAGCCCGCCAGACCGCCGAGACAGTAAGTAAACACCGGTAACAGAGACTCCCAGAACAACCATCAAAATAAGACACATCTTAAAGAGATAGACCCGACCCACTGATTTTACAAATAAAAGAGCTAAAATTCCTAAAAAAGAAATTACTCCGGCGGCAAGTTTAGGATTAATTTGTCCAACCTGATGCGAACCTTTAGACGCCATGGCTGCTGGAAAAAAACGTGCAACTAAAACGCCACTCATTATTGCCCACTGCCGCGAAAAAATTACTGCAATGGCAACATAGTGATAATTCATTCGAGAATCGATTGAAAAAGAATAACGCAACAGCCATAAAATACAAAGCGCGCTCACACCAAAAGTTCCCAGTCTGGGGTCTTTAAAAGCGTGAGAAATTTTCTCGCGTATTGAATCGGAGTCGTCAAATTTAGAAACTCCCAATGAATCTGCAGTATCTGCAAAACCATCTTCATGAAAAAATCCGGTCAGTGCAGCCAATAGAAACTGCGCAAGGAAAACATTATACAAAGCATTGTTGAATAGGATTTGTAAAATTACGAAGAAAATGACAAACACTACTGCTTGAAACAAGCCGCCCATTAAGATAGATTCACTGTAAAATTTTTCAAACTTACAACGTGGCCATCTAAAGTAAAAAGACCAGGCAGATAATAAGAAATTTGTGCTTTTTAAAATCACTCAGTCCATCCTCGGCGCAATGACACTGGACGATAAATTTTGTTGAACTTCTTGCGGATTTATTACTGTTCCATCTTCTTTATATTTTGAAACAAAGATTCTTCGAATTAAAATTTCTTCGTCCATTCGATTCACAAGCCGACTGTGATTTTCAATGGGCTCTAAAAACCGCAGCGAATGCACATCTTTAACAATCACTTTCAGCGAATTTTCAGACTTCTGGTGACGTCCTTTGGGCGAAAAACGAGTGAGACTCGTTGCACTTTCAATCATTTCGCAAGGCACGCCCTGACCACGCAGGTAACGCAATGTTGCAGGACACAAAGATGGAGTCGAAGCAAAGGCATTCATGGGAGTGTTTTCTTCATAAACGCGCTTCCAAAGCTTACGGTCGAATAATAAATCTTTAAGCAAACGAACACCGAAATTATTCTCTTCGGTAATATTACGAGTCGCAAATTCGTAGAAAGAATAATCGTCAAGCTTTAAATACTCCTCTAATTCAAGAGGAAGTGTAAATCTGCCCAACGATTTTTGCGCACATTCCAACATAGCTTCGCAAGCCGTAGCCGTTTTATGAAAATAAACTTGTTGATACATGCTCCAACGTGCGCGTAGATAGTCTTCAAATGCCGAAACGCCACTGCGCCGAATGGCCAAATGAAACTTTTTTTCCATAGGCTGAAAATAGAATCCGGTGGAATCTAGAATGCGACCCGCATCAAATAAACCATAAACAACTCCACACTGGCGTGCATCTCGCAATAAATAATCCATGCGGTCGACGTCTAATTCGCCACTCACAATTTCGTGAAATAGACTTCTGAGTCCCGATTTTTCGAGTGCGCCTCTAGGAAAAGGTGGTACCGATGTGTCGATAATAGCGCAGACATCCTGGCCCATTGCTGGATCGAGAAACTCATTATCTTCGCAAAATATTTTTGCTACTATCATGAGTGTGTAAACTTCGTGACGAATACGAATCTCAGTCGCCCCCGGAATTTCTTTTTTGAGTCTCTGGCATTTAGCTGCAAAAGCTGTTTTTAAATATTCAGGCATTTGTAACTGAGAAAGTGCCAATTCTAAAGCACCCCATGTGGGCATAAATCGTTCGCAACTGTGGCTAAATGGGGCATGGCCTACATCGTGAAGCATTCCGGCAAATCGCACGCTTTGAGCAAGGCGAGCATCACTTTGTAAAATATCGAGAGCTTCGCGTGTTTCGCGCACAGACCCGTAATGCATCTCTGCAATTTGCGACCCGCCTTGCAATAATTGTGGTAAATTGGCTGTCGCGTTGTCTAAATCCGCAAGCATTCTTTTTTGATTGCTCACCAAATTTTGCAACATAATTCCAGCCAAATGCATCACGCCCAACGAATGTTCAAATCGTGTGTGCGTTGCGCCTGGAAAAACGTATTTAATAAATGCGGTTTGTTGGATGCGTCGTAGCCTCTGAAAAGCCGAGTGCCCCATGACTTGCTTTTCGGCCCAAGTAAAGGGAATGGTGTCGTGCAAAGGGTCGCGCACCTTGCCTACGAACTTTAAATTGAGCGACTCCGAAAAAAAGGACAAAGCCGAAAGAGAACCTGTTGTTGCACTCACAATTACCCCGAAATTATAGACTGATTCAACTCTATTATTTAAAAAAGTGCGCCTTTGCGCAGCAATTCCCGTTGACACTTCACTCCCAGATATGCTAGCTTGAGTTTCACTTTGATTGAAGAAATGCCTGTCATTTCAATTTTTTGATACAAACCAACATTGGTTCAATTCAGTTCGACCTCGTGCTATCGGGGAGCCTAAAGCGTATTTGTAAGAGTCGCTTTTCACTCTTGTTTTGCACAGGTCGTTTTTTGTCCCTTTGTGCGGTTTTTGTCTATCGATTGGGCATTGTCGGAATTATACTCATTTTTCCCGTTGTTACTGCCGTCGAATTTTTCCTTTTGTTGAGGAATTTCTGGTAGTTCCGACATTGTCAAAGATGGCATGCTCGTTGCATCTATTTTGTCTGCGTGTGAATCACTGGAGTTGGCCTAGGGAAGAGGCTGCACGGTAGAGTTGCTTGGGGGTTAGACTTTTATGGTTATGACGTGCGAAAAGATTTTCTCGTTCGGTGTTGGGCAAAAGGCTGTTTATCCTTGCCACGGCGTTGGAACGATTGAAAACATCGAATCTTGCAACATTGGCGGATCTCCTCAAGACTTTTATGTCTTGAAAATCCACGCTACGGGAGCAAAAGTCATGGTGCCGACTCGTTCGGCTCAGACTGTTGGCTTGCGTTGCGTCATTTCTGGCGGTGAAGTCGAACGGATTTACGAAATCCTCCGTTCCCCTTCTCGCAAATCCACCGCAACTTGGAACCGCCGCTTTCGCGCTCTCAATGAGAAGCTCAACACGGGCAACCTCATCGAAATCGCCGAAGTTCTGCGCGACCTCTCTAGCCTTCGCAACGACAAAGACTTGTCGTTTGGCGAAAAAAAGATGCT
>JAYTOT010000074.1:0-7527 GCA_043747645.1 Pseudomonadota bacterium | reverse complement strand
AGTAACATTGAACTTTCGGGCGGATTTAAAGATGCCACAACATTGAAACCATTGACTCTTACATTTATGGATAAAATGGACGGTGCTTGTGCTTTAACTGTGAAAAGAATTAAATTTGACGAAACCACTGGTTGCTGGGTTTACAGCGGCACAGCTCCTGAATTTGTAACCGAAGATATGGGCAAAGAAGGAGTGTTTGAAGGTGGATTGCAACGCATGAAGTTTATCGGCGAAGCTAAAAAAGCTAACGACTAGTAATTTTGCAATGAATAAGGAGGACTAAAAAACTTCTTGTTTGGCATAACGAGTCAAAAACAAAAGCCGCTCTTTGGGAGTGGCTTTTGTTTTATTTAATAAATGAAGCCGACTTTATAATTCATTAAATTAATAAATTCATCCTTGCTGCGGTGTTTGATAGGCAATGTCTTCTTGAACAATAAAGGGCATTCCAAAAACTTTCATTTCGGTCCCTTTAGCTAAAAAATCGATGGTAGACGTTTTATTTTCAACGTTTTTAAAAATTTCTAATTTGGTTTGCCGGCCCTTGTCGCTTCCTGCTCTTCGTGCCTTAAGCACACCAAACACGTGCACTGTTGAACCCATTATAGCACCTGGGCCCAGGTCGCAGGTGAGGTTTCCGCCCACACGCACTTCCGACTGTAAAATAGAGTTCATAACTGTAAGTGCTCCTGCCACTCCAACACGACTCATTTGAATAAAATTTGTGCGGCAATTGCCATAAAAATTAAGCGTGCCTTGCATATTTGTTTGAATGCCAGACTCTGCTATGACGTCGCCATAAACTTCGATATTTGGCGCAGACCAATGGCCCAAAACAGTCATTTTACCATGTATTTTCCATTTCATGCTGCCGGCCAATTCTCCTTTGACTTTCACTTCTGAAAAAAATTCAGCATTTTGAAATTCCGGCAGAGTAGGATCTTTTATGTCATAAAATTTATGAAATCGGAGGGTCATTCCTAACAATTCTACTTGGCCAGCTCTCAGGCTTTCGATGGTGCCGTCTTCGTTATGAATAAAATCGGGATCGAGCATAAGCTGTAGGCGAGAAAATTCTTCTTTGGAGCGGGGCAAAATAGGATTTCCCAGCACATCACTGCCTAGTTCATAGAGTTTAGGCAGCGTAATTCTCAAAAATGCTTTGCCTTGCACCAATTGGTCGCGGGGCATGTTTTCGGGGTTGATCCACTCTAAGCCCGGTGGTTGCGCATCTTTGGCAGGCACTCCCAAAACCAACGGATAATCGAACGGCAGTGAGTGTGGGGCACCTCGCGCAACTCGGCGGAAATCTTCAAATGCTTGGGGAGTGGGGTCGACCAAAAAACCTTTGCTGCGCACATAATTACAGCAGTCTTCGTGAGTCCAAATAAACACTTTTGATGCAACGGCAGAGCCTTTGGGTACAATGACTTTCATTTTGTCTGGAGACGCTGTCAGATTAAAAAAATCGCCGTCTTTGCCCGTTGGTTTTTTTTCAGCCATTATTTTTCTTCTCCTGGCTCACAAAGGAGCACCCCATTTTGCTTTCCAGTTATTTTCCAGCCTCGGGTTTTGCACTCATCTTCATTCCAAACTGGAGTGAGCACCGGTTGATTTTGGTCAAAAGCACGCGGGTCGCCACTTGGGAATTGTCGCAGTTTTTCAGAATCTTTCCAAAACCCCGGATGCATCAATCCTAAAGTTAAATATGATAGATCACTCTTTTTTGCCGATATATGTGTGCTTTTAGGCCCTATTTTTTGTGACAAAATTATGACTGGCTGCAGAACTGCAGAACTTAAAATGGGAGCAAAAATAAAAAGGTAACAGAAAACCATAACCGCTTCGGTGGGAAAAAGGTGGAATTTTGAGCAACGTAACAAATGCGCCACGCCTAAAATAATAAGACCCAAAGTCAAAAGATATGGGTTCAGTATTTCTGAGGAGTATTGAGCTTCATAAATGTATCCTAGGCCCCATATTTTTCGCGGAATTAAAAATATAAGAGGCATGAAAAGTAACAAGAATGCAATTAGGTATTTGATAGAATTTAAAATCTTGAAGGTAAAATGGTTTACCTCTTTTAGAATTATGGCACTCGAATTGTGCCGGTAAACCAAAATCATTCCCGAAATCAATGGCGCAACATTTAGCCAGCTTAAATTGGAAAAACTCCAAATGTGGATTGCCGAAAACACTGTAAATGTTAAAGGCAAAATGCTAGATTCATTGCACAGGGGATGATTTTCATTGGAGTCAGGCAATTTAACAATTTGATTCAAAAAAACGTTCAAAAGTTTACGAAAAACTACATTTAAATTTATTAAGGTATTTTGAATCAAGGGAAAAAATACAATGAATACGGCAAAGCTCCAAATTCTAAAATCAACACCGTATTCGTGCCACCGAGAGGTAACACGCCGTTGCCAAACGTCGCGCCAGAGTCCATCAAAATATGCCGATGGTGCAACCAAAAAATAAACAATAAAAAATACCGCTAAAAAAAAGCAGACTGAAGCTGGAAAATGAAGAATTTTGTGCCAATATTCGCGCAGTTCTATTTTGAGGTTCACTCTAGAAAGTTGTACTTTGAGTTGAGAGACAATCAATACGATTTGCGCCGCTAAAAAAATTATTAATAAATCGGGCCCGTAAAATAAACATGCTAAAGCCATGCATAAAGCCTTCAAAAGCATCTTTTTTTGATTCTGCTGCAACGAAAATACTAGGAGTAGTGAAATGAGGCCAATGGGTTCTGCCGTTGCACAGGCAAATGCCAAAACAGGAAACAATTGAAAGCGCATTCTATTTTCATTTGTTACAAATTGGGTCAAAAAAAAGGCGCAAATGATTCCTGGTAAAACTGCTACAGCCCTTGAAACTTGACCAATATTTGTGCGCAACAGTGGGTCAATAGCTTCACTCAAAAGTGCTAAAAAGGCGGCATACAGCGGAAAATTTTGAGTTGCTGTGGTGCCGTTAAAAATGAGCCAAAATGAGTGCTTTTGTTTGATCTGAGACGCAAAAGTGCGCAATAGGGCGTCGTCAAACATCCATTCTGGATTTGCAAAACACAAACAAAATACCAAAACGAGGCAAAGTAGCGCGTGCATGAGGACTGTTTTGGGTTGGCCTTTGAAATCTGATAAGAACGAGTTCATAATCTTTTTGCGTGCCTCTCAATCGAAAGTCTTATTTTTTTTATGATGCAGCTGAACCCCATGAAATTTATTTTTGCATGCCTTGGTGTTTCTGTCATGTTCATGGCCTGTAATGACAATGGGATTCAAAAAAAACAAGCGCAGCAAATTCAAATTCAGTATGTCGATTTGCCATTAAAAGATATTTTTAAAACTTCAGCGCAACCAGAAATTCAATGGCGTTATAATTTACAGACACTATTTCCATATGCTTGGCCACACGACGGAAGTTATTTGCAAACGCGCACATCACTCGACGGTCTCATGTACCAATACTCCTCAATTGTGGGAATTGATTATAAAGAGGCGGAATTTAAAAATCAAAAACAATTGTGCGTGAGTTTAGCGCCATGTCAGCCTGTCTATTTTGGTCTTTTACATGCGCACACAACAGATTCCGATGGCTTAGGCAGCCCGCAAGAGGCGTTTGAACAAGCTCGCGATGTGGCGCATCTCGATTTTTATGCCATCACAGACCATTCTGAATATTGGTTGTTTGAAAACAGACAGGCATGGAATAATCAACATAAAATTGCCCTACAAGTTGCAACACCAGAATTTTTGCCCCTGGTAGGTTTTGAATACAGCAATACATTTTTAGGGCACTATGTGGTTATTGGCGCAAACGAATACGTGAATTCTTTTGAAAAGCCAACTCTCACTGGGTTTTATAACTGGCTGAGTGAGGTCAAACAAGAAAATGCTTTGGCAATTTTTGCACATCCCGGATTTCACAAATACCGGTCGCAGACCGATTTTTTAAAATTTGAATTCAATTCAAAGGCCTCAAATAAACTTATTGGCCTAGAAGTGATTCATGCTGGCATGTATAAGCCATACCTTAAAGGTTTCGACAATAAAATATCTTATTACAATTTGGCGCTCCATCGCGGTTGGCTCCCTGGGGCCATTGCTTCGCAAGACAGTCACAATGGCAATGGTGGAATTCAAGATGCGGCGCGCATAGCTGTGTCTATGCCGGAGCTCACGCAAAAGGCATTAATGAATGGTTTGCGCAATCGAAATTTTTACGCAACACAAAACGAATCTCTTTTATTGGCAATGAATGCCCAAAAAAAAGATGGTTCGTGGGTGAATATGGGAGCGCATTTAAAGGAACAAGATATTGCACATTCTGGATTGCCATTTAAAGTACGTTATGCTCAGCCACATCAGAACAAAATGCCTTTTAAATTTGAAGTGATGGTAAACGGTGAACAAAAGGGCAGCTTGCAATTTTATTTTCACGGAAGCCACACTGCGCTAGAAGAGCAGGATGAAGTTTCTGAAAATATTTTAGAGAATGAAATACAACAAAGCGATTCTTTTTTGTGGGAAATGTTTCTTAAAAAAATATTACCAAAGCGCGGTTTGTTTGCTTTTTTAGGTCAACAAAAAGAATTCAACATGACAAAAAATATTATTCCAGAGGGAGAAGCTGGAGAGTTTTCGTTTTTAATAAATCGAGCTCTATTGAACAGAAATAAATTAAATTCCGTGTATGTGAGATTGTATCAGGGAAAAAAAGGGAAATATTACACTCAAACTTCGCCGGTATTTATAGAAATTGATTGACTGTTTTTTTAGGTCGATTCAAAAACACAAAGTGGATTTAAGAAGCTCGTCTGTAACCTCTATTTGCAGCAATCAGTAGCGCTACTGCTGCAACAATGCCCGCAATTAAAAGGGGCGAATCGCCCCAGCGTGAGTACAAAGTGGTTTCGGTCCACACGGGCATGTCTACCCATCCTGCATCTTGACCCATAGTTTTTGTACTACTCATGAGCGCTCTGCCAATGGGATCGAAGGCAATTGAAGGGCCAGTGTTTGCTGCAAGGAGTATACTGCGACCGTTTTCAATGGCTCTAAACCGGTCGATTTCGGCAAATTCAAGCCCAGCATTGCTCACGTCCATCCAAACAAAATTGGCCTGATTTACAAAAATAGAAGCCTTGCCATAACGAGCTTGTTGTCGCGGTAACGAAGGTAAAATTGAGTCGAAACAAATGAGTGGTGCAATATAAAAATCGGGGCTATAAGGTAACGCATCGTATGAAGTACCAATACCTACTTTGCTGGTATTGCCTACGCGATTGCGCACAAAATCGCCCCACGCTGGAAAATATTGTTCGCCCGGAACCATTTCACCAAAGGGAATGGGAAACCATTTTCGGAAAGAAGCACTGCGTGATCCGTCTGGGCGAACCAAAAAACTATTAGAATACATAGTGGCGTTGCGGAAGCCATTTTTTTGCAAGTCTTCCGAATCGAATTCTATGGCCTGAGCTAATATAGGAACGCCAATGCGTTTGGTGAGCGTTTTTGTGACTTCGAGCTGCTCTTTTGACCAATGAAAGTCGGAGGGGGCAACGCTTTCGGGCCAGACAATGAGATCTAACTTGCGATCTCCGGACGCTTTATTCGCTAAATTTTCGCTCATATTGAGCAATGTTTGCAAACTCATTTGCTGTGCATCGGTGGGGCGTGTGGCATTGCTAGAGAGTTCGGCAAATGTAAAATTAGGCTGAATAAATCCGATGCGCGTTGTGGGTGCAGCTGATAATTCAGAAGATACAGATTGAATGCGCCAGTATCCCCATCCAAAAAGTCCGCCCCAAATACCAATAAGACTCGCAAAAGTTGAAAAAACTCTTCCTGGGCTGCGTGGTTGACTCGTGAAAGAATGTGCGACTAATGCGCCGGTGTAAATAATAATTCCCGAAATAAACGAGAACCCAAAAACACTCGATATTTGGTTAATTTCGGGCACAGAATGCATTAGGCTGCCCAAAGACCAATGAAAAAATCGGGGGGCAATAATTTCGAATACTGTGCTTACAATTGCCATGGCTAATATTGGTAGTGGTCGCTGGCCTCGTTTGGCTCCACGAACGGCATTTAATATAAATGGCGAAAGAACGGTCGGAAAAAACAATCCAGCAAGCAAACAATAAAGGCTAAATCCAGCGTAAGTAAAAGTTTGAGGAATTCCACCAAATAAAATAGCCGGGTATGTGATCCAATAAAAAGCAAAAGAGGTCATTACTATACCGGATATCCAGCATAATAAAAAGGCCTGAACGCCACGACGAAGTCCAGATATTTTAGCAAATCCAGTGCGCCGGCCCGATAAACTTGTGCCTATAGGCAGTGTGTCGATGCAAACAAAAAGAGGCACAAATGCCAAAGGTAACAACCATCCTAAACTTAAAGTCGGAAAATGATGACCAGGAAAACCGGCTGCCACAAGCAAACCTGTGAGCGCAGCAAAGAGCAGTCGCGAACGAATAGGGTGAGATGAAAACATTTGGGCGACCTGAATTATATTTGTGTGAGAGCTGCTTTAATGGCTTCGGAGACAGTTTTGCCATCGGTCCGACCGGCGAATTGTGGTTGGTAAATTTTCATGAGTGCACCAAAATTACGCTCTGTGCTCGTTTTTAAGGTGACTAAAATTTCTGCTTGAACTTCTGAAAGCGACATTTGTTTTGGCAAATATTCAGCCAATATTGCAATTTCAAATTTTAGCGGAGCTTGACGATCAAGCGGGTATTCTGCCAGAGTTTTAATCATAGATTTTTGATACGCCTGCAAAACTGCAATTGCTTCGGCTTCGGTGCGATCGCGGCCTGGGGTTTGCAAATCGTTGATTTCTGCATTGCGCACTTCGGTAAAAAGGAGACGCAAGACTCCAAGCTTTTCTTTTTGACCGGCTTTGAGTGCTTCTTTAATGTCTGCCTGAAGCTTTGCTTTTGTTTCACAAGTCATAAATAAAAATTCCTTTTGAGAGATTTAAAGTTAATGTTTTGAGCGTCAAAAAAAACGCGACATTCAAAAATACTGTAAGTATTTAGAGAACGATGTGCAAGAACTTTGAGTGTCTGGAGTGAACTGTGTAACATAGCACTCCGGAGGTCACAACATGCACAAATCGCCCCTCATTCAATCGTTTGTATTTATTGTTTCACTTGTTCCTTTAAATATGGCTTGGGCTAACGATAATGCAGTTTCTCCTGAGCAAACCGCAACCCCAATGGTTCAAGCAACTGCGGCAGCCGTTTCCACAACTGTAGCACCGGACCCGTTACAAGGGGTTCCTGGGCGCATTGAATTTACTGCGGTGCGGCACGATTTTGGAACCGTTACACGCGGTTCGCGAGTGGCTCATTCCTTTGAATTTGTAAATGCAGGCAAAGGTGTTTTGCATGTGCGCAGCATTCATGCCACTTGCGGATGTGTCAACACTCGCGTTGAGCCTTCGGTAGAATTTTTGCCGGGGCAAAAAGGTAAAATTACTTTTGAATTCGATTCTACAAATTTTGCAGAT
>JAYTOT010000073.1:0-13988 GCA_043747645.1 Pseudomonadota bacterium | reverse complement strand
AACGCGATGATACCAGTGAACGGGGCGCCCTGGTTCGTCTGCAACTTCGCTTTTATCGCGTGGCCAGTCTTTAGGGTCGCCTAAAAATGTAGGCAGTGTGAAAGAAATTCCAAAAATAAGTGCCAGTACAATGAGACCAAATTTGACCCACCACATAACTGGCAGCGGACTGTTTCGAGAAGTTTTGAGCATTGGTATCACCTGTTAAATGCTTAAAGGAAATAAGTTCTTAGCAAAACAAAAAGCGCAATAAAATCAAAATCAGAACGGCAAATACCGCTTTTGGATGTTGATGGTGTCTCGTATCATTTCTGTTTCACAGAGCCAAAAAATCATACACAGATTTTAATACATTGTCAGGATGCTTGCTTAAAGTTCTTTAGCAACACAGCATGATTGAGAAAGGGAGACATAGGACTTCACTCGCTCATGAGAAATATGACTGGACGCACATCGTCTTCTAATGTCGATTCCCAATATTGAACGAGAACCTTGTATGTGATGAGCCCAATTTCTCCTTCGCCAAATAACACGTGTGAAATTGCTTGTGCCATCATGTTTTTGCGAGCTAATCCTAAATAAATAGCGATGGGGTCGAGTTGTTCGCTGATGTAAGCAATTGTGTTTGGTATGGCGACACTGCCTTCAACGTCAATAAGGTAATAGTGGTCTGATTCTGAACGGCGCACACTTATTTTGAGTGGAGCAGAAAACTCACTCCGGTCGTCTTTTAAATGAACAGTTAAAAAAGCGAGGTCGTCTTGAACTTTGTAGTAGTTGTGAATCATGGATTCACGACGTTGACGCCAAATTGGATCGTGAGTGGAAATTGGCACTAAATTGATTTTTTTATTGCAAACAGTATCCCACAGGTTCTGCGATTCTTCGTCTAGAAATTTGTGAGTTTCGACGCGCAATTCCGATGCTCTCATCCAGCGGCTTACAAAACTTAACAAGAGAACAGTGAAAATAAATATACCAGAAATAATTATGCCATCAGGGCGTTCGATAACATTATCGATGAGTGTAAATGCAAAAACGCCAGACACTATCCAGAAATAAATTGATTTTCCAGAGAATCCTTTTTTTCCCGTAGCGCGGTGTTCTTTTGCAAATGAAAGCGCAACTGCTGAAGCTGCAGACAACATTAATACCAAAACCCCTGTAGCATAGGCTCCGGCTTGGCTATCTACATCGGCCTTAAATGCAAAAGTAACAATCATTGAAACGACTAGAAGAACTAAGACCAGTGGCCTACGGTGTTCAAGCCAATGAGGTGCCATGCCGAATCGGGGTAAATACCTTGGAATTAAGTTGAGTAACCCAGCCATGGCTGATGCACCAGCAAACCACAAAATGCTAATTGTTGAAACGTCGTAAATAGTTCCAAAAACCGAGCCTAAATATTGGTGTGCTAAGTAAGAAATAGCCCGACCATTGGCTTCGCCGCCGGTTTCGGCAAGTGACGGATTGATTAAAAGAGTTGTACAAAGGCTAGAAACCAATAAAAATCCGGACATAATTAAAGCCGCGGTCATGAGTAATTTTTTTGTTCCCATGATGCGGAATTCTGGACGACCTGTATTAGATTTGTCGCGCGCATTTGAAATAAGGGGCATTACAGAAACGCCTGTTTCAAATCCACTCATACCTAAGGCAAGTTTTGGAAAAATAAGAGCCGATGCCAGCAAAACACCTGTCCAATTTGTCTGAAAAACAGGAGCCTTCAGCCAATAAGTAATGAGGTCGAGGTGCAAACTGACTTCATAGATGCAGCGCAAAAGCACAACTATTGTAAGCGCTAAATATGGCACAGCAACAAACATTGCCATGCCGATTGCTTCAGAAAATCCAGCAATAAAAACGCCTGCAAGTAAAACGAGAAGGCCTTGAGTGATGACCATTTTTCCGTGGCCAAAATACAGAGCAAAATGAGGATTTTCGACAATATGTGCTGCAGCATCGGCGGCCGATAAGGTAATTGTGATTACAAAATCTGTTGCTGCAAATCCTAAAAGTAACAAAACAAAAACTTTGCCACGCCATCCTTTAAGCAACCGTTCCAACATAGAGATGGAACCTTGGCCAGCAAAAGATCGTTTTGCAACTTGGCGGTATGTAGGAACAGCGCCAAAAACCGTGACAAGTACGAGCAAAACAGTTGCAATTGGGGCTAGGGCGCCAGCAGCAACTAGTGCAATACCTGGTTGGTATCCTAAGGTAGAAAAATAATCGACACCTGTGAGCCACAACACTTGCAACCAAGTGTGTTTGCCTTGGCCATGCTCGTCGACGCCTCCAGAATCTGGGAATAAAAATGAACTAAAAGCGCGTGGCGTTTTAAACATGTGTGTTCTTCGCGAAGGCGAAGGAACGCGCTGCGGTACATATTTTGATTCAGAACTTTGAGGTTCGTTATTATTCATATTTTTTTTAAGACTGCTGCGGAGGAGTGTGGCCTAATTCTCCAGAAATTGCGCTCTTTAAAACCCGAACGCTACTGGTTCCTAAATCTACAGTGACAACGGTGTCGGAAACTGCAGAAATTTTACCAATGAGTCCGCCAGAAGTGATTACTTCTTGACCAGTTTTGAGAGAATCTAGAAACGTTTTGTGTTCTTTTTGTTTTTTAGCTTGGGGGCGCAAAATAAAGAGCCACATAAAAAAGAACATTCCGCCAAATAACAGAATTTGCATCCATGCGGGGTTTCCCAATGCGGAGCCTGCAGTTGCAGTGCCAGCTGTTTGAACCGGTGCATCTGCAGCTTGTTGCGCAAATGCGGATGAGCAAATTATTGTGGAAACTAATACATTGAGGCTAGAAACTAAGCGTACAGTTGCAGATTTCGTATTCATGAAACACTCCTGAAATTCAATTGATTATATGAAAAATTTTGCAATTGTTTGCAATTGCATGTTTGAGGTGCCTTCGTAAATTTTACCAATTTTTGCGTCGCGGTAAAACTTTTCTGCGGGAAATTCTTTGATAAATCCGTATCCACCATGAAGTTCAAGGGCTAGACTTGCTACTTTTTCGGCAACATTACTAGCAAAATGCTTAGCCATGGCGGCTTCTTTTACAAATTCAAGTCCAGAATCTTTGAGCCTTGCAGCGTTGTAAACCATGAGTCGCGAGGCTTCAATATCTACACTCATTTGAGCAATTTGAAATTGCACGCCCTGAAAACCAGACAGAGTTTTGCCGAATTGTTCACGTTCTTTCACATATTTTACTGCCTGATTGAATGCACCTTCAGCGAGGCCAAGCATTTGCGCAGCAATGCCGATGCGTCCTTCGTTCAGAGTTTCAATGGCAATTTTGTAACCTTTGCCAATTTCACCCATTACGTTTTCTTTGGGAACAATACAGTTTTCTAGAATAACTTCGCATGTGCTGCTTGCGCGAATGCCAAGTTTAGATTCTTTTTTTCCAACAGAAAATCCGGGAAACGATTTTTCTACTACAAATGCTGTAATACCTTTGTAGCCCGCTTCGGGATTTAAATTTGCAAAAACCAAAAACACATCTGCTTCTTTGGCATTGGTAATAAATACTTTTTTACCTGTGATGCGATAGTGAGTACCTTCGTCCCAAGCACGGGATTTTAAAGCAAAGGCATCGGAGCCGCTGTTGGCTTCCGTGAGGCAATAAGATCCCACTTTGCCTGCGCACATCATTGTTAAATATTTTTCTTGCAAATAGCGCGTTCCCCATTTCATAAATGCGTTTTCAACAAGTGTGTTTTGCACATCTACAAAGACACTTACGCTAGGGTCAACTTGAGCAAGTGCTTGAATGGCAAGAATGGCATTAAAAAAAGTGCCACCTGTGCCGCCCCATTTTTCTGGAACTTCGATACCCATAAAGCCTTGTTCGAAGAGCTTTTTAATGAGTCCTGCATCCAAGGTTTCAGCCTCGTCCATTGCGCTGACTTTGGGTCCGATTTCTTTGCGAGCGAAATCGAGTACCGTGTTAAAAAAGAGTTTCTCATCGTCGTTTAAATGGGTGAGGGGAGAAGGGTGAGTCATGATTTTCCTCTGGCTGTAAAGGCTGGCCACCCAACGCTGGGGACCCAAAGCTGCGGCATCTTAGGATAGATTGTGTCAAGCTGCCACTCTGCGGAGCTAGGAGTCCCAATGTTTTTAAAAAAAGTCAAATTGCTTCCAGAAAACCGCAAAAATGCTGGTTTTTTAGTAACCCACCGGCGGTCGATTATTCTCGTTCTAACCATCCTACCGGGTATAGGTGCTTATTTTTGGAGCGATTTTGAAGACTCCTCACAGTCAGGTGTTGCGTACACTTCTTTCAATCAGAAGTTTAACCTTCAACCAGCGGGCGCGTCGGAAATTGAGGGAGCGAGACTTCAAAAAAATGAAACTGAAGCACAAAAAAAAAGTGTAGCAGTGCCGCAAGCCGAAATAAAGAAGAAAACTTACCCTTTAAAATACGATGAACTCGCAGATAAATTACCCGACCCAAGATTTTTAAAAGGTGGATTTACAATAGGAAAATACAGCGAATGTGTTTTTCAAACGACTCATTCGGAATTTGGAGGGGCGGTTGAAATTTATTTTAAAAGTACCGAAAAAGAATTGCTTATTTTATATGTGATTGTAGATCAAAATGAAGGAAATCGAAATTTAACTGCTCAAAATATAGAGCGCGAGGCTGGAATAAACAATGTTGAAGAGTTTGATGATGCAAAAGGTAATTTAGTTCTAGTGACGCGCATGAAAAAATAACGTTACTTATTCATAATAAAGAGCATCTTTAAAACATAAATCGGTTAAACCACGATTTATTCCCAAACGGGGGAGACTGTAAAAAAGCTTATCTTGCTCAGTAATATGGGCGCCGCCCGAATTGGGATTGACCGAAAATGCCATGTGGTATCCGGCTTTTTTAACGGCATCTACAACTGCGGCATTGTGAGCACCGTAGGGATAAGCCATATATCTTTTTTCTGTGCCCAGCATTTTTTCCATTGTTGCTTTTGAATCTACAAGTTCTTTTGCAAGCTTTTCGGGTGAATTTGAAATTGAAACTAAATTAGCGTGGGTTGCAGTATGCACATGCACAGAGACAAAGCCGGATTGTTCCGTTTCTTTCCAGTTGTCCCAGCTCCCTTTTTCAAAGGTTGAAATTTTTCCGCCAACTTCGGATTGTGGGCTACCCACATAGCTTGTGTGAATAAAAAATTGTCCTTTTAATTCTTTTTCAATCAAATAGGGAAGTACATTTTTGTAGTTTCCAACGTACCCATCGTCGAAAGTTAGCATCACAGATTTTGCTGGCAACGGACGACGCGATTTAGGGTCAGCGTTTTCGTGATTCTGCAAACAGTTTTCTAAATCAAACGGTGTGATTGTCTGAATTTTTGCATCAGATATCAGGTCCATATGTTTTTGAAATTGCGTTATTGTAATGGAATTTGAAAGTGCCGTGGGCCCAAGTTTTTGAGGACTCACGGAGGTGACTTCGTGGTACATTAAAATAGAAGTTCTGCACGATTTTGGAAGGTAAGTGGCGGCCTTAAACTCGTCGTTGTAGCATCCGCTATAGAGACCATGCGTTGCATTTGTTTTTGCCAAAGAAGAGTGCGATGTAGCCTTTTTGACGGGATCTATAGAATGTATTCCAGAGCAATTGAGCAGAGAAAAACTCATTATGGCAGCCGAAAAAACGCTTAATAATTTTGCTGAAACTTTCACGGTGGGCTCCATTGGAAGTCGTTTCAATTTGATTCTGTTTCCTTATCCCAGTTTCTATTGGGGATTCAACACAAAAAGTGTTTCGGTGAGAGATTTAAGTAACAATCCAATTTGATGGGCTTTAATATTAAGCGGCGGAGTAAGGGCCAGTACCCGGCCATCTGCTCCTGACGGCAAAACAATGTGACCCTTTTCGAGCAATAACGTGGCCAATTGAGCTGCAAACCCGTATTTTTGCGAATGAAACCAGAGGCCTCGCATGAGCCCCTGGCCTCGCAAATGGAACGGAAAATGCTCAGACAGTCCGTTTTGGGTGCATTTTTGAATGAATCTATTGAATAAAACCTCAATTTGATTGAGCTCTTTTTGGGTATTTGGCAATTGTCTCTCAATAGCTGCGATGGTCGCGAGAGCCACTGCACAAGCTAAAGGGTGCCCTAAAAACGTAGATGTATGGCGGGCTTCGCCCGTAGATTTGCCCCAATGCGCCATGATTTTTGCATCCGCAATGCAGGCACTGAGCGGGAGGCCTCCTCCAAGGGCTTTTCCTATGCATAAAATATCGGGCACTACTTCGTGCAATTCATATCCAAATAGCTGACCAGTGCGCCCAAAACCCGTAAATATTTCGTCGAAAATAACCAGGGTTCCGTATTTATGACAAAGTAATACGCATTTTTGAACAAATTTTTCGGGAAAACAGCGTTCTCCGCCGCGCCCTTGCAACGGTTCAAGAATAAAAGCGGCAATGCTTTTGTCTCTGAGAGCTTCTTCTAGTTTTTTGAGTGATTCAGTTTCGGTCACGTATCCATTTTCGAGAATAAATTGATCGAGATTAATTCTGGTATTGCCGCAGGTTTTTGTAGGATTTTCCCACGGGAATGGAATTACCAAGTTTTTCCCGGGCTGAATCCAGGATTCAAATCCTTCCGTAAAATGCTTGCGGTTGTTGAGTGCAAGCGGTCCAAATTGCAACCCATGGTAGGCGTCGGCAAAGCTCACAAATCGTTCGCGGCCCGTGGCTAGCATAGCAGTTTTTAAAGCACTTTCGATGGCCTCACTGCCCGATAAACTCAAAATACTTTGAGCATTTTTATAGGGCGAAATTCGTGCCAAAGATTCTAAAAGTTTTATTTTTGATTCCGTGGGATGCACATCTCCCATGCCGTGAATGAGTTGAGCACACTGTTTGCGCAGCGCATTTAAGGTAGAGGGTGGCCTGTGGCCCAATGCGAGAACGCCAAAGCAGGCCGTAAAATCGAGATATTTATTGCCATCAACATCTATCACGTGCATTCCTGCGCCCTTTTTGAGGACTATAGGAAAACTCGGGTCGCGATAAGTGACATTGGGCGATTCGACAAATTCTAATCGCGAAAGCATGAGGTCGCTGTTTTTACGCGATGGTTTTTTTTTTGTTTTTTGATTAGAGAGCACGGCGGTATTGTCCTCCCACAGCATAAAGAGCATTAGATATTTGACCCAGAGATGCAAATCGAGTGGTATTTAAAAGTTCTTCAAAAATATTCGCACCTGCGAGGGCTTTTTGCTGCAGTATTTTAAGTGAAGCTTCAATTTTTTCTGCATTTTGCTTTTGAACATTTGCCAGTCGGGTCAGCTGATCTGTTTTTTCTTCATAGGTGGCGCGGGCAAGTTCAATTTTCATATTTGCAGTAATTTCGTCTTGGCGCGCATTGATAAAGGTATTGACGCCAATAATGGGGAGTTCGCCTGTGTGTTTAAGTGTTTCGTAGTATAGGCTTTCTTCTTGAATTTTTCCACGTTGGTATTGCGTTTCCATAGCGCCCAAAACGCCACCACGGGCAGAAATTCTGTCAAATTCTTCTATTACGGCGTCTTCAACAGCGTCTGTAAGTTGCGAAATAAAATACGAACCCTGACCAGGATTTTCATTTTTGCTCGCACCAAATTCTCGATTTATAATAAGCTGAATGGCCATGGAACGGCGTACGCTTTCTTCTGTGGGAGTGGTAATTGCTTCGTCGTATGCATTGGTGTGCAATGAATTGCAATTGTCTGAAATTGCTAAAAGAGCTTGCAGCGTAGTGCGGATATCGTTAAAATCAATTTCTTGAGCATGGAGCGAGCGACCACTGGTTTGAATGTGGTATTTTAATTTTTGTGAGCGATCGTTTGCATTGTAGCGATCTCGCATGGCAATAGCCCAAATGCGACGTGCGACTCTGCCAATAACACTATATTCTGGGTCCATGCCATTGCTGAAAAAGAAACTTAAATTTCCGGCAAAATCGTCTATTTTCATACCTCTGCTCAGGTAATATTCAACGTATGTGAATCCGTTTGCAAGAGTGAAAGCCGTTTGGGTGATTGGGTTCGCACCTGCTTCGGCTATGTGGTAACCAGAGATGCTCACGGAATAATAGTTTTTAACATCGTGGTCTATAAAATACGACTGTATATCGCCCATCATTTTTAGGGCAAAATCAGTCGAAAAAATGCAAGTATTTTGTGCTTGATCTTCTTTTAAAATGTCGGCCTGAACCGTGCCGCGCACTTTTTGCAGAGTTTGTGATTTTGTGTTTTGCCATTCTTCGAGAGTGAGTTTTCGACCTTTCTCAGATTCCAATTTATCGACCTGTTGATCGATGGCGCAGTTTACAAAGTAAGCTAATATAATGGGTGCAGGACCATTAATAGTCATACTCACGCTGGTGTTAATGTCGCACAAATCGAAACCAGAAAACAATAATTTCATGTCGTCGAGCGAAGCAATGCTCACACCACTTTCGCCTACTTTTCCAAAAATATCGGGCCTTTCGTGCGGGTCTTCGCCATAGAGAGTCACACTGTCAAAAGCCGTAGAAAGGCGCTTTGCAGGCTCGTTTGTAGTGAGATAATGAAATCGTTTGTTGGTGCGTCCTGGGCCGCCTTCACCCGCAAATTGGCGTTTGGGGTCTTCGTCTGTGCGTTTAAATGGAAATACTCCCGCAGTGAACGGAAACGAACCGGGAACGTTTTCGCTGCGTGCAAATCGAATAATATCGCCCCATTCTTCGGTTTTTGGAACAGAAACGCGAGGTATATTAAGGCCCGAAAGCGATTTTGTGGTGGTAGGAACTTCGAATGTTTTTCCGCGCACTTGGTATTTATAAGTGTCGCCTCGGTAGTTGGCACAGAAAATTTGCCAGTTTGTGAGGAATTTTTGAAACTCTGGTTGAAGAGAGTTCCATTTTTGCAATTGAATTTCGGTGAGTTCGTTGCGCGCTGCATCGGATTTGCAAAGTAACATGCTGCGTGAGAGTGCTTGCGCCTCTGTGGCTGTTTTTGCAAATTGATTTGTGGCGCTGTGATAATTGCGCACAGTAAGAGCAATTTCACTCAGATAATTCGTGCGAGATTGCGGAATAATAGGCGACACATAAGAAGATTTTTTAGAAATTGGCAAGTTGAGTCGTGGTTTCCATACTTCTGTTTTTCCACGTTGGTCTAATAAAATAGTGAGTTCTCTATATAGAGCATTAACGCCATCGTCGTTGAATTTTGATGCAATGGTGCCAAAAACTGGATAGTCGTTTTCCTGCATGTGGCGCCCTTGGTAACGTGTGCGGCGAATTTGCGTGCGTACATCGCGCAGAGCGTCTTCAGACCCGCGCCTGTCGAATTTATTGATTGCAATGCAGTCGGCAAAATCGAGCATATCTATTTTTTCAAGTTGAGTTGCGGCGCCGTATTCGCTGGTCATAACGTATAAAGCTAAATCGCTCACTCCCAATATTCCAGTGTCGCCTTGGCCAATACCGCTGGTTTCGACAATAATTAAATCGAATCCAACTGCCCGAGCAAGGCTAATAGCGTCATCGGTAACATGCGATAGTTCACTTTTGCTACCGCGCGTAGCAAAACTGCGCATAAAAACATTGGGGTGACTAATGGCATTCATGCGAATGCGGTCGCCCAAAAGAGCTCCGCCAGTTTTCTTTTTAGAAGGGTCGACACTAAATATACAGAGGCGACATTGCGGAAATTCCAGCAGAAAGCGCCGGATAATTTCGTCGGTTAAGCTGCTTTTTCCTGCTCCACCAGTGCCGGTGACGCCTAGTACTAGAGGATGTTTCGCGGTGTGATTGATTCCTGCTGATTCAAGCGTTGCAGTTCTTTTTCCCGTTAACATTTGCTTATTTATGGCCGCTGGAAGTGCATTTGATTTGTTTTCTAGGAGTGTGAGTGCTCTTGCCAATCGCAGAGTCTCGAAAGATTTATCGCTGCGTATTGAAACCTCTTGTGGCTCCCAATTTTTGGGCCAATTGTTAAGTGAAATATCGGAGCGCTCAAGCATGTCCGATATAATTCCCGTGAGCCCTAATTTGCGACCGTCGTCGGGCGAGTAAATGCGAGTGACACCAGCTTTGTGTAATTCATCGATTTCGGTTGGAATAATAACTCCGCCGCCACCACCGAATATTTTCATATCGGTTCGGCCTAAATCGTTGAGCATATTGCGCATGTATTTAAAAAATTCCATGTGCCCGCCCTGGTACGAGCTAATGGCAATGGCTTGAGCGTCTTCTTGCACGGCGGCGTCGACAATTTCTTTGACACTTCTGTTGTGACCCAAGTGAACGACTTCCGCTCCGCCCTGCTGCAAAAGTCGGCGCATGATGTTGATGCTTGCGTCGTGCCCATCAAAAAGTGCGGTGGCAGTTACAAATCGAACTTTGTTGGCGAGAGTATGAAGCGTGGTGTTTTCCATAAAAGTTTCCTTTGAGGCGAAGTCTGTCTCAGGGTCTGACACCCTCATACAGGACTTCTGTTTGTAGGTGAAGTAACATTAAATATTTGAAGAAATTCATGACTGTGAGGTGATTTGTGTGGCCAATGAATGCTCAAGAAGTTGTAAATGCTTGTGGCGGAGAATGTTCAAATCTAAAATTGAGAGATTTGGAAATTTTTGGCGCCACAAACGACAGTCGCAGCATTAAAAAAAACGAATTGTACGTTGCCATTAAAGGCGATAATTTTGATGGTCATAATTTTATTTCACAAGTGTTAAAAATAGAAAATGTCATTGCTTTAGTTGAAAAAACATGGCCTGGTTACCAAAATTTATCTGATGATTTTAAAGCCCGCTGTATAAAAGTTGATAGTGTTTTAACTGGATTTCGGAATTTGGCAAAAGAATTTCGCTCGCTCCTAGGAAAAAATAATTACGTTGTTTTTGGAATTGGCGGCAGCAACGGAAAAACAACAACAAAAGAAATGCTAGCGGCAATATTAGCGAGTAAAGCACCACCACAGAAAGATAGTATTGATAAAAATAGTGGCGAAAAAAAATGCAGGGGCTACGCCGAAAATGTGAGTCGCACCGAAAAAAGCCAGAATGGATATTTGGGCGTGGCTCTCACATTGTGCAAGCGTGAGCATTCAAGCAACAGTAGCATCCATTCATTGGTGCTTGAAATTGGCATCGACGAAACAGGCGCTATGGAAAGTCATGTTTCAATTTGCCAGCCCGATATAGTTCTTTTGACGGCCATGGGGCCAGAGCATTTGGCGGGCCTAGGAACTTGGGAAAATGGGCAGGAAGAAGAATATAAACTCTTCACAATGGGAAATCCGCTCAAAGCTCGAATTTGGCAATTGGACGATGAATATCTGTGGAATAAAAGGGCTGATATTTCAGATGCATCAAAAAAGTTTAAACTTGTTGGTGCATCTGTCCGTGGCGACTCTTGGGTTTTAAATATCCAAAATTTAGCTGCATTTGAGCAAATCTCAGGTGGCAAAAATGCCGACGATTTCCTGGATTCTAAATACAATCAATTGAATAGAAAGTGCAATCATTTAGTCTATCAGGTGGTCAAAAATAATGCCGAGAGTTCACATGTACTGCTCTTGTGGAAATCTCAATCTGTTGCAAATTCAGGAAAAAGCCAATCTGAAATCGACGGAGAAAACAGCACATTTGAATTGACAGTTCCCCTACCGGGCCTCCACAACGTCCAAAATTTTGCATTAGCATGTGCGGCAGCTTTGAGCTCCGGTTTGACAGTGGACGAATTAAAAAAAGGATGGGAAACATTTGTTCCGCCCGAAATGCGCTCTAAAGTAACAAAAATTTTAAATGGCATTACTTTGTACGATGATTGCTACAATGCCAGCCCTTCAAGTATGGAGGCTGGCTTGGCGAGTTTGGCAGTTCCTGAATGGGAATTGTTACCTAAGCTTGTCGTTTTGGGCGATATGCTTGATTTAGGAGTTGAGTCAAAGAAGTGGCACCTGCTGCTCATCGACTCCGTCGCTAAATTGAAAAATACTGATCTGTGTCTCTACGGTGATGCCATGAAAGATGTTTACGAAGCCCTCAAAAATCGCCATGGGACAATAGAATCTAAATTCCGCAGCTTGGTATGGAAATCTCGAGCTGAAAATCCTGCGGAATTTGCAAGTCTCCTTGGAGACAATTCTTTGGTCTTTGTTAAAGGCAGTCGCGGAATGGATTTGGGCCGAGTTGTATCTGCAGTGACTTTATTAAAGAGATGAATAGAGGTATTAAGCAACTTTTGGCTTCAGGGAGGAATTCATGCGACCTGAAATTCTACAGAATGAGTTTCGCGACATCCTCGAAAAGTCTATTCTTTCGCATCCCATTGGGGAGAGTGAAAACGAAGCACTGACTTTATCTGACAGTGAAATGTTCCGACTGTGGAATATTTTAGGCGAAGAACTTGGCATTGATTTGTCGTTGGCAAGCTCGGAGCAGCGAAAAATGCTCTTCGATGCCTGTGACAATGGCCGTAAACTCATGCCTAAAGATTTTGGATCCCTGCTGTGGCTCGTTTATTACGGTGATGCAATTGTGCAATAGTAATTTAAGTTGAGCGATTCAACTTGCGGGCTGGACTCTCTCAGTGTAAATGCATCTCCTCTGGACTCGTAGTGAAGTGGATATCACGTAGGTTTCCGAAGCCTGAAGCCCAAGTTCGATTCTTGGCGGGTCCACCATTTAATAATTGACCAATTTAAAATACAAAATTTTGTCGAAGCATGTTGTTAAACTCGTAATTGAGAAAGACAATCGAAATACTTTGCTTTGTTTGCGGCAAATATATTAAACAGTGGGGCGCAATGAAATCTATGAAGTGTGTTTTGGCATTTTGTTTTGGATTGACATTATTATCAGCATGTCAAAGCCGTAAATTTAATACTAAAAAAGAGGCAGAATTAAAAAGTGATAGTGCAAATAACATTGAACTGAATTCCAATGTTAATGGAGTTCTACTTCAGTCGTTTCATTGGTACACTGCAGGTGAGGGCGTTCATTGGAAAGCACTCACACAAAAAGCATCTGCATACAAAGAAATGGGCATAACTGCAGTTTGGCTCCCACCGGCATACAAAGGATCATCTGAATTTGATGTTGGATACGGAGTATATGATATATGGGATTTAGGAGAATTTAAGCAAAAAAACTCTAACTTAGCTAGAACGAAATACGGCACAAAATCTGAATATTTGAAGCTCATTGACACGCTTCATAGCAACGGAATCTAGGTTTATGCTGATATTGTTATGAATCATAAACTCGGTGCTGATGGCACAACTCCTATTACAGTGAAAGAAGTAGACCCTTCTAGCAGAAATCGAGTTATAAGTGCGCCATATTCTATTGACGCCTACGTCAAATTTAATTTTCCTGGGCGCCCGAGAGATCCAAATTTAAATACAGGACCCGATTTTAAATGGGAGCCCTATCATTTTACTGGCGTTGACTGGGACGATAAAAGAAAACAACAAGGTAAAATTTACCTTATTGAAGGTAACGGTAAACGTTGGAATCCGGATGTTTCGTTAGAAAATGGAAATTATGATTACCTGATGGGTGCAGATATAGACTTTGCACATCCAGAAGTCCGTGGCCAGATGATTGATTGGGGAACTTGGTATGTAAAAGAAGCGAAACTTGATGGCTTTCGTATTGACGCCGTGAAGCATATCAGTTCCGAATATATTCCCGTCTGGATTAAAGAAATTCGAAAGAAATCAAATAAAAATGACCTCTTTGCAGTTGGTGAGTATTGGTCTTACGACACACAGCTGTTAGACAACTATCTTAATAAAACAAATGCAAGTGGCGAATCTAATTTATCACTCTTCGATGCTCCACTGCATAACAATTTTTATCAAGCTTCCAAGTCTGGTGGCTCTTATGACATGCGCAAAATCTTTGATGGTTCGCTCGTTCAAATTCAGCCGACTCGTGCCGTAACTTTGGTTGAAAATCATGACACTCAGCC